>NZ_JBFAJR010000075.1:0-13843 GCF_040655295.1 Streptomyces sp. NPDC050448 | reverse complement strand
TGCGACCGCAGTGGCAACCGGTCACGCCCGTCCGGCGGCCGCTCTGCGACCGCGGGAGGTGGTGGGCCTCCTCCTGCGGTCGTACCCCGGCAGGGTGCGGTCGGCCGGTGGGCTCATGCGCGCCGCCGCCCCCGCGGCCTAGGCTCCGGCTGTACGCGCTGACGGTCCCGGTCGGGCCGCCACGACGACCGATCGACGGGGAGGTGTGACGGTGCGCCACCGGGACCGGGTACCGCCCCTGGTGTGGGACGCGGCGCTGCCGATCCTTCTCCTCCTCAACGTCGTGACCGCCTACCCGGCGCGGGAGCTGCCGGTGGCCGCGGCGCTCACCGCCGCCCTGGCGCTCCCCCTGCTGTGGCGGCGCCGGGCCCCGCTCGCGGTGTTCGGCGCCGTGGCGGCCGCGGCCTTCGTCCAGTGGCTGATGGACGTCCAACTGCCCGCGGACATCGCCCTGCTGGTGGCCCTCTACACGGCGGCCGCGCACACAGGCCGGCGCGGCACGCTCCTCGCCGGTGCCGTCGTGGAGGGCGGAGCCGTGCTGGCCTGCCTGCGCTGGGCACCGGACGGCGCGTTCCTGACCCCCTTCGTCGCGCTCTCCGCGACGGTCGCCGCCGCCGCCGTCCTCGGGGTGAACGTGCGGACCAACCGGGCCTACCTCGCCGCCGTGCAGGAACGGGCCGAACGGCTGGCGCTGCACCAGGAGCAGCAGGCACGGCTGGCCGTCGCCGAGGAGCGGGCCCGGATCACCCGCGAGATGCACGACATCGTCACCCACAACCTGTCCGTCATGGTCGCGCTCACCGACGCCGCCGTCTACGCCCAGCACAGGTCCCCGGACCGGGCCACCGCCGCGATGCTGCAGATCTCCGAGACGGGCCGGCAGGAGCTGACCGACATGCGGCGCTCGCTGGGCGTCCTGCGGACCGGCGAGCGGGACGCGGAGCGCCACCCGCCGCCCCGCATCGCCCAGCTGGAGGCCCTCGCCGACCAGATGGGCGCCGCCGGGCTGCCGACCCGCCTGGAGGTCCGCGGCGGCCACACCCACGTCCCCGCCACCGCACAACTCACCGTCTACCGTCTGGTGCAGGAAGCCTTGACCAACACCCTCAAGCACACACCCGCCGGCACCCGCGCGACGGTCCTGGTCGAGTGCTCGGCCCAGGCCGTCGGCGTGGACGTCACCGACAGCGGCCCCCGCCCGGCGCGGCCCGCCGCCGCACCGCCCGGCCACGGCATCCCCGGCATGCGCGAGCGCGCGGCCGCCTATGGGGGGACGCTGCGGGCCGGACCGCTTCCGGGCGGCGGCTGGGGCGTCCGTACCCGACTCCTCCTGGGCGGCGGCGGGGCGGCCTCCGCATGACGATCCGCATCCTGATCGCCGACGACGAGGCGCTGCTCCGGATGGCCTTCGGCACGGTCCTGGAGGCCCAGCCCGACATGACACCGGTCGGCGAGGCCGCGGACGGCGCCCAGGCCGTACGCCTCGCCCGGGAGCTGCGGCCCGATGTCGTCCTCATGGACGTCCGGATGCCCGGGACGGACGGGATCGAGGCGACCCGACAGGTCGTCGAGGTCTCCCCGCAGAGCAGAGTGCTGATCCTGACCACCTTCGACCTGGACGCGTACGCCTTCGCCGGTCTCGCCGCCGGAGCCTCGGGCTTCCTGCTGAAGAACACCAGGCCAAAGGAGCTGCTCACCGCGATCCGCAACGTCGCGGCGGGCGACGCGGTGCTCTCCCCGCGGATCACCAGGCGTCTGCTGGAGGACTTCCGTCCGCACCTGCCCGACGGCGGCGCCGCCGTCCGCGACGAGCGGCTGGACCGGCTGAGCGCCCGTGAGCGCGAGGTGCTCGTCGAGGTCGGCCGCGGCCTGTCCAACGCCGAGATCGCGGCCGCGCTGTACCTCGCGGAGGCGACCGTGAAGTCCCATCTGGGGCGGATCCTGCACAAGCTCGAACTCCGCGACCGGATCCAGGCCGTGGTCTTCGCCCACGACAACCGCCTGGTCCGCCCGGCCTGAGAAAAGTGTTGGGTAATCGGGTTTCATGGACGGCTGGACCACGGAGATCACCACCGACGCATCACGGCATGCAGTTGATCAATTACCCAACACTATCTGAGCGCCTCCTGGATGGTGACCCGCACACTCCTTGCGCTCGGAAAGACATCGCAGGCAAGGAAGGCAGGCACGGTCGCAAGCCAGTGCAGGTTCGGCGGCTAAGGTGGGCGCGGCAGAGCGCACCGGCCCAGGGGGATCCATGGCTGAGTATGACGTCACGCGGGAATGGGCACGCATCGTCGGGTGGCTGGGCATCATGGCCCCGCTCAGCGCAGCGGCACTGCGGGCCCCCGTGGCGGAGGTCCCGCATGCGGACCTGCCGCACGGGAGTGATGCGGCGCTGCCCGGTGAACTCTCCCGGTTGCTGGCGCTCAACGACGGTTGTGAGCCCGGTACTCCGGGTGCGGCGTTCCTGCCCCACGGCAACCGGCTCATGCGGCGGGCGGAGATCGGTCCGGTCGCGGAGACGCTCAATGCGCTGCTCGACGAGGACGTCATCGGCTCCTGGTGGCACCCGGCATGGGTTCCTTTCGCGACGATGTCCGAGGGTTCGATGGACTGCCTCTTCATCGATGTGCGGCCCGGCCTCGGGTTCGGGCAGGTGGGTTCGTTCTTCGATGAGACCGGCGGGGAACTCGGCTGGTGGCCCTCGCTCGGGGCGTTTCTGGCTGACACTGCCAGGGCTCTGCAGGAAGTACGTCCTGTGGCGGCGTGGAGACCGCCGGCGAGCGCGGCGGTCGGGGTGCGGCCGGTTCTCCCGCAAGTGGAAGACGACATCCTGGTGTGGCGGCGCTGATATGGGGGGTGTGCTGTCGGCACACCCCCCATACGTTTCTACCGGTCGTGCGACATCACGGTGTCATCTTGCACTGGATCAACGGGCCCTGTGTCGGGCAGTGTTCGAAGCCCGGCACGCTGACGTAGTAGGCGTCGGCGTCGAGCAGCCGGAAGTACTCCGCGAATCCGCCGAAGCGGTTCATGGAGCCGCTGTTGACGAAGCCTGACATCGAGGAACGGCCACAGACTTCCTGGAAGGTGGGCAAGGACGAGCGCTCGTCGTCCTCCAGCTTGGGTACGCCTGCGACACGCCGGGCGACGGTCTGCAGGCACGCATCGCCCGATGCCACCTGGTTGCGGCCGTTCATCGCGGTCGGCATGCCTCCGGACTCGTACGTTCCGGCGAAGGCGAATTCGTCACAGGAGCGGCTGTCGTCCTTGTTCGTCTCGGTGAGCTCCGGGGCCATGAGGGTGTCCACGTCGGGATGGCGGGGCCAGTTGTTGGGACAGATCACCTGCCGGTTGTCGTTCGTGTCGCGGCTCCACTTGTTCTTGTTGTTGGGCAGGTAGTGCAGGGGGTTGGCTTTTGTTCCCGCGTGGGGAGTCAGCACGTTCTGGACGAGCCAGGCGTGCGCGGCCGCGGCCGGGTACTTCTTCGTGTTGAACTGGTAGGTGGGCTCGTACGTTCCGAAGGAACAGCCGACGGTGTTGTTGATCGCGAAATTGTCGCACTGGAAGAGTGCGTCGTCATCCATCACCCTCAACCCGAGGGTCGGGGTGGAGGCATTGGGCGAACTGCCGATGAAGGCCCAGGTGAAGTTGATGGGGTCCCAGCCCCTGGCGGGGGCGCCGTTGGACCCGGTCGCCGGATTGGTCCAGGCGTTCTCCTTGGTTGCCGTGGCCGTATGGCTGTCGCCAAGAGCCCAGTTGAGGGCTCCCTGCCACTGCGCAGGCTGGTCCACGCAATCCACCTGGGGCTCGAAGCAGTGGAACCGGCTGGTCAGGCTGACGCCGCCCAGAGCGGTGTCGATGCGCGTTGCCCGTACGTCCATCTGCTGCTTGAAGGAGCCCGACTTCTGGTTCAGTTTGATCTGCCAGTTGACGTCGAAGTCGGCACGCCCGATCTCCTCCGGTGGCTTGTTCGGATATATGCGTTGCCCGACGTACTGGAACTGCATGTGCATGCAAGCTTCGAACCGTGTGAACTGGTTCGTGCCCGGCACGCACCAGGGGACGACGTCCGCGGCGGCGCCTGCTGCCGCAGGCTGCTTCTGCGCCACGGGACTGTCCGGCTTGACGGGCTCCGGCATCATCCGCAGACATCCCCTGACGCCGTGGGCGTCGGGCGTACCGCAGGCATCCTTGGTGGCTCCCGGCGTCGCTCGGGGAGCACCGGAGGCTCCTGAGGAGGCCGGCCCGGAACGCGGTGCCTGCGCCCCTCCCACGGCAGGAACGAACTCTTGTGCAGAGGGCGGGGTCATGGCCACGGGACCGTTGATGCTGGCCCAGTCCACGTTCGGCGCGTCCTTGTCCACCTCCGTCAGGGTGATGTCGACACCGGTGAACTTCCCCGGCACGAAGGCGATGGCGTCCCAGGCGATGTCCTTGTCCGCGGCCCCGCTGCTGTTGGCGTTGGACAGGGCGACCTCGGGCAGTTCGTTGTTGAAGCGGTAGGCGCCCAGGTCGACCCACTTGCCGGCGTTGGCGCCCTGGTCGACCTTCTTCACGGTCTTCTTCGGATTCTTCGGGTCCTTGGTGAAGGGGGTAATGACCTCGTAGATCGCTTCCTTGGCCGTCGCTCCGGTGTCGGGGATGTGGGCGTAGACCCTTGCCTGGCCCCCGTCGACCGGCTTGCCCAGCTTCCAGTCACCGAAGACGGTCATGGCGCCGTTGTCGCCGCCCAGGTGCTTGGCGTCCCGGTCGTGGGCATACCAGAAGTTGCCGCCGTATCCGCCGCCTATCCGGTGCAGGTCGGCCTTGGCTTCGTAGCGGTTCTGGGCACCGGGGTTGAAGGCGAACTGGAAGCTGCCGGCCGAGGAGATCGTCCCGCAGTCGCCCCAGGAGGGGGTGCCGTCGGGAACCGAGGCGACCACGAGGGCACCCGCCGGGGCGCCACTGCACACGGGCGTGCCGTTCTTGAGGCGGTAGCCGCGGCCCGGCTCGTTGACCAGCGTCTCGTACTTGAGGGCCTCGTGGCCGCAGGTGTCGTTGCAGCTTGCCTTCCAGGACACGTTGGGCTGGTTCCACCAGAACTGCCGGTAGCACTCCTCGTTGGAGCAGTTGGGCGGCGTGGCGGGGTCACAGTTGTTGTTGGTGTTGCAGAACGTCTCCAGCGGCGGCTGGATGTCTATGCGGTCGTTCTTGGTGTTCCACCAGGCGGGCCGGAACCCGGCCGAGGAGAACCCCGACTCGCCCCGCCAGTCCTGGCGGCCGGAAGTGGCGTAGGAGAAGCCGGTGTCGATGGACCAGGCGGCCCAGCCCATCACCTTCGACTGGTACGGCCAGTCCTGCGGGTGCTCGGCGTCCCGGTTGGCCTCCGCGCCGTCGACGTCGGTGTTCATGAACGGGTGGCCCCAGCTCTTCTTGTAGAGCGGGTTGGCCGGGTTGTTGTACCAGCCAAGCCCCCAGTGCCCGCCGTTGGCGGCGGCTTCGGAGGGTGGGTTGAAGCCGAGGTTGTAGTTCCACACGGCGGTGAACCAGTTCTCCACCATGGCCGGGTTGTCGTTGTTGACGGTGACCTTCTGCCCGTCGGTGTGGACCTCGTTCCACTTGTCGGCGAGGATCTTCAGCGAGGCGGCGACGTTACTGGCGTAGTCGATGGCGACGAGCTTCTGCAGGGCCGGGGAGAGGAGCTTTTCCTTGTTCCCGTTCGCGTCGACCTTCTCGTGCCCGGCGATGCGCATGCCGTCGGTGACTTGGCCGACGCCGTAGCCGCAGTCGGACTTCTCCCAGTTGATGTGCCAGTAGGCGGCCGGGTCGTTCGGACTGGCCTTGTGGCCGTAGTAGCCGTCCACCGCGGCCAGCGGGTTGCCCATCTGCCCCGGGATCGCCCCCGACTCGGCCTGCCACAAATTCGACTCCTGCGCCATGATGCCCAGCAGCACGTTGGCGGGAATCCTCCCGTCGCCGGTCAGTGTCGGCTTCGGGAACAGCCCTTGCGGGTCGATGGTGCCCAAGCCCGCCTGGTCGCGGTATCCGCCCTGGCGGAGGTAGTTGGCGCGCAGGTTGCCGCGCACGGCCATGTCGACCGCCCACTCGACCTGATTCGGCGTGGGCTGCAACGCCTGGGCGCCCACGTCGTTGCGGGAGACCGCGCACCAGCGGTCGTCGTCGGTCGCGTTGCCCGGCACGGGGGCCGTGGCGGGTGCCGCCACGAGCGGTGGCGCGGCGGCGGTACCGAACGGCGAGGACGCCTTGCCGGAGGCACTGGCAGAGTCCTTCGCGGACGCGGCCTTGGCCGCCCGCAGGACCGGAGAGGCCTTGGCACCCGCATCGCCTGCAGCGTGGTGCTGCATGGTCTGCGTGAGCCGGGCCCCGGTGGTGGTGGCGGTGCTGGTGACAGTCACCGGCGGGGTGCCGGTCGTGTCAGGGGAAGACCGGGCGGCTTCAGGGGAGGGCTCGGCGGTGGTGAAGCCCTTGCCGGCGTCCTTGACGCGTTCCAGGCTGGCACGGATGCCGGCAGTCAGTACCGGGTCGATGGCGAGACGGCCGTGGGAGGACACGTCCCTGTCGGAAGGGGCGTCGATGCGGGTGATGCCGGTGCCCTTGGTGGCGGGGGTGCCGGTGGGGTGGCCGGTGAGGAACACCCGGCCCGCCTCGCCCTGCATCAGGTCCAGGTCACCGAGCTTGCCCGAGGCGATGACGGTCGGTGCTCCCCTGCCGGTGAACACCTTGGCCCTGAGGGTGGAAGCGTTCGTGCGGTCGACGAAGGCGACCGAGCCGTCGGCTGCGGGACGGATGTCGAAGGGCGTGCTGTCCGCGGTCGCAAGGTCCTTCACCTTGCCGGAGCGGTCCAGGTGCACCAGGCGGCGGCCGAGGGCTGCGACCGTGCCGTCCTTCACCGGGACCGCGCTGGTTATCTCACCTGGTGCAGCTGCCGAACTCGTGGTCCTTCCCTGCGTGTCCACGGTCAGCACACGGGTCCGCGTGAGGGCGGGATCGTTCATGTCCCGAAAAGCGGTGAACGCGGCGGTGTGCGTGGTGCTGTTGCAGGACGGGTCGAAGTAGGCCAGCGACGCGGTGAACTCAAGCTTTGTCACCTCCCCCGATACCAGGTTGACAACGGCGGTGAAGGCGCCGCCCTGCATCAGGTCGGGCTTGTTCACGAAGGCGCGCGGCGCGTACACGACGGCCGCGTGGTCATGGTCCATCACGCACTGGTTGCCGATCCACGAGTCCGCCGGCAGGCCGGGCTCGGACAGAACGGCAGCGGTCTTCCACGCGTACGCCGTGCTGCCGTCGGCGACCAGAAGGTGCAGACCGGCGGAGTCGGCGGCGGCCGTCACCGCGCGGTCGGGACTGGACTTCCAGTCCTTGCCGAGCTTCTTGCCGGCGTCCTCGACCCCGCCGGAAGCGGGCACCGGTAGCACGCCGGGGGCGCCGCGGTCCTGCTGGGGTGAGGCGAGCACGGGTGTGGCCTGGAGCAGTCCGCCGGTCAATGCGGCACAGGCCAGCACAGCGACCAAGGGGGCGCGTATACGTCTTCTGGATCTCAAGGGGTTCACTCCGCATAAGGTGTGTGGATGGTTTTCCGTGTCCTGGTGGCGCACGGCGGCCCCTCGAGTCCCGGCACAGGGGCAAGAACCGAGGAGAAGTTCGACGGCGGGCAGATGGGGATGGCCGGCTCACGCGGCGGGGCACGCACGCAGGCGATCACCTGTTGTTCAGGGCGCACATGGCTGCGGCCCCGCACGCACAGGCGGGGTCGCAGCACATGTGGGAGGCCGACCCGTCCCAGGGCCAACAGCCCCGGCGGCCCGCGGCGCCTCCTCTAGATCCAGCCCGTGCACACCTCCCGGCCTGCGCCCCGCATGCATGCGCGGGCCGTTCGAGCCGCCGGGTCGTAGTACATTCCAGTGCGCTTGTAGACGATGTTGCCGTCCATGCCGTCGTACATGAGCAGGTCCGCGCGTGACTCCCCGAGGTTTTCGCACATGCTGTGGTCCAACCGGCAGCGCTGGACGAAGACCGTGTAGTCGTACGGGTTGCTACCGCTGGGGTAACTGGCCTTGGCCCAGGCGTAGAAGTCCCCATCGGTCGTGCCGGTCCACAGCTCGACACCGAACCCGCTTCCGTGGTCCCGGCCGTCGCGGTGGGTGGGGCCGCTCTGCCATCGCTGGATGGCGGGGTCGTGTCCGTCACAGCCGAACCCTGAGCAGGAGGTGACGGTGGCGGAAGCGGGGCCGGGCGCGACCATCAGCGTGGTGAAGGCGGCGAGAACGGACGCGAACACGAGCCCCGTACGGGACAGGAGGCTGTTTCCCTTCAGCGTGAAAAGCATGTGTTTTCCCTTCAGTTGTGCCTTCAAGGCCGGAGCTGGAATGCCCGGCCCTCCAAGCGGGCCCGCGGGCGCGTACTTACCGCCCCGGGTAGTGCAGGCATCGGCTGGGGCATCGATCGCATGGGGCCCATGCCGGGCCGGTAGACGGCGGCTCGGGAAGCCGGGTGAGCGGACGGACCGATGCCGGCTCCAGCCCGTGTCCCGCTCCTGGTTTCCGGCCGCCTCGCTGCGGCTCTTGGGCAGCCACTGGACGGCATCGGCGCCGTTGGCCGTGCCGAATCCCGGTATGTCGAGCGCCATGCCGCTGTTGACGTCGCGGACGGGCACGCCGACCGGACCGACCGCCTCAACCCACTGTTGGCGGGCCCCACCGGTGCACTGCCGCACACGCGCATCGTGTCGGGGGCCGGCCGCACCGGGGCCACCGGTGCGGCCGGGCCGGAGTCCTGCGCCCGGGCGGTGGCCGGGAGCAGCCCGGCGAGCGTGGCCCCGGCGGCCAGGGCCGCCAGGGGCGCACGCGCTCTTCGGCGAACTTCATGTCTCTCCTTCATTCGTGACGCGCGACGCCGACGTCCCGGGGTGCTCCCCGGCGGCGCCCGTTTCCGGGTCACGTCGGCATCGGCGCGCCGCGCAGGCGACGGCCGACGAGGAAGGACAGCCTGGAATGGGCCGAGGGACCGGGTGCCGGAAGGCGTCGGTGGGCGCGGGGTGGTCCCCGGCCGGGTCAGCCGCGCGATACCGCGCCGAGGACGTCGAGGGCGCAGGCGGTGACCAAGCCAGTTGACGCGTCGGTCATCCCGTTCCCGTGTCTCCTGTGCGGGTGGCGGGCTCCGGCTCGCCCGCCCCGGCCAGGACGTCCGCCGCTACGGCGAGGCACCGGTCGAGGGCCTGCCGGTCCGCGTCCAGTGCCTGGGCGTGCTGGGTGACGGACTCCTGCTGGATGCGGACTTCCGCGGAGTGCCAGGTCTCGGCCACGCGTTCGGAACCGCGGCAGCGCAGGTCCGCCAGCGCGGTGGCGGTCTCCTGCGGTGTCACGGCATGATCGGGCCTCGGCCGGAACCGCGGGTCGTCGTTGGCATCCATCGGCTTGGCGTAGCTGAAGCCCTTGTCCCGCATGCACCGCGACCACCGGTCGAAGGCCGCGCGGACCTCGGAGGTCTCGGCGGACGCGGGGAAGGATTCGCTGGTGAGCTGCTGTACGAGGGGTGAGACGCCTCTGGTGGAGGTACCCAGGGTGCGTCGGGCTTCGCCGACACAGCCGCCCTCCGGGATGCTCTTGCCGTCCACGACACCGCCGCGTGCCCCGGGGCTCGCCTTGGCCAGCAGATCCGCGGGCGTGCCGAGGCCCATCAGCACGACGTTCGTGTCGGCGGACGGTTGCGGCTGCCGGGACGCCTCGCGCAGCGCCGCATCGTAGCGGGCCTGTTGCGTGGCGTCCGTCTGGTATCCGCGCCGGGACGTGAGTGCCGGGTCGTGGATGCCGTAACGCCAGTCCATCATGTTCCTTCCACCGATCGGCGGAAGGGCGGGTTCGGGCGGCAGGCGGATACCGAAGCGCGCCGTGCACTGCTGGACGAGACGCTCCTCGGCCCGGGCGATGGTCTGCTCTTCGGCCGGTGTCGGCATGTACCGCATGAGGGGCAGTTTCCACGTCGCGGGATCGGCGGCGGTCCCCGTGTCGGAGGAGGGCGCCGCCTGCGGACCGCTCGTACCACCGCTGGCCGCGCAGCCCGCCGTCCATGCGGCTGCGCAGGCCAGGGTGATGAAGAAGCCGCCGCCCCGGAGGCTTCGTCGCATCGGTGTGAACCTGTTCGCGCAGGGTCAGCAGGCGTCGAAGTCGATGGACTTGTTGTTGTTCTTCGTCGCGCCCAGGTTGGCGCTGTTGTTGGGGTAGATCCGGTCGGTGGCGCCGCGGAAGCCGGAGTTGTAGTGGACGGTGGCGCAGTAGCCGCGGTACCAGTTGTAGGCCGAGGCCGCGTGGTTCGCCACGTTCACGTAGGCGCCGTTGCCCTTGTCGCAGAACTGGAGGGCGTACTCCTCGTTACTGCTGCCGCCCATGCTGATCCGCGCCAGGTCGTAGACGTCGTGGCCGATGTTGACCCAGGCTCCCTGGGTGTTGGAGTTGTAGTAGAAGCGGAACCGGAACTCCTCGGACTGGTCCGCGCACTTCTGCATCGACTGGAGCGTGCCCGCATTGTCCTGGCCCACCGGATTGCCCTCGGCCGAGGCGGTTCCGATGGCGGAGAGGGTGGCGGCCGCGAGCACTCCGGCCAGCGCCATGGTGCGGATTCGGGTGGTTCGACGAGTAGTCAAGAGAATTCTCCCCCTGTGCAGTTGACGGACCGGCTCCTGGTCAGGGAGGGCCCGTGTCGCAGATCCGAACGGCCGGTGCGCCGGAGATGGACATGCCATCGATGAGGCACCCCGGTCGTCTGGGGATCAACTTAACTCCGGGGACTACCGCACAAAAGTTCCCAACAGCCCAATCACCTCGTATGCGCAGTAACGAACTGCACAGGGACGTGATTGCGGGATCAGCTTCAGGTGGTTTCGTTCGACGAGCACGTGCGGGCCCGTCCGGGCCATGTACTTCCGCGTTGAGCGCGACAGCCCCAACCTTCCCACCGAGGTGCTGCGGCGGGTGGTCCGAGACGCACTGCGCCGTCCGCGGCGTCCCGGGCGACCCGCCTGCTCACCGTCTCCAATGCCGCAACAACCGGACGAGTTGCCCAGCGGCTTCCGCTTGGACTGGGCCTACGCGACCGGCACAGGCCGGCACCCCGATCGCCGAACCCGGGCAGGGTACCGGCCGCTGACTCGCGTCTTATGGGCGCCAGTCAGCCTCCAGGTCATGGGAGTCGGTCTTGGTGAGCTGGGTCAGTGCGGTGCCGTCGGCCCGTACCAGGTAGAGGTGTTCGGGGTCGGTGTCGTCGGTACCGCCCCTGGTGAAGACCAGGCGGCTGCCGTCCGGGGACCAGGAAGGGTTCTTGTCGTTGAAACGGGCCGCGGTGATGCGGTGAAGTCCGGTGCCGTCGGGGTGGACGAGGTAGAGGTGGGCGAAACCGGAGGAGTCCACGCGACTGAAGGCGATCCGGTCGCTGTGCGACCAGTCGGGCGTCCAGTCGTGGGAGGTGGGCCCGGTGACCGCCGCCTGGGCCAGGGTGGACAGCCTGATCCGCATCACCCTGCTGTGTCCGGTCGCGTCCGCGCGGTTGAACGCCAGGTACTTGCCATCCGGGGACCACGTCGGATGGAGGTCGTCCGCCGCGGTGTGGGTGAGTCGGGTAGCGGGAGTGCCGTCGATGTCGGCCACATAGATCTCGTGATGGGTGCCGACCGGCATGGCGTAGGCGATCCGCTTGCCGTCCGGGGACCACGCCGGGTCGGAGGCGCCCTTGGTGCCGGGGACGGCCTTCAGGTCGCCGCCCGTGGTCTTCATCGTCCAGATACCGTCGATGGCGCCACCGGATCCGTAGCGGACGAAGGCAACCCGCTTGCCGTCCGGGGACCAACTGGGCATCACCTCGCTGACGGTGGAAGTGTGGGTGAGTTTGACGGGCGTGCCGCCACTGGGGGAGATCGCGTAGAGGTCTTCCGTGGGCGCTGCCGCGGTGTAGCGGGCGAAGACGATCGGGCGGTCCCCCGCCGCCCCCGCGTCTCCTGCGGCGCCGAGGGTCAGTGGTACGGCCATGGCGATCGTCGTGGCGATCGCTGCCGCCCAGCGGCGCCGCGTTGCGCCGTTTGCACCGGTCCTGCCGATTCTCCGAGCCCTTCCAGCGGTTCTGCCGTTGCCGGTGCGGTGTTGTTTGCGTGTCAAGGTGTCCACCCCGATCCCTCCCTGCGGCCTGTTGCGGGCCGCTCCGGCCCGTAAACATCCCACCGATGGCGCTCTGGGGGAAGCAACGGCACCTGGCGATACGAGCCCTGTGACATGTTCCGTACATCGCTGTCACATGCGATGTACGTGCGAACGCGCGGCGGCCGTGGATCAGGGTGCCGGTTGGGGGCCTATGGAGGCGCCGTGTCGTCGGCCCCGCCTCTCCTCATCGGCCACCAAACTCGCCGCCCAAACCAGCGCCCCAAAAAATCGCTGCACCGGATCTTGCGCACAGAACCCAGGGCTTCGGCGCAGTCGGATGGTGTCCGATTCATAACAGTCTGTCGGGTGGGAAGCCCTGGGAGTAAAACAGTGTCGGCGTGTGGTCTCAGCCCCGGATCCCGAACTGGAGAAGAGGTGCTACCCGTCACGAACGGGGACGCGCATCTGCTGGATCCGCTGGCCCCGACTTTACGTCGCGATCGAAGGCGTCCGGTACGAGGTCGAACCCGCCATAGCCGACAGTCCGGTCAGCGCGCTGTCCCGCGCCTGGTGCGCTGGCAGTGGGGGCCGAATACACGTACCCCTTCCGGCGCGTCACGGTGCACAACCGTGCTGTAGGACGTACGGGGTTCGCTGGCTGTGTGAGACATCCCTCTCCCGTCGTCCTGGCGCTGGTGGCCTGGGAAGGTTGACCATGTAGTCATGACCTCTTCGCCCCGCCCGCCGCACGTCGGTGGCCGACCGGATCCGATAGGCGGGACTACCGCGCTCGGTGGAGAGTCCGCTCCCGCCCGCGGGTACCTGCTGGACAACGCGCGCGCCGAGGCGGGCGAGCGATTCGTTTGGCTGGCCGAGCTGTTCGACGGTGTGACGCGCAGGCACTTCGATCGACTGGGGGTGAGGGCTGGCTCGCGCTGCTGGGAAGTGGGGGCGGGTGGCCCCAGTATCCCGGAGGCGCTCGCGGCGGCCGTCGGGCCGACCGGGCACGTGCTGGCCACGGACATCGACCCGTCGTGGCTGAAGGCAGGCGACGGGTACGAGGTGCGCCAGCACGACCTCGCCGCTGATCCGCCCCCGGAGCCGGGGACGTTCGATCTGGTGCACGCCCGGCTCGTGCTGGTCCATGTACCCGACCGGGCTCGCGCGTTGGCCACGATGGCGGCAGCGCTGCGGCCAGGCGGCTGGCTGCTGATCGAGGACGCCGATACCGCTCTGCAGCCACTGGCGTGCCTGGACGACAGCGGCCCTGCGCAGCGGCGGGCCAACCGGTTGCGCGACGCGGTCCGGGAGCTGCTGACGCGCCGCGGCGCGGACCTGCGCTACGGCCGGACACTGCCGCGGGCATTGCGTGAGGCCGGCTTGGTAGATGTCGCCGCGGCGGGCTCTTTCCCGGTCGGCGGGCTGGCCTGCGACCGGCTGGAGGCGGCGACCATCCGGCACGTGCGCGGCGAGCTGCTCGCGGCCGGACTGGCCGACGACGCCGAGATCGACGCACACCTGGCCGCCATCCACGCGGGCAAACTCGACCTGACACTCGCGCCGCTGATCTCGGCCTGGGGACGTCGTCCAGCCGAGCACCCTCCGGCACTCGGTTACTGAGAATTTCGGGTTGTCGTCGGGTAGTGACGGTTCTTGATCCCTGCGGTATGCCGTTGGTATGCGTTATCCGGAGGGTGGGGGCCTGACCG
>NZ_JBFAJR010000074.1:0-13893 GCF_040655295.1 Streptomyces sp. NPDC050448 | reverse complement strand
GGCCGCGGTACCGCCGCGTTCGCGGCCGCCGTCGCCGTCGCCGTCGAGGCCGCCGTCGCCGTCGCCGAGAATCTCGGCCGCCTCGATCGAGGTGATCGGCAGCACCTCCGTGGCCCCGTACGTCACATGGATCCGTGCCTTCTCGTCGAGCACCCGGCGCAGCGTGGCCACGACCGCGTCGGGCACCGGGGCCCCGCCGGATACGACGCAGCGCAGATCGGGCAGCGGGTGTCGGTCGCGGGCAGCGCCGGTGAGGTGCCCGGCCAGGTTCCGCAGCAGTGCGGGCGAGGCGAACATGGTGGTGACGCGGAACCTTTCCAGCGCATCCACGAGCAGCACCGGGTCCGCCTGCGCGACCCGGGCGGGGGCCAGCGGAGCAAGCACCAGAGTGGAGCCGTAGACCAGGTCGAGCACCCCGTAGAAGGGCTGCGTGATCAAGGAGACGTCGTCGCGGGTGCGGCCGTGGACGGCCTCGATCTGGCGGGCGATGGACAACGCCATCCGGTGGGTGTACTCGACTCCCTTGGCCGGGCCCGTACTTCCGGTGGTGAAGCCGATCATCAGCAGGTCGTCCCCGCCCGTCGGCGCCGCCCCGTCCGCGCGCATGCCGCTCCCGGTCCCGGTCCCGGTCCCGTGAGCGGGCGCGGGCGCGGGCGCGACGCGCAGTGCGGCCAGCGTGTGACCGCGGCCGAGCCGGCGCCGCCCGAGGGTGACGGGAACCCGCACTCCGGCGAAGGTACGGCGGCCCAGGACGCGCACGAGCTGGGCGAGGGGCGGCCCGATGAACGCCTCGGCGCCCACGGCCCGATAGCAGTGCAGCATGCGCCGCACGCCCATGCCCGGATCCACGACGACGGGCACGGCCCCGACCCGGAACAGCGCGAAGACGAGCGCGAACAGCTCCGGGCCGGGTGGGGCCATCAGTACCGTCTTGGTACCCCTGGTGATCCCGGCGCGCTCGAATCCGCGGGCCAGCTCCTCGGCCGTCTCCTGCAACTGCCCGTAGGTGACGGTGCCGTACCGGGAGTTGCGGCCGACGGGGTGGATCACGGCCGGCTTGTCGGGAAAGGCGCGGGCGTTTCGCTCCAGCCACCCGGGCACGCTGCCCGTGGCGCCGGCCAGGTGCTCCTCGGGCCGGTCCGCGGGCTGCCCGGTCGGCTCCTCCCCCGTGTCGGTCTGTCCGGCGGCCGGCCTCGTACGCCTCACCGGGCTCACCACCCCTCGGGCCGGTAGACGGCACACGCCGCGCTGGGTCCGGCGCCGACGGACACGAACAGGAACTGGTCGTAGTCGTCCCGGCGTACGCCGTCCATCGCCCCGAGGTAGCCGAGGACGGGCGCCGCGGTGTGCGGCTCTCCCCCACCCCCGGCCCCGGCAGTGGTCGCGGACGGGCCGATCACCAGGGTCCGGTCGAGGTCGACGCCGAACTCCCCCGCGTACTCGGTGACAGCACGCGCCGCGAGCTCGCTCAGCCGCGCCCGGTGGCCCGGCTCACGCCTGACGGTGATCGTGGTCCGCCCCTGCGTGCCCATGGTGCCGGTGTCGAGGTAGCCCTCGACACCTGTGGGCCGGTCTGCGGTGTAGTGGCGCACCGGCCCGAAGCCGGCGTCGGGGTCGGCGCTGCGCTCCAGCAGGAAGGCACCGGCCAGGTCCGCGTACGGGTAGCCGGTGTCGCGGTCCGCGTCGCCCCCCGGGTGGACGTCGGCCGCCGTGATCAGCAGGCGCTCGGTGCTTCCCGTCGCCAGCAGTGCCTGCCCCACCTGGACCGCGTTGAGCACGCCGCAGGCTCCGTTCATCAGGTCGAACGAGAAACCTGCGGCCGGCTCGGGGTCGGCGATGTAGTCGAGGTTGATGCCGATCTCCTTCTGCACCAAGGCCGCCATGGCCGGTTCGAAGGTGTTGTGCTCCCGGTAGACGCCGACGTTGACGAGCACGCCGATCGACGAGGCCGACACCCGCGCCCGGGCCAGGCAGCCTCGGGCGGCCCGGCCGGCGAGGTCCACGACGGATGCCGCGGCCTGGGCGGGAGCTCCCGGTGGGGCGGTGGGGACGGCCGGGGCCGGGACAGCGGTTTCGGCGGCGGTGATGACCATGCCCATGGCTCACACCCCCACGTTCGTGAGGGTCGCGGACAGGGCACCGGTGACCACGCCGGAGGCAGCCGGAACCAGCAGGAACCTGGCGCCGCGGCGGGCGGTCCCGGCCCTGAGGTGTTCGCACAACGTCAGGAAGTGCGACGTCGTGGCGGTATTTCCGTAGCGTTCCACCACGGAGAGGGAGGCAGGCATGGGGGTGCCGAATTCATCCTCGGCCATCTCGTTGGCGTAGTCGATGAAACGCGTGCCGACCTGATGCTGGATGACGTAGTCGAACTCCTCACCGGCGAACGACCGCCCGCTCTTGGCCAGAAGATCCCCGTGGAACCGCGGCCACAGCCTGAGCCGGTCGCGGTTGTGCATCTTCTTGTTGTCCGTGTAGAGGGCGATGCCCTGGGTGCGGTCGCTCGGCATGCCCATGCACAGGTGGGAGTACTCGGAGCAGGTCATCAGCTCGACGTAGTGAATGCGGTCGGCCGGATCGGTGGACACGTCCATGAGGACCGCGGCCGCCGAGTCCCCGACGGAGAGCGAGGCGAACTGCGGGTCGTAGGAATCCGTCATCTCCCGCGCAGCGGTCTGCGCGACGCGGGTGGCCTGCTCGCCGCTGACGACCAGGCCGCGCCGCACGGTACCGGAGCGGATCATCCGGTCGAGCAGCCAGACGCCGGTCATCATTCCGGCACAGGCGTTGGAGACGTCGAAATGGATGGCGGAGCGGGCGCCCAGCTCGCTCGCCAGCATTGCGGCGAAGGACGGCTCGAAGGTGAAGCGATCGCCCTGCTTGAAGCGGGTGATCGAGGCGGAGATGACGATGTCGAGGTCGGCCGCCCGGTAACGGGAGGACGCCAGCGCGTCTCGGGCGGCGGCCAGAGCCATCCCGAACGAGTCCTCACCGGCGGCCGGGTCGGGGTCGCACACGCGCCGCTCGGCGATCCCGGTGATCTTCTCGATGTCCACGTCGCCCAGCCCTGGGACCCGGGCGGCGAGTTGGGGGGTGGTCTGGACTGCTGCAGGGAGCCGGACGCCTAAGGAGGCTATCCGGCTGTATGCGGTCGTGCTCATGTGTGTCGCTCTCCGTGGCGATCCGCCCGTGGGCATGGGGGTGCCGGGGCGGTGGATGGCAGAGGGATGCAGGGTGCGTCCGGGAATGACGGACAGCGAAGTTACCGTAACGTACGGATACTTCACCGACTGCCCAGAGATCCACACATAGGGGAGATACGGTCGAATACCGGCCACCCGACCGTGCCGCGACACCGGGCAGGAGCAAGGCCTCCGCACCTTCCGACGGCGCACACGCGCTCGAAAACCTGTCCGGAAGCACCTGGTCCGCTCACTGGGACCACGGGGTGCCGACCGGCCCTCGGGCGGAGCCGCGGAACGCCTTCCCGGACACGGCCCTCAGAGATCGATCGAGCGGCGCTCGTCCGGAACGGCGAAACCCGTGCTGTCGTACGGGCTCATCAGGCCACCGTCCAGCCGTCGATTCGGACGTCCGGGGCGGCATCGCTGCGGCTGCAGTGCAGTATTGGTTACAAGGCTTGCGCGTTCTCCTCACGCGTAAGGGAGTTCGTGCACGGATCAAGGATGGTGACCGATGCTGGTCCGGGTTGACTGGCGCGCGATCACGGCGGGGGCCGTGCCGGGTGATCTGCTGAGATTCCGGCCTGAGCCGGCAGCACGGATATGGCCGGACGGGGACGGCGCGAGCTTCGCGACGGAGGTCGGAGTCCCGCACTCGGGAGGGCTTTTCCGGATTCTTGAGCATCTGGCGGACCGGGATCCGGCAAACCCGGACAGGGCCTTTGCCGAAGGGCTGGACCCCGAGCCGGTCGACACCTCGCACGGCAGACTGCAGCCGCTGGGGAAGCTCTATCAGGCGGACGTCTTCGTCAGTCTCGACGACGGGACGATCTGGGTCTCCGACCCGGACTCCGAGATCGAGTACGAGCTGATCCACCGGGATCTCTCCTCGCTCAGCTACCTCGTCTACAAGTTCGCCGTGGAGCGGCCCGGCCCGGAGGAGCGCCCGGATCCCCACGACTGGGCCGACGTGGAGGAGATCGTCCGCGAGGGCATGTCCCGATGGGATCCTCTGCCGTTCGAGAGCGGGGCGGAGTTCTGGGAGTTGTACCTCGACTCCTACCCCATGCTGTGAAGCGGTAGCGGACGGCCAAGGCGCGAGGCCAAGGACATGCCGCCGGGGCCACCACGTTCCTCCCGTCGGCGGGGGGCGAGGTCGCGCACGTCTACCTGGAAGCCGCCGTCGGAGTGCCCTTGTTCGTCCTGGCGGGCCGCCATCTGGAGGCACGCGCCCGGCACGGCACCGGTGAAACCCTGCGCTCCCTGGCGGCCCTGGCCGCCAAGGACGTGACCGTGCGGGAAGGCGGCAAGTCACTCCCGAGTCAGGCGCCCGCGGGCAGTCGAGGCGCTTGTGGGGGCGTCGTACGCCCTTCCATCCCAACACCTGTGCCGCCGGGTGCAGTTCTGCAGATCTGGGACTGCGTGCAGGGGCACGGTTCTGCTGTTGGGCCCTTCCGGGCGGATCCCTTCATCGTCAACCAGGAATGGCGCTTCGCATTCTGAACGGAGTTCCGTGAGAACGACGAGCAGACGAGCCGACGGGCCGCACACCCTCCGCGGATCTTCGCCGACTGCGGGCGCGGTGTACGGCTCGGTTTCGCCTTCCTCCCACCACGCGGTGCCACATCCATCCCGGCTGAGGAGGTCGTCTCGTGTGGTGCCGAAGGGACAGGAGTCAAGGTCGGTGGGTTCAGCTATTCAGCAGCGGGGAGTGCCGTGACGGGCGGCGTAGGGCGGTTCAGCCGCCAGACCACGTCGATCCCGCTGCCTGAGGGAGCTGCGGGCGGCGTTCCGGGTTCACGCAGGACTCCGGCGAAGCCCAACCGGCGAGGTATGGCGGCGCTGGAGGTGTTGGCCAGGTCGTGCGCGATTTCCAGGTACTCCACGTCCGGCAGGGCGAACATCTCGGTGACCATGGCCCCCACCGCTCTCGTGGCGATGCCCTGGCCAGTGGCGGCAGGGTGCAGCCAGTACCCCATGCGCCGGCCCCGAGGTTCGGCCCCGCGGTAGGTCTGGCACATCCCGATGAGAGTGCCGTCTTTGGCGATGGCGTAGTTGTACACGTCACCGCTTGCCCAGTTCGACTCGGCCTTCGCGAGGAAGTCCCGGGTGTTCCTCTCGCTGTGACGGGCGACCCACGGCTCCCAGGGGCGCAAGTGCTCCAGAGACTCCTCGATCAACTTGAATGCCGGAGCGAAATCGCTCTGCCCCCGCCAGCATCGCAGGACGAAGTCTCCGCACTCGATGATCTGCCTCGGTCGCTCCATGACGGCCATGATTGTTCGCGGAGCGACTCGCTGCAACGGGATACAGAAGAACCGGCGGGCCGTCCCCCTGGCAAGACCGCGGCACACTGGCCGCCCTCCCGGCGGTGTGCGGGAGCCGGGAACCCGGCTCGGCTGACGCAGGCCCGGTGGCGGACGCGGAGGACACCACGGCGTCGAAGGCCCCTCTTCGGCCTGCTCACACTGCCTCCTGGCCGTCAGACGTGTGATCTGGGCCGCGGCCCGCCCGGGAACGTATGATCAAGCGATGTCTGACATGACCGAAACTACGCCCGGCTGGCTGACCAGCGACGAGCTGGACATGGCCAGGGCACGGATGCCAATCCTGTACGTCGAGGCCGTTCCCGTACGCGTGGACGACACCGGCGAAGTCACCAGCATCGGACTGCTCCTGCGGATCGGCACGGACGGAACGATCAGCCGCACTCTGGTGTCCGGCCGCGTCATGCACCACGAACGGGTCCGTGACGCGCTGCTGCGCCACCTGGAGAAGGACCTGGGCCCGGTGGCCCTGCCCCGCGTCCCTGCCTCCCTGCAGCCCTTCACGGTCGCCGAGTACTTCCCCACGGCAGGCATAACCGCTTACCACGATCCTCGCCAGCACGCGGTGGCACTCGCCTACGTCGTGCCGGTGACGGGTGATTGCCGTCCCCGGCAGGACGCCCTGGACCTCGTCTGGTTCAGCCCGCAGGAAGCAGCCTCACCAGCCGTGCAGAGCGAGATGCCGGGCGGCCATGCAGTGCTGCTGAAGCAGGCCCTCGCGCATGTGGGCCACACGTACTGAAGTCGCCGCGCACTGCCCCCTTGACGGCCGCAGCAGACGCCGCGCACCCGATCCGCTGAAGCTGTGGCCGTCAAGTCCGGAGCCTCTGGATCGGTTACCGTGCGGGCATGTCGACGAGTTCGGCATGCCCGCACGGTGCGTGGCCGTTGTGCTCCGCGTACCGACTCACACCAGTTCGGGTTCCCGTTCGCCTCGCGGTTCCGGCACATGCACCGACGCGGCATTCCGTTCCCACTGCTTGGTGGTCCGTACGTAGCCGTAGGCCACTGAGGTCATCGCCAGGATGAGCAGCGGCCCGAAGACCCACGGGTACGTGGCCATCTCCAGCGACAGATAGCGGTACGACGCCAAGAGCGCAGCGAAGACCGCGGCACCGTAGACGACCAGCTGGATTCCCGACCGGTCCAAGCCGCGGTCGAGCGAGCGCAGCGCCGTCTCGATCGTGACGGTGAACACCACCCCGGCGATGATGTCCGCGCCGTAGTGGTAACCGAAGCCGAGCGTGGCGCCGAGCGTGGCGATCAGCCAGAACACGCCTGCGAATCGCAGAGCCCGCGGGCCCCTGCGGGAATGAATGAAGATCGCGGTAGCCCACGCCGTGTGCAGACTGGGCATGCAATTGCGCGGGGTGATCCCGTCGAAGAGCATCGGGTGCGGGGTACCGACCTGCGGCGGCGTGTCGGGCCACAGGTTGGCCATTGCCCACTGCCCCCCGTCACCACCGAAGGCGAAGATCGGTCCGACGACCGGGAAGAGCATGTAGATGCCCGGCCCGAGCAGGCCGATGACCAGAAAGGTGCGCACCAGGTGATGGCCCGGGAAGCGGCGCTCGACCGCCACGTTGCGCAGCTGGTACAGCGCGACGATGACCGCCATCACCGCCAGCTGGATGTAGACGAACTCAAGGACGCGGAAGCCGGCCGTGCCGGTGGCCTCGACGATCCGGCCCGCCACCCATGACGGGTTGCCCAGCGCGTGATCGGCGGTCGCCACGTACTGGTCGAGCACCATCGGGCGCGTCTTCGATGTGATCAGCAGCCAGGCGTAGCCGGTCTTGCGGCCGGCCACCAGCAGCAGGGCCAGACCGACGCCCTTCAGCAGCAGGGCACGGTCCTGGCCGGTGCGGCGCGTGACGGCGATGACGGCACAGGCCAAAGTGACCCACAACGCGCCGTTGCCGTACATCATCTCGGCGCCGACCGCCGACCGCACGAGCCAGAAGACGAGGTCGATGCCGATCGCGGCACCGACCGCGATGAACCGCTGCCGCCAGCTGAGCACCACCATCACCAACGCCATGCCGGCGTACAGCACCGTCCCCGAGCGGGGCGCGAAGATCACCTCTCGCGCCTGGCTGGTGACCGGTCCGGGCACTCCGTAACGGCGGGCGGCGAGCTCCAGTGCGACAAGGAACCCAAGGGCCAGCACACTCACCGCAGCCCACAGCACGACCCGTGGTTGACGCCACGCAGCGGACTTGATGCCGCCGCCTATCCTCGAAAACATTCGCGATATCGTAGATGCCACTTATTCAGCCGATATTCATATTTCCACTCGATCACTGTTAGATCGAACATAGTAGCGGAGCGGATGCGTTCCGCTGGTCACGGGTACCTCGAAGCTCACAGCGATCGGCTCACCTGGGGCAGCGGCCACGGCCACGCGGGTACGAAGTGCCGCGCCGCCCGCACGGCCCCGGATCGCGGCGTCCGTGTTGCTGCCCCACTCGACGAGGTTCGCACCCTCCCACCGGAAGGTGCCCGTGTCCTCGCCGGGCTCGCCCCTCAGGTGGTGGAAGTGCACGCGGGAGCCGTCGAAGGACGTGACGCCGGCGAAGCCCCGGCTGTCGGCGAAGTACGGACCGGCCTGCAGCCACACCACCTCGCGGTCTTCCACCAGGGGTCCGCCGTTCCGGCTGATGCCGCGCCGCAGCCACGCGCCCCGCTCGGGTACCGGGATGCCCGGCCCGCCCTCTGCCGGAAGGCTTCCGAGGACGCCCGCCGGCTCAGGCATCGACGGCGGTGTCGTCCACGGCCAGCAGTGAGAGCTCGATGTTCCCGCGGACTGCCTGGGAGTAGGGGCAGACCGCGTCCGCCCGGTGGAGCAGGGGCAGCAGGTCAGCCGCCTTCCACCCCGGCAGGGAGACCGTGAGGCAGACCGCGAGACCGTAGCCCGCGGGCGTGTCCGTGGTACCGAGCTGTACCTCGCACGCGACGCGCGCGGCCGAGGCATCCGCCCCGAACTCGGCTGCGACCTCGGCGAGCGCAGACGTGAAACAGGCGGCGAACCCGGCCGCGAACAACTGCTCGGGGTTGGTGGTACCGGGCACCTTCTTGCGCGGCGGAGCCAGACGGACGTCGAGGCGCCCGTCGCCGGTGACCACCGATCCGGTACGGCCCCCGCTGGCGTGTGCGATCGTCCGGTAGAGAGTGCGGGTCAGCGGCACGGTCATGTGGTCAGCCCATCTGTGCGACGAGGGAACGCCGCCCGGGGCCGGACAGCGCTACGGCGCCTGCCGGTGGGACGGCGCCTGGCGCGTCGTCGTGCGTAACCGGGTACGGCGCATCTCGTCCGGGGCCTCGGGACCGGGCCGCCGAACAATCTAGCAACGGGAGCGGCCCCGCCGGGCCGGTCCCCTGCGGTGACCCTCCTCACCCGTCCCCACCCACGAACGTCCCCGGCCGGCGCGCACCAGATGACGTCCAAAGACAGGCCCTGGCGGCGCTTCGTCATGTCCGGGGGCTTCCCTGCCGAGCGTTCGCCGACCGGCCGGGGCGGGAGAGGCTCCTGGAGATCGTCAGTGATCCATACGGACGGGCAACGCATGCTGCCGGAAGCGTTGTTGGCATCTCGGGCTGTCCGGTCCGATCACCTGATGTCCAAGGTGGCCAAGGGCCTGTCGGGGTTGTGCACGGCTCGGAGTGGGTGCGGTTCCGGTCCTCACTCGGGAGGAGTCTTCTCCGTAGCTGTGGCCCCGGGCCCGCAGGCTGCCGTCGGGGAACGCGGCGAGGGCCGTGGCCGACGGCCTGGTCCGGAACGACGGGCAACCCCTTGGAGGCATCGGCATCGGCATCGGCATCGGGTCGGCCCCGGACCGCACGACGCAGCAGCGGCTCGCACGGACCATCCTCCCGTCAATATGCAGATCGCTACCGGGAGATGAGCACCAGAGTTGCGCTGCTATGGTGCGCCGATGTCATCGATCAAACAGTTCCAAGTCACCTTCGACTGCGCAGAACCTGAGCGCCTCGCTCGCTTTTGGTGCGAGGTGTTGGGGTACGTCATATCGCCGCCACCGAAGGGGTTCGCCAATTGGGACGATTTCGACCGCTCCCGGTCTCCTGAGGATCGGGGTTCATGGTTCGCCTGCGGTGATCCCTCAGGCGTGGGCCCGCGACTGTTCTTTCAGCGCGTTCCCGAAGGCAAGGCCGCCAAGAATCGGCTGCATCTTGACGTGAGGGTCGGCACCGGGCTCGTGGGTGAAGAGCGCCTCGCCACGCTCGAAGCCGAATGCACACGACTGGTCGCGCTCGGCGCGGTACGCGTGCGACTCCTGTATGACGGCAACGATTCGTGCATCGTGATGCAGGACATCGAGGGCAACGAGTTCTGTATCGACTGAGCGCCTTCCGAGCCGAGCGGCACCCCACCCCAAGTGCGGGCGTAAAGGATGAGCACGCGCTCGGCCTTGGGGCGGAACCGTGGGTCAGGTGATGAAGATCCAGGAGCGGTGCTGCCAGGGCTTGATCGCCTCCTCGCGAAGCCAGTGGCGCACGGTGGAGGGGCGGCCGGCCTGCGCGACACGCCGCGCAGGCACAGCGGCCGGATGCCTGGGACAACTGCGAAGAGGATTGCCGATGGCTGGAGCCCGGACCCTCCGTGGGGGGAGGAAGCCGACGCCGGAGTCGCTCTCAGGCGTGAGTGGTCGTCGATCTGAGCGCGGATGTGGGCACCAGGCATTCCGCTGTGGGTCGACGAGAACAAGTTGCGGGACGCAGGGTCCCGCCGCGGACACTGGCCTGCACAGCCTTCACGGTCGCGGCCTGGCCTTGATCCAAAGGCCCGGAATGCCGGGAGCAGACAATCCCTGTGCTCGCACATAGTGGACGAGCCACCCCCCGGGAGGAGGCTCAGGCCGTGCCCGGTCAGCAGGACGCAGGCGGGATGCTCTGGTCGTACTGGAAGACGTTGTGCGGGTCGTACTTCGCCTTGATCTTGCGCAGGCGGTCGAAGTTGTCCCTCCAGTAGGCGGTCTCCCAGTCCTGCATGCCGACGTTCGGCACGTTGACGTAGGCGCCATCCACGTAGGGGCGCATGGCCTGGCTGAACTCTGCGATCCAAGCCTGGGCCTGCGGGGTGAGCGGGTCGCAGATGCCCGGCTGGTCGGAGCGGGTCCCCCAGCCGGCACCAGGCTCGGAGTAGAAGAGTGCGTCACGGTGCGGAAACGCCGTGCCGCCGCGGGGGCTCCTTCTGACCGCCCCGCCGAACGCCTGAGTGAAGAAGTTGCTGTCGTCCGTGGGCGCGTCCCGCATGAACGAGGAGATCACGTCGATCGCCTCGCCCGGGAACGGCTTCCTGGCGAACTGCGAGTAGAACTTCCAGTTCGCGGGTTCGTTCTCGGTCGGAATCTGGAATCCCGCATACACCTCGCCCCAGTTGCCTACCTGCACCGACACCTGGGGAGTGCCGACCGACAGGATCGGGGCCAGGAGCCTGTTGGCCTCCGCGGGTGTTCCCTCCGCGAGGACCGCGAACAGCAAGGTCTGGTTGCGGTGAATCTCGAGCTGCGTGCCCAGGCGGTCATCAGCGTCCAGCGCGGTGCGCTGCCAGGCGTCGAAGACCCTACGCAGGTCGCCAATGCCGTCCCACGTGGCCTGCACATATGTGACGCTCTTCAGCGGGGACACTTTGTAGGTGAGTGAGGTGACGATCCCGAAGTTGCCGTTGCCCGCGCCACGCAGCGCCCACAACAGGTCCGAGTTGTGGTTCAGATCCGCCTTGATCACCTTGGCGCACTCGCCGCCCTCGGCGACGACGACCTCGGCGCCGATCAGGCTGTCGCAGGCCATCCCAAGCCAGCGGGTCAGGAAGCCGAAGCCGCCGCCGAGCGTCGCGCCGGACAGGCCAACCGTGCCTTCGGTACCCGTCGTCACCGCGAAGTTCCGCTTCGCGAGCGTGGTCACCGCTTCCAGCTGGCTGAGTCCGGCGCCGACCGTCGCGATACGAGCAGCGCTGTCCAGGTGGACCGACTTCAACTCGCTGATGTCGATCACGAGTCCGCTGTCGACGTTCGACCAGCCCTCAAGGCTGTGGCGGCCGCTCCGAATCCGTAGCGCGACGTCGTTCTGCCGCGCCCACGTCAGGGCGTTGACCACGTCCTGGGTGTTCTGAGCGAAGACGATGACCAGCGGATAGTGAGAGAAGAGCTGGTCCCAGCCGAGGCGCGCGTCCGTGTACCCGGGGTCGTGGGGGCGGACGATGCGGCCGGTCAGCTTCGCCTCCGGGCAATGCGCCCCGTGCGCCTCGCTCACAGGAGTCTCCGTCACGGCAATCGCATCTGCGGCCGCGACGCCCGGCACGACGACCGCGCCAACACCGGCGACCGCAGAAGTCTTGAGCAATCGGCGACGGGAAAAGTTGTTCATGGTCCGTGTCCTCTCGACCACCCGCGGGTGCGAGTCAGTCCTTTCTGGGGCATTTAGGCGAAGTGGACGGTAGCAAGGGCGACCACGGGGCACCGTGTCGACACGCTCACCACCACGGCCAAGGCGCCTAACGCCGTAGCTCCCGCCTCGTGCGCCGGCCTTGCCCGGACCGAAAGCGATTGCGCGAGCGGTGCGTTCCTCGCGCCATGCGGTCTGGTCGACTCTTAACGCCGGGCAGACGACCCGGCCGTCCCCGCGAAGCAGCTGTTCCGGGAGAGCCAGGAACAGGGCTGCACCGGCAGCCTCAACCTCCTCGACCTCACCGCCGCCTGCCCCGAGATGACCCAACTGATCGTCGCAGGCCGTGAGTTAGCCCAGCTGCATGGCAACTGGTGGCAGCAGTGGGAGGAGATCTGGACGCCGCAGGGCTGCAAGCTCCAGCACCGGGCGCCGACTCGGTGGCCGGCTCCTCCCTCGACGGCAGCGGCTCGAGCACCTACACGAACCGTTGGAACGACGGCCCGTTCGCAGGTGTGGCACTGACGGCAGCCGGAACGCCGTAGGTCGGGACCATGGTCTGCCGGCGAACACGAACGCGCAGGTCACGGGTCCCTGGCCCTGTCTCGAGGCGCTGATCCGGCATCAGATGAACACCAGAGCGGCCAGGCCGAGGTGGATGCCGCCGGTCACGTACGACAGGCGGCGGTCCCGGCGCGGGGTGCCGCGGAGTCGGCCGGCGAGTGCGGCGCCGACGAGCGCGTAGCAGAGGTCGAAGGCGAGGGCGATGGCCAGGAAGACCGCGCCGAGTACGAGCATGCGGGTGCGGGTTTGCGCGGAGGTCAGGCCGGTGGGCACGAATTGCGGGAGGAAGGCCAGGAAGAACAGGACGACCTTGGGGTTGAGCACGTTGACGAGGACGGCGTCGCGATAGAGCCGGAGCAGTCGGCGTCGATCGGGACGGTCTTCGGCGTCGTCCGCCTCCACGGCGGAGGAGGGCGGGCGGCGGAGCAGGAGCAGCGCTCGTAAGCCCAGGTAGGCGAGGTAGCCGGCGCCCGTGTAGCGCAGGACGGCGAAGGCGAGGGGATGGTCGGTGATGAAGACCGCCAGTCCGCAGACGGCGACGAAGACGTGCAGGAGGGTGCCGGTCTCCACTCCGAGGGCCGAGACGACGCCGGCCCGCCGTCCGTCCTGCACGCTGCGCGTGATGATGTAAATCAGATTGGGTCCGGGCACCGCCACCAGGACGAGCGTGGCGAGCGCGAAGGCGGCGAGTGAGTTCATCCGCGTTCCAGTGCCGTGTGCAACAGGCCCAGGGGCGGGGCGCCGAGGTCGAACAGGGCGCTGTGGAAGCGACGGAGCGAGAAGGCGCTGCCCCAACGGGCCATGGCCCGCTCGCGCAGGTCGAGGATGGCGAACTTACCCCAGGTGTAGCGACCGTAGGTGGGGTCGAACAGCCCGCGCCGGGCCTCGTGCAGGGCTGCGGGCCCGGACAGCGAGACGTCCTGGGTGAACCGGGCCGCCGCGTCCGACAGGGTCATCGCTCCGGTGTGGAGGCCGATGGCGCAGGCGAAGCGGGTGACCCTGCGCAGCGCGTCCTGGGCGACCGCGACCGCGACGCGCGGGTCCCCGTCGCGGAAGCCCTGCTCCAGGGCCAGCTCCTCGCAGTAGTGGGCCCAGCCCTCGATGAAGGCGTCCGAGTGGAGCGTGCGGCGGACATCGGTCGCGGCCTGGCGCAGCGCCCTGCCGTGGCTGGCGTGTCCGGGTGCCACCTCGTGGATGGCCATGTTGGGCATCAGGGTCCGGTTGAAGCCCGTCGACAGCCACTGGTCGCTCTCCGCCCTCGTCCACCCGGTGTCCGGGAGGGAAACGCAGAAGGCGCTGGGCGCGTCGGCCTCGTGGGGCGCGGACGCGAAGAGGCCGGCCAGCGCCCGGCGCTGGGACTCCGGCATCGGCAGGACGTCCACCTCGACGTCGTGGTGGGGCACCAGATCCTGCCG
>NZ_JBFAJR010000073.1:0-14033 GCF_040655295.1 Streptomyces sp. NPDC050448 | reverse complement strand
CCCCACCAGACGACCACTAACACCCCCAAACCCCTCTATAGCCTCTCCATCAACCCCCCCCCCCCCCCCCCGGCGCCCCTACACCACCCCCGCCCCCCCCCCCCGGGGCGTCCGCGGGCGACTACGACTTGGTGATCCGGACGGTCTCGCCGTACCCGTCGGCGCTCAGCACGTCGATCCGCACACCGGCCGCCGAGTCGGTGAACGACTCACCGGCCCAGAACGGGCCGTCGTCCAGCCGGCGACAGCCGGCGGCCGGTACGGCGAAGGGCTTGGCGTCCATGACCCGGATCGGGCCGTAACCGGTCCGTACGGACGTGTCGACCTTGTACACCAGCGCACCGGTCGAGCAGACACCGGTGTCCGCCTGAACCGCCCGCCTCGACTCGACGACGTAGGCGGTCGTGGGACTGGTGCGCACCACCGCCATCTTGGTGCCGCTGCCGTACTCGACCGCGGTCAGGTACACGGTGTCGCTGCCGGCTGATGACCGGCACACGACCTGGCTGTCGTCGGTCCAGCCGAGCTTCCACGACTGCCAGGCGAAGTACTGCGGCCCGGCCCCTGCGATCAGTCCCATCAGGTCCCAGCCGCCGACGAAACGATGGGCGTCCGTGCCCTCGTCGAAGGCGTACAGGTCGGGCAGGCCGAAGGTGTGGCCGGTCTCGTGGGCCACCAGTCTGGGCCCCCAGTGCCACATGTCCTGGCCGAAGGTCACGGCCCACTTGATCCTGCTGCCGTCCGCTACGACGCCCGCGGATCCCGGCTGGTACACGTAGGTGGGGGTGAAGGAGATCACCGACGCGTTCCTCGTCGCGACGACGTACACCATGTCGTACTGCGAGAAGTCCACGTACGGATCGGCCGCCGCGACCGCGTCCCGGACGTACGCCTCGTGCGTCTCGTGCGTCAGCCCGCGGGCGAAGCCGTAGTCGGTGGAGGCATGTGGCATCCGCGCCCACCGCTGGTGCTGGCTGATGGCGAGCCATGCCTTGCCGTACGAGGCGTTCCACAGCCAATTCGCACCGGGCGTGATCTGCGCCGCGTCGGAGGCCGGAGACTCCGTGGCGGGCGCGTCGGGGAAGTCCACGAAGATCATGCCGACCTTGACGGTGCCTGTCGGGCGCTTGAACACGGAGAAGTCCGTGCTGTGCCCCTCGTCCGTCCAGCCGGTGGTCCCGCCGAGCGCGCAGGCTGACACACTGTCAGCTGCGTTGGCGGCGCCGACGGGAGGCGTTCCGGGCAGGAACAGCAGCAGAGCCGCGAGCAGCAGCGGCAAGAGCGCCGCACGAGCGGGCGGCACGGGGAAAGAGTTTCTCACGGAATCACTGCCTCTTCATCTAACAGTGTGTGACATTTCACATATGAGATTGCGGATGCGCAAGTCTGTCCGAAAGCTCTCGCCTGTCCATAACATCTGCGCCATGGATCTGGAGGTACGGCACCTGCGGGTGGTGTGCGCGATCGCCGAGGCGGGCAGCCTCACCCGCGCCGCCGCCTCTCTGGGCGTGACCCAACCGGGGCTCAGCGCCCAACTGCGCCGCATCGAGGTCATGCTGGGCGGGTCCCTGTTCGACCGGCGGCAGGCCGGCGCCGTCCCCACAGTCTTCGGCGAGCTGGTACTGGGCCGGGCCGGCGCCATCCTGCCGGGGATCGACGGGCTGCTCGCCGACACCGCCCGGGCCGCCCGCCGGATATCGGCGGCCGACCGAGTCCGGATCGGCTCGGTCGGCGCTCCCCTGCTCGGCCATCTCATCGTGGCCGTGAAGGCGCTGCTGCCGGAAGCAGAGCTGACCTCGCGCTGCCACCACTCCCCCGTCGCCCTGCTCGACGACCTCGCGGCCGGCCGACTGGAGGCGGCGGTGCTCGGCGACCACCCCGACCAGGAGCTGCCGCAGCGCGAGGACGTGATCCTCCATCCGATCGTCACCGAGCCGGTCTTCGCCCTGCTCCCGGCCGCCCATCCTCTTGCCGCCCAGGACGAGGTCTCCCTCGCCGAGCTCCTGGACGAGGACTGGGCGGCCCCCCGGCCCGATAGCGACCGGACCCGCGAATACTGGTCATCCGTCTGCGCCCTGACGGGCCGCCGCCCCTTCACCCCGTACGAAGCGGAAGGGCGGCAGCTGATCGAGATCGTGCGCGCAGGTCTGGCCGTCAGCCTCTGTCAAGCCACCTTCATCGAAGCACCGGGCGTCGCGGTCCGCCCTCTGGCCGGAAATCCCCTGTGGTACCGGCACGTTCTGGCCTGGCGGTGCGACGGCCCACTCGCGGACCGCGGCACCGAGATCCTGCGCCGGGTCGTCGAGGGCTACCGGGGCACATGCCTCGCCAGCGCCGCGTACACAAGCTGGCGGACACGGCATCCGCATGCGGCCGTGCCGACCGCGGCCGCGCGCTGACGGGAGCGGACGCGGTCGGCATTCGCCGCGCGTCACTCCTGCCGGTCACCCGCCCGCTCCGCCAGAGTCCAGCCGTTCTTCCGCTTCAGCGGAGCGATCAACCCCGCATATACACAAGCGCCCGCCCACGCGGCTCCGACCTCACGAAACGCGACGCGAACCGGGCATGCAACCCCGCCAGCACCCCGTCCCACGCCTCGACCAACCCCACCCCGAGCTCAGCCATACACCAACTCAACCACGCACACGTGTGATTGCGGTACCAGGCGATCCCCGAAGTTGCGACCGCCCTGCTCGCGGACGCGGTCGTGGACGGTTGAAGAACGCGTCAGCTGACCCGAAGACCGACCGCGAGCGTCAGTTCAAGGACCCGGTGCGGCGACTCGAGATCCGGAAACAGCTCCCGCAGCTGCGACATCCGGTACCGGACGGTCTGGGGATGGACGAACAACGCCGCCGCCACCTCGTTCCGCCTGCCATGGTGCAGGAGCCACGCCCGCAACGTCTCCTCCAGCCGTCGCGCGGTCGCGACAGGCAAGGTCTGCAACGGTGCGAGGGCTCGGGCACGCAGGTCTGCGAACGCGTCCACGTCGGCGCTCAGCACCAGCTCGGGCAGGTGGTCCTCGGTGTCGCGAATCTCAGAGGAGAGGGAGCGCGCGCGGACGGCTCGTGCGTACGAGGCGGACGCACGAGCCCATGGCCGGGCCGGGCCGACCACGGCGGCGCGGTCGGTCAGCTGTCTCAAGAGATGTGATCGGTCGGCATCGGGGACGAGCAGCACGCCGAAGGCGTCCGGTAGATCGTCGAGGACGAGGGTGCTCGGGTCGAGCGTGCGGTAGGCGGGCCGGGCCTGGGCGGCGGGCAGCAGGACCGCGGTCAGCGAAACCGGAGGCTGCCACCCGGCCCGTTGAACAGAGGCCCGCAGCACGTTCGGGCTCGCGCCGGCGAGGAGGTCGCGGACCAGTTGTTCCAGGTGGCGCTCATGAGCCCGGCCCTGGGCGGCCAGTTCGTCGGCGTGGCCCGCGGCGCTCGCTGCGGAGAGCTCGTCGATGTAGGCGAAGGTCAGCTCGGCGAACTTGGCGACCTCGGCGGCGGGCAGACCTGCGGGTACGGCACCCGCGGCCAGGCATCGCCAGGCCACGCGGGCACCGACGCGGTAGGCACTGAGTAGGGCGTCCATCGAACGGCCGTCGCGCACCTCGCCGCGGCCCAGCTCGTAGGCAGCCTCACCGGCGTCGCCGCCCGTGGCGTTGCCGCTCGCGAGGTTCAGGTAGTGCCCCAGGGCGGTGCGGACGGCTCGGCGGATGGTGCCGCCCATGCGGCCCGACAGGGCGTTGGCGTATGGAGGGACCTCGTCGATGATCGCCTGGACGACCTCGTCGGCGGTGGTCTTCAGCGCGGCCCGAAGTGCGGTGACCGTCGTCTCATCCAGGGCCAGTTCGGTGGCCCTCCGGACTGCATGGCTCATGTTTTGTTCCCTGCAAACAATTCAGCCGATCAATTTCACGTCCTGCGGATAGGACTTTACGCCCTGAGGCGCATCAAGCTGGAGTCATGACGAGTGCAGCCCTCCGCAGTAGGGCGTGGAAACTGCTGGAGATGGTCACGACGCCGCTGATGCCGTCGGACTACCTCGACCTGGTCAGCCCGCTGCGTGCGGGCGCTGACCTGCGTGGGCGCATCGAGGCCGTGCACCCCGAGACGGGTGACGCCGCGACCCTCGTGATCAGGCCGGGACGGGGCTGGCACGGTCACACAGCCGGTCAGTACGTGCGGATCGGGGTCGACGTCGACGGGGTGCGCCTGTGGCGTGCCTACTCGGTCACCTCGCCGACAAACCGCCAGGACGGCCGCATCACGATCACCGTGAAGGCGATCCCGGACGGCAAGGTCAGCAATCACCTGGTCCGCAGGGCGAAACCGGGCACGCTGATCCAGCTCGACCAGGCGACCGGTGACTTCGTGCTGCCGGAGGCAAGGCCCGCCAAGGTGCTCTACCTGACAGCCGGCAGCGGCATCACGCCGGTGATGGGCATGCTGCGCGAGATCGAGCTCGACGACGTCGTCATGGTCCACTCCGCGCCACAGCCGCAAGACGTGATCTTCCGCAACGATCTGCACGACCTGGTCGCGGACAAGAAGCTGCGTCTCACCGAGCTGCACACCGACACAGACGGCATGCTCGACATCGCCCGTCTCGACGAACACGTGCCCGACTGGGCCGAGCGCGAGACCTGGGCTTGCGGGCCCGCGGGCCTGCTCGACGCCGCCGAAGATCACTGGACCGAGCACGGCGTCCAAGAGCGCCTGCACACCGAACGCTTCCGCCCCGGCATCGTCGTCGCCGGCGACGGCGGCGAGGTCACGTTCAGCACCACCGGCAAGACCGTCGACGCGGACGGCGCCACGCCGTTGCTGGACGTCGGCGAGGAGGCCGGCGTGCTCATGCCCTCCGGGTGCCGCATGGGCATCTGCTTCGGCTGCGTCACGCCGCTCAAGACGGGCGCCGTCCGCGACCTGCGCACCGGTGAGATCACCGAAGCCGAGCCGGGCGTCCTCATCCAGACCTGCGTGTCCGCCGCGGCGGGCCCTTGCGACATCGAACGGTAGGAGCACCTTGACCGCCATCGACCCCACCGCCCACCTGACCGCGGAGCAGATCGAGGAGCTCGGCCGCGAGCTGGACGCGATCCGCGACGAGGTGATCGCCAGCCGCGGCGAGAAGGACGCCGCCTACATCCGCAAGGTCATCGCGGCGCAGCGCAAACTCGAGCTGGCCAGCAGGGGCGTCCTGCTGTTCTCGATCTTCCCGCCCGCGTGGCTGATCGGCACCGCCGGCCTGTCCGTGGCGAAGATCATGGACAACATGGAGATCGGCCACAACATCCTGCACGGCCAGTGGGACTGGATGCGGGACCCGAAGATCCACTCCACCACCTGGGACTGGGACCACGTCTCGCCGGCCGACCAGTGGAAGCACTCGCACAACGAGCTGCACCACACGTACACCAACGTGATCGGCAAGGACAACGACCTCGGCTACGGCATCATGCGCGTCGACGAGGACCAGAAGTGGCACCCGTTCCACCTCGGCCAGCCGCTGTGGAACTTCATCAACGCCTGCTTCTTCGAGTACGGCATCGCCGCCTACGACCTGGAACTCGGCAAGAACCTGCACAAACGCCGCCGCAACACCCCGGAGTTCCGCGCGCGGGCCAAGGCCGTGGGCCGCAAGATCCGCAAACAGGTGCTCAAGGACTACGTGATCCACCCGCTGCTGTCGGGCCCGTCGTTCCTCACCACGCTCGCCGCCACGTTCACCGCGAACCTGGTCCGCAACATCTGGACCCACTCGGTGATCATGTGCGGGCACTTCCCCGAGGGCGTGCAGGTCTTCGAGCGCCGGTCGATCAAAGGCGAAACGCGCGGCCAGTGGTACCTGCGCCAGATGATGGGCTCGGCGAACATCAGCGGCAGCAAGGCCATGCACTTCATGACCGGCAACCTGTCGCACCAGATCGAGCACCACCTGTTCCCTGACCTGCCGAGCAACCGGTACGCCGAGGTCGCGCTGAAGGTGCGCGCGCTGTTCGAGAAGTACGAGCTGGAGTACGTCACCGGGCCGCTGCCCAAGCAGGTGTACTCCGCGTGGCACAAGGTCTTCCGGCTCTCGCTGCCGAACAAGAAACCCAAGGTCAAGACGCCGGACCGCGAGCAGGAACTCGTCGCGGCCTGATTCCCGGTACGGGTTCAGATCGTTCGACCGTACCGGCGGCACCGCCGGTTTCGGTGAGCAGCAGCAGCGGCTGACCACGCTGGGCGTGGCCGCCGCCGAACGGCCCGCACCGGCCTCGACGGCAAAGCGAGCGTCGGGAAGTGAGGCCAAGGCGCAGCAACCTTCCAGCGCGGCCTGACCGCCCTCACCCAATGGATCGAGCGCGAAGGTGACCGTGCGGTCCTCCGCAGGCACAGCGAAGAGATCGCGGTCGACGGCGAGACGGAGCCGGTGACGTGAAACTCGGCGTATGGATCACCCAGACCAGGACACGGCGGGACAAGCTCAACTCTGAGCAGCTGGCCGCACTGACGGAACTGGGCATGGGGTGGGCCGCTGAGGTACGGGGCTCGGTCCCTGCCGCCGTCGTGACCTCCGCGTCCATCACATCGAGCGGCAGCATGACCGCGCGCACCGGGTGGACGTCACGTCGCCGAGGTGCCCGGCCGCGCGGCGAGGCCAGGGCACCCACAGGCACGACGCCGGGCGTACCGCCACCACCAGTGTCCTCGCAGCAGTGCGCAGCTTGTCACTCGAGCGGTGGGAGGCGAGGACGTCCGCAGTGGCCAACCGGCGGCGACTGTGAAAATCGCTGCCCGATCACCGGAGCACAGTGATAGACACTCGGCGTGGAAAAGAATCTTGAGTTCCCCGAGCTGCTGCGACTGATCGATGAACGGTCGACCGCCTTCCGCGCCGTGGTCGCCGCCGCGCCCGGTCTCGACGCACAGGTGCCGACCTGCCCTGGGTGGACGCTGTTCGATCTGGTGAAGCACCTGGGTGGGGGAGACCGTTTCTGGGCCGCCATCGTCGGCGCGGGGCCTGCCGACGCTCCCCCGGCCGAGGCCGTCGCCGCGCGCGCCGCTCTGGTAGTGCCGCGGGAGCGTGAGGCCCTGCTGGCCTGGCTGGCCGCGTCGACGCAGGCCCTGCTGGGCGCCCTGCACGCGGCGGGACCGGAGAGCGGTTGCTGGACGTGGTGGCCCGCGTCGCAGTCACCGCAGACCGCCGGCGGCACCGCCCGGCACCGGGTCCAGGAGACCGCGGTGCACACCTACGACGCCCAGCTCGCCGGGGGCGCCCCGCAGCCGCTGCCGGTCGAGGTGGCACTCGACGGTGTGGAGGAGTTCCTGTTCACCGTCTGCGCAACGCCGAGTGCCTGGCCGCACAAGCCCACGGCCTTCGACTTCCACGCCGCCGAGGGCCGCTCCTGGCGCCTCACCGTCGACGGCGACGGCGCACGCACCACCCGCATCCCCGCGCCCACTGCCGCGACCGGCGAGGACTCGGACGCAGCCGGCGCCTCCGTCCACGGCACGGCCAGTGAGTTGGTCCTCTACTTGTACGACCGGATCCAGGCCGACTCCTTGCACGTTGACGGAGACGCAGGGCTGCTCGACCTGCTCCGCGCCTGGGAGCCGGAGGAGAAGTAGGACGTAGCCGGGTGTGAGTAGTTGGCGTACAGGAAATCCCGGTGAGAACGATCATGGTCACGAGCTGAGTGCTGCGGCGGCCGGGCGGGGGTGGGGAAGGCCGCCGGCATGGAGGACGGCGAAGTCGGTGTGGGCCTGTTCGACGGCCTCGGGGTACGCCTCGCGCTTGGAGTGCTCGGCGAGTGCCCGATAGATGCTCGCGACGGAGGGGCTCTGTCCCTTGCGCTTGCCGGTGGGGATGATCAGGTCGGGCTGGATCTGCTCGACGGACTCGCCGCCTGCGCGGCGCCGCAGCACGGTGTGGAGCATGTCGTCGGTGATGACCGGCGGCCGGCCGCCGTGCTTGCCCTTGCGGGCCGCGGTGTCGAGCCCTTCGAGCGTGGACTCGCGGATGTTCTCCCGCTCGGTCTCAGCCATCGCGGCGAAGAACGCGAACAGCAGCTTCCCCGGGCCGGTGGGGTCGTAGATGCCGGGCAGGGGCCCGGCCAGCATCTCCAGGACCAGGCCGTGGGCGGTGAGGTGGTCGGCGAGCGCGGTGAGTTCGGCGGCGTCCCGGCCGAGGCGCTTCATCTCGTACACGGTGAAGATGACCCGGCAGTGCGGGGCGTGCGCCTTGACCTCCCGCGCGGTCCGCAGCGCCTCCTCGAACTTCGGCCGTACGCGGATGCGGGTGCCGATCTTCTCGGCGAAGACCTTGTCCCTGGGGATGCCGTGCCCGGCGAGGGCGTCGAGCTGGGAGTCGAGTTCCTGGCCGAGGGTCGAGCAGCGGGCGTAGCCGATGCGGATGTCCGCGCTCGACAGGGCTGAGTCGATCGGCGACCGCGCAGCGATCCACTCGGCGTTCGGGCAGTGGTGGCAGCTGCTGGAGCACGCCGATACCGACGGCGACGGGCAGGTCTCCCGAGCGGAGTTCATCACCGTGATGGAAGACCGTGTCACCGCTCCGGCGCACTTCGAGACCGCGGTCATGGCCATCGCGGACGCGGTCATCAGGGCCGCTGACACCAACGGCGACGGTGTCCTGAGCCGGGAGGAGTACGTGGCGATGTACCAGAAGCTTGGTGTCCCCGAGGAGCAGTCCGGGCCCGCGTTCGAGAGGGTCGACCTGGACGGCAACGGCGTCATCAGCCACCACGAGTACCGCACCGCCATCGTCGACTTCTGCCTCAGCACCGACCCCGACGCCCCCGGCAACTACCTCCTCGGACCGCTCGGCCAGCCGACCGCCTGACCCGCTCCCGCCGTCCCTTCCCGCGCTCCACGCCCGCGGGAAGGGACGCCCGGCCCAGGCCGGGCGCGCCATCCCTCACTCCTCGTCTTCGTCGTCCTCGATGGCGTCAAGGTCCCGGAGGGGGCGCAGACCCTGGCCGGGGCCGCTGGCGGTGATGTTGATCAGGTAGCGGCCCAGGAAGTTGATGTGCCGGTCCTTCAGCGGGGAGAGGCGGGCGACGTCCTCGTCCTTGATGTGGTGGCCCTCGGCGCGAAGCTGGGCGACGGCGGCGTCGAGGTAGCGGGTGTTCCACAGCACCACGGCGTTGAGGACCAGGCCGAGGGCGGCGAGCTGGTCCTCCTGGCCTTCGCGGTATGCCTGGCGGATCTGGCCCCGGCCGCCATGGCAGATCGCGCGAGCCAGCCGGTGGCGGGACTCCTGAACGGTGAGCTGCCGGTTCATCAGACGGCGGTAGCTGTCGTCGACCAGGGCGAGCAGGTGCATGGTCTTGTCGATCCGCCCGTACTCGGCGAACGCCGCCCCCAGCGGGGTCGGGTGCCCCTCGCGGCCGAACATCCGCAGCAGGTCGTAGGCCCGCACCTGGTTGGTGATGAGCGACCCGGCAACGCGAAGCATGTCCGACCAGTGCGTGGCGATCCGCTTGAGGTTCACCTTGTTGCACGCGACGGTCTCCAGCAGCCCGTACCCGGCGATCGGCGCCTCCCCCGTCGGGCAGGTCGGCCCGCCAGAACCTCTGATCCGAGAGGTCACGGAAGCGCGGGACGAAGCGGAAGCCGAGCATCTTGTACAGGCCGAAGGCCATGTCGGAGTACGAGGCGTTGTCGGTCGCGACCATCTCCGGCTTCACCCCGCCGTCGAGGTTCAGCAGCGTGTCCAGCCTGTAGAGGCTGTCGCGCGGGGTGCCGCGCACGACCATCGCGCCGATCCCCGCGACCTGGTCGTTGACGGCATTGAGCCAGGTCACGCCGCGTTTGTAGCCGTAGTACTTGGGCGAGGGGCCGGTGTTGATGCTCTTGACGGGGACGACGAAGCGCAGGCCGTCGACGGAGGCGAGCAGGCCGCCGCCCCACATCTGGGCCAGCTCGATGCGGGACTGAGCGGTGACGAGCGCGGCGTTCGCCGCGGCGATGGTGTCGGCACGCAGGTAGTTCTGGTCGACGTGGGACAGGCGCGAGCGGGTCAGCGCCTTGTTCTCCGGGTCGATGACCGGGGTCAGGCCGATGTGGCAGCTCTCCGCCACCAGCAGCGCGACCAGAGAGACGAGCAGGCCCTCCATGCGGGTGCGCCGGTCGCAGACGTGGCCGAAGGCGTCGAGGAACCCGGTCCAGGAGTGGACCTCGAACAGCAGGTCCGGCAGGTCGATCCTCGAGAGCATCGCCTCCGTGGTGGCCTTGAGCCAGGTCAGCGACTCCGGCTCGCCCACAGCGCCGAGCTTGTCCACGGACAGACGGGCGCGTCCGCCGCCCTCGGGGACGACGATCTCCACCTTCGCGTCGGCGCCGGCCTCCTGAAGGCGGTCGGCCATCTGCCGCCATGCCGCGTCCAGTCCCCGGACGAGCTGGGCCAGGTGCTCGTCAGCGTCCTCGGTCAGGGACAGGCCCGCGAGCACGTCCGCGCGCATCGCCTCCCACCGCGGACCGTCCAGCAGCCCCAACATCAAAGGCATGGGAAAGCTCCGCTACGTCGTCGAGCAGACCTTCGCTCTGCTCCACCAGTTCAAACGCCTCGCCGTCCGCTGGGAACGCCGCACCGAACTCCACGACGCCTTCGTCTCCCTCGCCTGCAGCCTCATCTGCTGGCGACGACTCAACAAGCCCGAATGGCACCCACTGGGTGGAGGCCACTGAGTGGAGCCCACTCGATGGGCTCCACGCGGTGTCGGCATCGGACGGTCCACTCGGTGGACGATGCCCGGCATCGTCACCACAGCCAGGCGTTCGAGTGCTCCTAGCGCATAACGCTCCCTTGAGGGTCCGCCCGCATGAACACCGGCCTGCTCCATGGCAGGGGCATTCACCCTTCACGCGATCGGAGTTGACGGCTTCTCACCGGCCGTAACAAGCCCATTTCAGTTCGTAGTAATTAGATGAATCCTCGACTGAATTGCCGTCAACAACACTCGCCGATTATCTCGATTCGATAACGAGATCCCCGGAATGACCTGGACCATCCCCAACCGATCACACCAACTGCCCTGATTTCAAAGGAAACTGACTGTTCATCAAATATGGAGGGAAGGTAACGGTCCGATATCTTCAACCCGATTCCCGTTTGCCCGAAATCTCCACCGAACCTGTCTGGCAGGCTTCCGCTCACCCACTCCTTCGACCAAGGATTTGAGGTGTACATGGGGGTTCATCGTCGAAAGAAACATGAACATCGGTGCAGGCCACGCCGGCTGACACTGCTCACCGACGCAATGGACTCGGCGGCGGTGATAGCGGGGGGGTCTCGCCTACTCCAGCCTCGGTGACCATGCCCAGGCGCGAACGTACGGGCGGCAGCAGCCAGGCCGTCGCCGCCGGGCCGAGGTCGGCTGACCTTCCTCCGGTCGGCGTCCCCACCGGCTCCAGCCATCCATCGGCGGGCGAGTGCCCCACGTAGTAGGTGCCCCGCCGGGCCTCGCATCCCAGCGCACCCGACGTTCCGTTCGGCGCTGACCAGCCCAACGGCTGACTGACCATCACCCATCGGAGTACCGCCGAACCCGGGAGCCGTTGCCGAGCCCCCTCCCGCCGGCATCTGCACCGCAGACCGGGCGACCGGGTTGCCGGGCGGGCAGGTTCCCGATTTCTCAGACCAATCGAATCAAGGAGCATGATGCACAAACGTCGCGCGTCCCGCCGCAAGAAAGCGCTGATAGCCGCGATCACCGCCGCCCTCTCCGGCGGTCTGCTGTTCGGCTTCGGTGCCCTGGCCCAAGCCGATGCGGTCAGCGGCACGGTCATCGGCGGGCAAGGCAACTACCAGACCGTCAACCACCGGCCCAAGCCGTCCCTCTCGGCCGGGGTCGTCGGCTCCTCGAAGGTCGGCGACAAGATCCAGATGTCCTGCCGGACCACCGGCGACACGGTGGAGAACAACCCGCGGTGGATCTACACCGGCTCGTACTACATCGCCGACGCGTTCATCCAGGAGAACACCACCGGCCTGCCCGTCTGCGGCTCGAACCCGAAACCCACACCCACCCCCACGACCGCGAAGACGGTCGCGATCGACATGCAGAAGCAGGTCAGGACCCAGTGGTGCTGGGACGCCTCCGGCGTGACCATCGCCAAGTACTGGGGCCACGCCGTCAGCCAGGAGCAGTTCTGCCGGCTCGCTGCCCAGGGATCCTGGGTGGACTGCAACAACCAGCCCGCGACGCTGGAAGACATGGCCAACGGCCTGGCCAGGCTGGGGCTGAGCAACAGCGGCCGCAGCCTGTACCGCAACGCCTCGTTCAGCGAGTCCGTCGCCGAGATCGCCGCAGGCCGGCCGTTCGCCGTCCGGATCGGCTGGCGCACCGGCGGCGGCCACATGAACGTCATCTACGGCTACGACAGCGCCACCAACATGATCGCGGTCGGCGACCCGTGGCAGACCACCCAAACCTACACCTGGTGGAACAACTCCACGTACGTGAACAACAACTCGTTCCAGTGGACCCACTCGCGCATCGGCATCCAGGGCTGAGGAGAAGACCGACCATGCAGACCATGCGACGTACCAAGCGCGCGGCAGCCCGGGCCGCCGTCCTCTTCACGGCCGCGCTCGCCGCAGCCCTGTCCGGAAGCGTTTGCGCACAAGGCGCGGAGGGCGACGGCATCGCGGGCTACCAGTCCGCCCAGCAGGCCCTCCAGAGCGACCAGCTCCGGAGCACCGTCTCCCGCTTCCTGGTCGCGGCCCGACAGCCCGGCACTGCCCCCGCCGCGGACGGCGGCACCGTCGGCACCCCCGGCAACGCGCCCGCCGCGGTCGCCGCGCCGCCCAGGTTCGATCTCAAGGACCCGGTCCCGATGTTCGAGATCAGCCCCGAGTTCGTGGCCGGCAAGGCCCAGGCTGCCCCGCAGACCGCGCTACGGCTCACCTACCTGGCCTCCCGGGTGAACGCCTCCAACGGCAAACACGCCGCCGTACTGCTCGCGCCCAAGGGAAACCCCGCGACGACGGGAAACGACCCGCACGTGGTCGGCGCCGAGGGCTGGGAGCTGGCCGGCATCCGGGACGGGGACAACGATGTCAGCCTCGCCGAACGCGGCACCCCACAGGCCCGCACCTTCACCGAGCCGCAGATCCACGCCTGGTACCGGCTCACCGCCGAAGGCACGGTCGAGCCGCTCAACGAGGAGGCGACCACCGGCCTCGGCGGAAAGCACTCCATGAGCCTCGCCGCCTACCAGAAGCTTGTCACCGCCCGCTACGGTGACAAGCTGCCCGGCTCGGAGTACGACCGCAAGGGCCTGGCCGGCGGGTACGCCGGTCTGGTGGAGGGCCAGCAGACCCAGGCCGCCGTCGAGGCCGGGAGACCGGCGGCCGAGACGTCCTGGCAGCCGGCAGCCGTCACCGGGGCCGCAGCCCTGATGGCGGCGGGCGGAGCGGCGGTGTACGTGCGCCGCCGGAGGGCGGTCGGCGTCCGCTGACCTGACCCCGGTAAAGGGCCGGGTCTCCTCCCGTGCGCAACCCGACGGCTTCCCTCGTCGGATGCGCACAAGCGCGGGAAGGAGGCCCGGCCCGTGCGGTCCGGACGGCGGCCGGCCCGGACCGGAGTCAGTCCTTGCTCAGCCGCACCGTGTCCCCCGTCCGTCCGCGAGGACGTCGATGCGCACGCCGGTCGCGGGGTCGGTGAAGCTCTGTCCGGGTGCGTACGCGGCCAGGTCCAGCGCGGTGCAGCCGGTGGGCGGGGTCGCGGCCGGGGTCGCGTTCGTGATCCGCACCGGGCCCTCGCCGGTCGCGGCGGCGGAGTCGACCTTGTAGATGCCGGTCGCGGCGGCGGAGTCGACCTTGTAGATGAGGACGCCGGTGGAGCAGGCGGCCGCGTCGTTGCCCTGGGCACGGCGGGACTCCGCCACGTACGCCGTCGTCTCCCCCGTCCGCACAACGGCGATCTTGGTTCCGCCGGGCCGTTACTGACGTTTTCAGGGTGGGGTCGGTGGGTTGATGGTCAGGCCTGTGGCGGTGAGGCAGCCGTCGATCAGGTGAGGCCGGTGCTGGATCCT
>NZ_JBFAJR010000072.1:0-14231 GCF_040655295.1 Streptomyces sp. NPDC050448 | reverse complement strand
ACGCTCGACTGGAGAACCCCAGCCGAGCGCCTGCGTGATCTACTGACAGCCGCGTAAGCCATCAGGTGTTGCGAGGACCCCAAGAATCCGCCGGATGGGAGGGCGGGGGCTTCGCCGTACGTGTCGTACGTCAGACCTCGTAGACGGCGCCCGCGTACGCGAGGTCGACCGGGCCGGCGTAGACCTCGCGGGCGTCGGCAAGGTTCTGGCGGGCGTCGGTCCACGGCGGGATGTGCGTCAGGACGAGCCGGCCGACCCTGCCGCCGCGCGCGAACTCGCCGGCCTCGCGGCCGTTGAGATGGAGGTCCGGGATGTCCTCCTTGCCGTGCGTGAAGGAGGCTTCGCACAGGAACAGGTCCGCGCCCTCGGCGAGCAGCCCCAGCTCGGGGCAGACGCCCGTGTCGCCGGAGTACGTGAGGGAGCGGCCGTCGTGCTCGACGCGGATGCCGTAGGCCTCGACGGGGTGGCTGACCCGCTCGGTGCGGACCGTGAACGGGCCGATCTCGAAGCTGGCGGACTTCAGGGTCCGGAAGTCGAAGACCTCGCTCATGGAGCGCTCGTCGGGGACGTCCTCGTACGCGGTCGCCAGGCGCTTCTCGGTGCCTTCGGGGCCGTAGACGGGGATGGTGCCGCAGCGGCCGCCCTCGTGCCGGTAGTAGCGGGCGACGAAGTAGCCGCACATGTCGATGCAGTGGTCGGCGTGCAGATGGCTCAGGAAGATCGCGTCGAGGTCGTAGAGACCGATGTGGCGCTGAAGCTCGCCGAGGGCGCCGTTGCCCATGTCGAGGAGCAGCCGGAAGCCGTCGGCCTCGACGAGGTAGCTCGAGCAGGCCGATTCCGCGGACGGGAACGACCCCGAGCAGCCGACGACGGTGAGCTTCATGGAGCGAAAACCTCCGGGGACGGTCCGTGGACGGAATGCGGGCCGTGCGTGGGTCGAGCGTAAGGCGCGAAACGTCAGGTCGCTCCTCCGCGGCAGGCCGTTGTGGGGGGAATCACCTGTGCTGTCACCCGGGGGAGCGACGGGGGGCACGGGCGTGCCGGTGCACCGCCGTGCCGGGGTGTTCGGGCGCGGCTACCTTCGGAATATGGACACGTCCTGGTGGCCCGCGGCGGCCGCGCTGGTGGCCGTGGTGCTGGTGGTGCTGGTCGCGGGGCGTCGGCCGGGGATGACCCGGCGGGCCCCGCCGCCGCACGGGCCGGGCGCGCCGCCACGGCCGCAGGCCGGTGAGCTGTGGTGCCTGGCGGACGGGCGGCTGTGCCTGGTGCTGTCGGTGGCGTCCGTACGGGCCCACCGGGTGCGGGTCGCGTGGATCACCGGGAAGTACGACGACCGGCGGGCCGGGGTGATCCCGCTGCCGCCGGGGACGGTGGGGGCGCAGGGCCGGGCGAGCTTCCTGGAGGCGGACCGGCCGGCGGAGGTGTGGGGGTGGGAGTTCCGGAGCCGGCTGGGAGTGCTGGACCCTGCGGTGTGGGACGAGGTCAAGGGACTCGGAGGTGGCGGCTGATGGGGTCGGTGCGGGTGCGGGTGCGGCGGGTCTACGACCCCCCGGAGCCGGAGGCGGACGGCGTACGGGTGCTCGTGGACCGGCTGTGGCCGCGGGGCCTGGCGAAGGCGGCGGCGGGGGTGGACGAGTGGCCGAAGGCGGTGACCCCGTCCGGGGAGCTGCGGAAGTGGTTCCACGGGGGCGGGGGCTCGCCGGAGGAGTTCCGGGCCCGCTTCGAGGCGGAGCTGGCGGCTCCGGACGCGGTGGCGGAGCTGGCCCGGCTGCGTGCGTTGGCCGCGGCGGGCCCGGTCACCCTCCTGACCGCGGTCAGGGATCCCGCCGCAAGTCACGCGGCCATCCTGGCGGATCTCCTGTCCGCCTGACCGCCGCCCGGCCCGCGGTGCGGGGCCCGGCCGGCGCGAGCCCGGTTCCCGGCCGGGTGCCGCGCCCTGCGGCGCGGGAGCCCGGCCGGCCAGGAGCCGACCCCGCGCCTCCGATCCCGAGCCCGGCCCCGGGGCCTACGCCCAGAGTTGGCCCTGGAGGGCCTCGATGGCCTCTTCCGTGGTGGCCGCCGTGTAGACGCCCGTCGACAGGTACTTCCAGCCGCCGTCGGCCACGACGAACACGATGTCCGCCGTTTCGCCGGCGGCCACCGCCTTGCGGCCCACACCGATCGCCGCGTGCAGGGCGGCGCCCGTGGAGACGCCCGCGAAGATGCCCTCGAGTTGCAGGAGTTCGCGCGTGCGCGTCACCGCGTCCGCCGAGCCCACCGAGAAGCGGGTCGTCAGGACCGAGGCGTCGTACAGCTCCGGGACGAAGCCCTCGTCCAGGTTGCGCAGGCCGTAGACCAGGTCGTCGTAGCGGGGCTCCGCTGCGACGATCTTGATGCCCTCGACGTGCTCGCGCAGGTAGCGGCCGACGCCCATCAGGGTGCCCGTCGTGCCCAGGCCCGCCACGAAGTGGGTGATCGAGGGGAGGTCCCGCAGGATCTCGGGACCGGTCGTCGCGTAGTGGGCGCCCGCGTTGTCCGGGTTTCCGTACTGGTAGAGCATCACCCAGTCGGGGTGCTCCGCCGCCAGCTCCTTGGCCACCCGTACCGCGGTGTTCGATCCGCCCGCCGCCGGCGACGAGATGATCTCCGCTCCCCACATGGCCAGCAGGTCACGGCGTTCCTGGCTCGTGTTCTCCGGCATGACGCACACGATCCGGTAGCCCTTGAGCTTGGCGGCCATCGCGAGCGAGATGCCGGTGTTGCCCGAGGTCGGCTCCAGGATGGTGCAGCCGGGGGTCAGCCTGCCGTCCTTCTCGGCCTGCTCGACCATGTGGAGCGCGGGGCGGTCCTTGATCGAGCCGGTCGGGTTCCGGTCCTCCAGCTTGGCCCAGATGCGGACGTCGTCCGAGGGCGACAGGCGGGGCAGCCGGACGAGCGGCGTGTTGCCGACCGCGGCCAGCGGGGAGTCGTAGCGCATCAGACGGAGCCGCCGGCGACCGCCGGGAGGATGGTGACGCTGTCGCCGTCGTTGAGGGCGGTGGAGATGCCGTCGAGGAAGCGGACGTCCTCGTCGTTGAGGTAGACGTTCACGAAGCGGCGCAGCTTGCCGCCGTCGACGATGCGCTCCTCGATGCCCTTGTGGCGCGTTTCGAGGTCCGCGAAGAGCTCGGACAGCGTGGCGCCCTCACCGTTGACGGCCTTCTCGCCGTCGGTGTAGGTGCGGAGGATGGTGGGGATGCGGACCTCGATGGCCATGGCAGGCTCCAGTTGTGAAGTAAAGCGGGAGGGCGTAAGGGCGCGCGGCGCATGGGCCCCCGCGCGAGGGGCCGTGGTGCTCAGGCGGCAGGACAGATGCTGCTGGCGAGGCGGCACAGGTCGACGTGCAGCCGCGCCACAAGCAGCAGCCTGCCGGGCGTCTCGATGCTCACGTCATGGGGAACCATGCGGTCATGTTAACGATTCCCGGCCCCCCGTTTGGAGTGTGATCCCGCATTGTGGACGAAAACCGCCCACATCGTGGTCAGTAGGCCTCGACGACCTGCACTTCCTCCTCGGTGATGACGCCGTCGACGATCCGGTACGACCGGAACTGGAACTCCCCGAGGCCGTCGGTGTCCGCCGTCGAGACCAGCACGTAGTGCGCGCCGGGCTCGTTCGCGTACGTGATGTCCGTACGGGAGGGGTAGGCCTCGGTCGCGGTGTGCGAGTGGTAGACGATCACGGGCTCCTCGTCCCGGTCGTCGAGCTCCCGGTAGAGCTTCAGCAGATCCTTCGAGTCGAACTCGTAGAACGTGGGCGAGCGGGCCGCGTTGAGCATCGGGATGAACCGCTCGGGGCGGTCGGTGCCCGCCGGCCCGGCCACGACGCCGCACGCCTCGTCCGGGTGGTCCTTGCGGGCGTGCTCGACGATCTGGTCGTACAGCGCCTGGGTAAGGGTCAGCATGAGCGACAGGATAAGCAGACGGGCCCTTCCGTACCGAGATGCGGTACGGAAGGGCCCGGATGCTGGACACAGGGTCCGTGGGGCCTCGGTTCCCGGCCGTGACGGGCGGCCGGGAACCGGAGGGAGGAGCCGGTCAGGGGGCCGGCTGGGAGACCTTGTTGAAGGCGGCGCCGCTCGGGTTGCGCTTCTTGAGCACCAGGTACGAGACGCCGAGGATCAGGCCCCACAGCGGGGCGCAGTACAGCGAGACGCGGGAGTCCTTGTCGATGCCCATCATCACGATGACCACGCCGATGAAGACCAGCGCGAACCAGCTCGTCCAGGGCGCGCCGGGCGCCTTGAACGGGGACGCGGGCAGCTCGCCGCGGTTCACCTTGGCTCGGTAGACGATCTGGCAGACCAGGATCATGATCCAGGCCCACATGCCGGAGATGGTGGCGAAGGAGACGACGTAGTCGAAGGCCTTGCCCGGGGCGACGTAGTTGATCCAGACGCCCACCAGCATCAGCCCGGCGGAGAAGGTGGTGCCGACCAGCGGGGTGCCGCTCTTGGTCAGCTTGGTGAAGACCTTCGGGCCCTGGCCGTTGAGCGCGAGGTCGCGCAGCATGCGGCCGGTGGAGTACATGCCCGAGTTGCAGGAGGACAGGGCGGCGGTCAGGACGACGAAGTTGACGATCGCGGCGCCGAGGCCGAGGCCCATCTTCTCGAAGGCCAGCACGAACGGGCTCTCGCCCGCCTTGAAGTTGGACCACGGGATGACCGACATGATCATGATGAGGGCGCCGACGTAGAAGACGGCGATGCGCCACGGCACGGTGTTGATGGCCTTGGGCAGCGTCTTCTCGGGGTCCTTGGACTCGCCGGCGGTGACGCCGACCAGCTCGACCGCGAGGAAGGCGAACATCACGATCTGCAGGGTCATCAGCGTCTCGCCGATGCCGTTCGGGAAGAAGCCGCGGTCGTTCCACAGGTTGGAGACGGAGGCGGTGCCGGCGGCGTCGGAGAAGCCGATGGTGAGCACGCCGGCGCAGATCAGGATCATGCCGACGATGGCGGTGACCTTGACCATGGAGAACCAGAACTCGAGCTCACCGAAGAGCTTCACGGAGATCAGGTTGGCGGTGTAGAGGATGACCGTGAAGATCAGCGCGTAGGCCCACTGCGGGAAGCTGTCGTGGGTCCAGTACGACATGTACTTGGCCGCCGCGGTCACCTCGGTGATGCCGGTGACGACCCAGAAGAGCCAGTACGTCCAGCCGGTCGCGTACCCCCAGAACGGGCCGAGGAACTGGCGGGCGTAGTCCGAGAAGGAGCCCGAGACCGGGCGGTACATCAGCAGCTCGCCCAGGGCGCGCATGATGAAGAAGATGACCAGGCCCGCGATGGCGTAGGCCAGGATCAGGCTCGGGCCGGCCTTCGAGATCGCCTTGCCGGCGCCCAGGAAGAGGCCGGTGCCGATGGCTCCGCCGATCGCGATCATCTGGATCTGGCGGGCTCCGAGTGCGCGGTGGTAACCCTCGCCGCCCTCGGTCGCGGCGCCCTCGCCGGGCGTCCTGTCGTGCTGCTCGACCTGCACAGAGGTCATGTCTTGGTGCGCCTTTCTCCACGCCGACCCGCGCCTTCGAAGGCTGCGGATCGGGTCCTCGATCCCCCCGGATACGGATGGAGTTGCACCCGGCGGTCAGCCGGTTCAAGCAGGCCGGGGGACATGGGTGGCGCCCCGTCGGCGGTCGTGAAGATCTATCACGGGCTTACGGGGCACCGAGGCGCGGAAAAGTGACCTGGGACACATGAAATTCAGGACAGAGATCCTGAAATACATCAGATCACCGCATGGCGGTGATCTGATCGTTATCCGGATTTGAGCGTCCGCTGAGCGAACAGTGTTCGCCTTTGAGGCTTTCCTGAGGGTTCCGTGGCTTCTCGGACGGTTCGCAGAGGGTCCGCGGGGGGGTCCGCGGGGGGTCCGCGGCGCGTTCTCAGAGGGTTTCGATGAGCGTTTCCTGGAGGCCGCCGAGCCAGAGGTAGGCCATCACCATCGGCTTGCGCGGGTCGTCGTCCGGCAGCCGGAAGAGCATCGCGCTCTCGTCGTCCTCGGTGATGTCGAGGCGGGCCGCGATGGTCAGGCGCAGGTCGTTGAGCGCGCCCAGCCAGCGCAGCGGGAGCTCTCCGGTGAGCTCCAGCGCGGCCGCCCCGTCGGCGCCGGGGGTGAGCCCGTCCAGGCTGCGTACGACGGCCAGCGCGTTCTCCCGCTTGCGGGTGCGCAGGTCGTTCTCGGTGAAGCGGCGGAATTCCGCCGACCGGGCGGCGAGCTCCTCCGGGTCCACGCCCTGGTCCTCGGGGCCGGGGCCGCCGTAGGCGTCGGGGAAGAGCCGGATCAGCGCGGGGTCGGAGGGGCGCTCGGTGGGCCCCTGGTTGCCCTCGGCGAACAGCACGGCCAGCGGGTCGGCGTCCTCGTCGGGCTCGGGGGCGCCCGGGCCGATGAGCTCCAGCAGCTGGACGGCCAGGGAGCGCAGGATGGAGATCTCGATCTCGTCCAGCCTGACGGCGGCGCCGCCGTCCTTGCGGGGTTCGAACATCCCGGCGGACCGCCCCATCAGATGCGGTCCTGGGAGAGGGTCGCCCACAGGCCGTAGCCGTGCATGGCCTGCACGTCGCGCTCCATTTCCTCGCGGGTGCCGCTGGACACGACCGCCCGCCCCTTGTGGTGGACGTCGAGCATCAGCTTGTGCGCCTTGTCCTTCGAATAGCCGAAGTACGCCTGGAACACGTACGTCACGTAGCTCATGAGGTTGACCGGGTCGTTGTGCACCAGGGTCACCCAGGGAACGTCGGGTTCTGGGACCGCGAAGGTCTCTTCGGCCGACTCGGTGCGTTCGATCTCAATGGGAGCAACACTCACTTGTCCCATGCTGCCACTGTGACCGGCCGGTCGCACAAACGGGCCCCGACATCTCGTCACTTTGACGAGATGTGCGCTACCATCCGTGACATGAACCCTGCGGATCTGGGCCTGCCGGTGGACGTGCCGTCGACAGCGCTCTTCACGGATCATTACGAGCTCACGATGCTGCAGGCCGCCCTGGCGAACGGCACCGCCGACCGCCGGTCGGTCTTCGAGGTCTTCACCCGGCGGCTGCCCGAGGGGCGCCGCTACGGGGTGGTGGCCGGCACCGGCCGCGTCCTGGACGCGGTGGAGAACTTCCGCTTCGACAGCGCGGTGCTGGAGTTCCTGCGCGAGCGGGCCGTCGTCGACATGCGGACCCTGGACTGGCTGTCCTCGTACCGCTTCTCGGGCGACATCTGGGGCTACCCGGAGGGCGAGGTCTACTTCCCCGGCTCGCCGGTCCTGCGCGTCGAGGGCAGCTTCGCCGAGTGCGTGCTGCTGGAGACCGTGGTCCTGTCGATCCTGAACCACGACTCGGCGATCGCGGCCGCCGCCTCCCGGATGGCCTCGGCCGCCGGCGAGCGGCCGCTGATCGAGATGGGCGCGCGGCGCACCCACGAGCTGGCCGCGGTGGCGGCCTCGCGCGCCGCGTACGTCGGCGGCTTCACCTCCACCTCGGACCTGGCGGCGGGCTTCCGGTACGGGATCCCGACGGTCGGGACCTCGGCGCACGCCTTCACGCTGGTGCACGACACCGAGCGGGACGCGTTCCAGGCCCAGGTGGCCTCGCTGGGCAGCGGGACCACCCTGCTGGTGGACACGTACGACGTGGCGGAGGCGGTGCGGACGGCCGTCGAGGTCGCCGGTACGGGGCTGGGGGCGGTCCGGATCGACTCCGGCGACCTGCTGCTGGTCGCGCACCGGGTGCGGCAGCAGCTGGACGAGCTCGGGGCGACCGGGACGAAGATCGTGGTCACCTCCGACCTGGACGAGTACGCCATCGCCTCGCTCGCGGCGGCACCCGTGGACGCGTACGGGGTCGGCACGCAGCTGGTGACGGGCAGCGGGCACCCGACGTGCTCGATGGTCTACAAGCTGGTGGCGCGGGCGGCGTCGGCGGACCCCAAGGCTCCGCTGGTGCCGGTGGCGAAGAAGTCCTCCGGCGGCAAGACCTCGATCGGCGGCCGCAAGTGGGCCGCGCGCCGGGTCGACTCGGACGGGGTCGCGGAGGCGGAGGTCGTCGGGACCGGGCCGGTCCCGAACGCCCTCGCCGACCGGCAGCTGCTGGTCGAGCTGGTCAAGGCCGGCGAGGTGGTCGCCCGCGAGTCCCTGGAGGCGCCCCGCGACCGCCACCGCGAGGCCCGCGCCGGGCTCCCGCTGTCCGCGACGCAGCTGTCGCGCGGCGAGCCCGTGATCCCGACCGAGTACGCGTAGCGGTACCCGGGGCCCTGCGGGGCCGCCCCCGGCCCGCCCCTCTCGCGCTCACCCGGTCGCGGCTGCGGCCCCGCGCGGGCGCGCCGCCGCCCCGGGACCCGCCGGCGCGTGCGGGCCGGGTCCGGGCGGAGCCCGGTTTCGGGAAGGGGCGGGGCGGGGGAAGAGCCCGCGCAGCGGCAACCACGACAACCGAAGGACACGCGACATGCACCGCGCACTGATCGTCGTCGACGTACAGAACGACTTCTGCGAAGGCGGCAGCCTCGCGGTCACCGGAGGGGCCGACGTCGCCGCCGCGATCACCGAGCTGATCGGGCAGGCCACGGCCGGCTACCGGCACGTCGTCGCCACCCGCGACCACCACATCGATCCCGGGTCGCACTTCGCGCACCCCCCGGCCGAGCCGGACTACGAGACCTCCTGGCCGGTGCACTGCGTCGCCGGCACCGAGGGCGTCGGGTTCCACCCGAACTTCGCGCCCGCGGTCGCCTCCGGGGCCGTCGCCGCCGTCTTCGACAAGGGCGCGTACGAGGCCGCGTACAGCGGGTTCGAGGGCGCCGACGAGAACGGCACCCCGCTCGCCCAGTGGCTGCGCGACCGGCAGGTGACCGAGGTCGACGTCGTCGGGATCGCCACCGACCACTGCGTGCGGGCCACGGCCCTCGACGCCGCCCGCGCCGGCTTCGCCACCCGCGTGCTGCTGGACCTGACGGCCGCCGTGGCCCCCCACACCGCCGCGCGGGCGGTGGAGGAGCTCCGGTCGGCCGGGGTCCGGCTCGTCGGCGAGAGCCCCTGCCAGGCCCCCTGACGGCCCCGGCGGCCGCGCGGGTGGCCAGGCAGGCCCGGGACACCCCCTAGCTAGTGGCCCAGCAGGGCGCGGATCGGGTGCCAGAGCTCCTGGGCCCGGTCCGGGGCGCCGCGCCACAGCAGGCCGTCCGGGTGGTGCAGGACGGCCGTGACCTCGTCCGGGGTGGGCGGCTGCGCGTTGCCGCGCAGGTACACCGCCCGCATGCCGAGGTTCCGCAGCCTGGTCAGGGCGCGGGCCCGGTTCGCGGCGTGCACCAGCACGCGGACGTTTCCGCTCTCGCCGGACGGCCTCGGCAGCGTGAGCGCGACCACCACGCTGCCGCCTGGCAATCTGACGAAACCTCCACCGGGCATGATCTTCAGCTCCCCCGTCAATAAGACAACTCGCACCCGCATCTAAACGCGATCGGCCGCCGCCCGCTAGAGGGCGACGGCCGATCATGCTTTGACCTGCGGGTTTGCCGAATTACTTGGCGGCGGGCCCGACCTCGATCGTCATATGGAGACCGTCGTACGTCTCCTTGGCGATCTTGATCTTGGTGTTGGTGTCAGCGACCTTCACCGAACCGGTCGGGTTCTCGTCGTAGTAGTACTTGCCCTTGTGGTCGTCGAAGACCAGGTTCGCGGGCTTCGGCTTCAGGAACAGCGCCTCACCGTTCTTGTGCAGGGTGAAGGCGTCCGTCGAGTACGCGCTGAACGGCGCGTCGTACGGCTGGATCTTGTTCCGCAGCAGGGTGCCGTCCGACCACTTCATCGGCTTGGCGTTGGCGTCGATCGGCAGGATCTGACCCGAGCCGGGGTGCACGCTCGTGTTGTTGTCCTTCTGGGACTTGTCCCACAGCCAGATCAGCAGGCCGTCCTGGTACGGGTAGTGCTCGACCCAGCCCGGCTTGGAGTTGGCCCAGCCGAAGTTGTACGGGCCCACCTTGAGGGTGGAGTCGTACGAGACGTAGCGGCGGTTCTCCGCGATGTAGTACTGCGGGTACTCCTTGATGAAGCCGGAGCCGACCCGGGAGAAGCCCTTGCCGGTCCAGCCGTTGTCGCCGTTCTCGGCGCCGTCGGTGAACAGGGTCTGGCCGTCCGCGGTGATCGCGAGGGCGTCGGCCGTGAAGCCCTTGCCGCCCGCGCCGCCGTCCGTCTGGTAGCGGAAGCGGAGGTCGATCTTCTTGCCGGCGTAGGCGTCGAGCGGGAACTTCAGGTCCTGCCAGCCGCCGGAGGCGTCGGTCAGACCGGCGTTGCCCGCGGCGTCGGCCGGGATGGCCTTGCCGTTGGCCGTGCCGCCGAGGACGGTCCAGGTGGCGCCGCCGTCGGTGGACACCTCGGTGTAGAGGTAGTCGAAGTCCTTCTCGATGTCCCACCAGCCCTTGAGGGACAGCGCGGCGGAGGACTTGCCGGTCAGGTCGACCGTGCGGGTGAGGGTGTTCTTGAGGTTGTCACCCATGTTGCTCCACCACTGCGAGGAGCCCTCGGCGGGAGCGACGATGTCGGTCTTGACCTGCTTTTTCGGCAGCTCGACAAGCAGCGCCTGCTTGTCCTTGGTGTTGTAAGCCGACACACCGAGCTTGTGCGTGGACTTCGTCGCGGCCTTGGCCGTGTCGAAGTTCAGCCAGCCCAGCTGGAGCTTGCTCCAGGCGTCCATGTCGCCCGGAACGTTGCCTATGGAGTCCTTGCCGTCACCGAGCCAGGAGCCGGCCGACATCAGCGACCAGAAGCCGACCGAGTTGTCGCCGCCACCGGTGGTGTCGTAGAGGTCCGGCAGACCGAGGTCGTGGCCGTACTCGTGCGCGAAGACGCCGAGGCCGCCGTTCTCCGGCTGCATCGTGTAGTCGCCGACCCAGATGCCGGTGTCGCCGATCTGGGTACCGCCGGCCTTGTTGTTGGCCGGGCCGGTCTTGCCCGCGTCGGTGCCGTAGGCGTACCAGCGGTGCGCCCACAGTGCGTTGGTGCCCTGGACGCCGCCGCCGGCCGACTCGTCCTCGCCCGCGTGGACGATCTGGAAGTGGTCGATGTAGCCGTCGGGCTCGTTGAAGTTGCCGTCGCCGTCGTAGTCGTTGCGGTCCCACTGGTCGTACTGCGCCAGCGTGGCCTTGATCTCGGCGTCGGTCTTGCCGGCCTTCTTCTGGGCGTCGACCCACGCGTTGACGCCGTCGCGGACGGTGTCCCACACGTTGGCGCAGTTGGTCTGACCGCAGTAGTTCGAGCCGTAACGGGCCTCGTTGTTCGGGATCTTGACCCAGTCGGAGACCTGGCCGTCGACCGAGTAGCGACCCGAGGAGGTCTTCTCGTAGTAGGTCTTCAGCGAGTCCTTGCCCTTGCCGGTACCGAAGTACAGGTCCTGGAAGTAGTCGCGGCTGAAGTCCTTGCGCCAGGCCGTGCTGTTGTTGTTGGCACGGTCGGGCTGCGCGATGGTGTTGTGCAGCGGACCGGGGGTGCCGCCGTACTTCGGTACCGCCGGCTTGGGGCCGTCCGGACCGTCCGGGTCGAACATGGTCGTGTTGTCGACCTGGTCGCCGAACTCGACGAGGATCGTGAAGATCTTGTCGGTCTTCTCGCGGCCGAGCTCGACGTACTTCTTGTCGTCGAGCTTGACGACCTTGGAGGCGCCGCGCTGCTCGACGGTCTTCTTGCCCGCCAGCACCTGGTCAAGGGCGGCTTCACGGGCCTGGGCCTGCTGGTCGCTGAACGGGCCCTTCAGATTGTGCTCGACCTGCTCCTTCGCCGGAGCGGTCGGGTCCTGGCGCTCCGCGGCGGCCGTGGTCAACGGCGCTTCGGAAGCCTGGGCAGTGACGAGGAAGGCGCCGGAGGCCGCAGTTGCGGCCAGGGTCACACCGACGGCTGCGGCACGCAGCGCTCGTCGAGGCCTGGAATTGCTGGTCACTTGATGTCGTTCCCCTCCCGCGGCCGCGACACAGGTCGGAACATCTCCATAGGAGCGGGGGGTTCCGCGCGGCGCGCGTCTCAAGTGACGACATTTGACCGGAGAGTCGAAAGAAAAGACAGACCTTGACTTGTTCCTTACAACTGCACTATGCGGTCAGGTAGTTCCGGTATGCGGACGTTCCTCTGCCATATAGGACGAAGGGCGCGTCCTGACCGCACTGTGGGACGGGGAATGAACCCGTGCGCCCCCCATGCTCCGGGCACCGTGGGTTAGGTCACGCTTACTGGCGGTTCCGCTCGGGAATCCCCCGACGTAGAGTCCCTTGACGCGCGACCAAGTTGAGCAGACTCCCCCTCCCCGCCTTGAGGACGGATACCGCCATGCCGCGTCCGACTGCCGCCCAGCTGTTCTACGGGTCCGCCACCGTCGTCGTGTCGACGATCGCCATGCTGCTGCTCTCGCAGACGAGTACCGGGTTCGGGGTCGCCGTCATCGCCACGGCCGCGCTGGCCCTCGGACTGCTCGTCGCGCTCACCGCCGCGAACCCCCGCCGCCGCGGCCGGCACGCGGCCCCCGCCGGAGCCGCCGCCCGTACCCCCGGCGTTTCCCCCGGTGTTGCCGAAATCACGCCCGAGACGACGCACGAGCCGGTCCCCGCGGACGCGACGGCGGCCGCCCGGGTGCCTGAACCCCGGGCGGCCGCCGTCGAACAGCCGGTGCACCACTGAGCCGTACGCCGCCCAGCCGTATGCCGGTGCTTCCCGTCGCTACGCCGCCGCACGCACCACCACGGTCTTGCCCACCTTGTCGTGAAGTCCCTGCTTGTACGGCTTGTCCACGAGGATCGACACGATCAGCACGAGCTCCCACAGGCAGGGGCAGCAGAGGAGCGCCGGCAGCCAGAGCATGGCGGCGCGGGCGAGAGCCGGGCTGGACTGCGGGACACTGCCGTCGTTGAGCATCGCGACGCGCAGCCCGAGCGCCTTCTTGCCGATGGTCCTGCCGTCCTTCTTGGTGAACCACCAGTCGTAGCCGACGAACAGGACGATCGAGATCAGCGTCATGACCAGGCCGCTGCCGCTGTACGACTTGGTGAAGACCTCGCTGACGTCCTCCCCCTTGTTCGTCTCGACCGTGTACCGCCTGGTGCCGAACGCCAGCTGGATGAGGAACAGCGGCACGACCACGATGACCACGTCGATGATGCGGGCCAGGAGCCGCTTGCCGAAGTCGGCCAGCGGGGGCATCCCCGCGAGCGGATCGGGCATGCCGCCGCCACCGCCGTACGGCTCACCCGGGCCGGCGCCGTGCGGAGGCGGCGGGGGCGGGAATCCGCCGCCCGCACCGCCGCCGTAGGGGCCTCCCGGCGGCGGAGGCGGGGTGCCGCCCGGCGGCGGGGCCGGACCTCCCGGCGGCGGGCCGTACGGCGAACCGCCCGACGGAGGCGTCGGTTCCTGGGGCTTCTTGAGGAACGGGTCGTCCTCGGGCGGCTGGCCCGGCGGCGGCTGATCGGTACTCATGGCCCGAGTCGAACCCGGCTCCGCGAACCCCGCAACGGGACGGCGTCCGTTCGGGGGAAGGCGCCCCCGGCGGACCCCCTGGCCGGGCCTCAGCGGGCCACGTACGTCTCGGCCGCCCGGTCGTGCCAGCCCCGGCGGCGGGGGCGGTCCACGAGGCACCAGAGGCTGCCGGGCAGCCCGAGGAACGCGTACACCAGCCAGCGGCCCAGGGCCGCGCCGAACGTGGGCGGGCGGAGCGTGACGGCGGACAGCACCCGGACCCCGAGGAGCTTCTTGCCCGGGGTGCGGCCCCAGCGGGCGGTGGGCAGCGCCTCGTAGAACACCCCGAAGAGCAGTACGGCGCCCAGGACGAGGCCCAGGTATCCGGCGATGGTGGCGTCGAACAGCCACACGGTGGTGGTCCGGCCGCTGCCCTTCGCGGCGTCGACCTTGGCCTCGAGGTGGGCGGTGGCCTCGGGGACGAGGGGCCGGGCGGCCGCCGCCGCGACCGCGGCGAACACGAGGGTGTCGAGCGCGCGGGCCACGGCTCTGCGGAAGAGCCCGGCGGGGCGGACCGCCCGCTCCGCCATCTGCTCGAACACGGCCCGCTCGGTGGGCCGGGAGGTGGCGGCGGCAGCCGGTGCGGCGGTGGCGGCGGCGGGAGCCGCGGGTGCGGTCGCCCGGCGGGGGGCCGCCGCGGAGGCCGCGCCCCGGCCGGCCGCGGCGATGCGGCGACCACGGGCGTGCCGTCGTTCCAGGCGAGGGCGGCGTGGAGGAAGGCGCTGCCCGGGGTGCAGGGGA
>NZ_JBFAJR010000071.1:0-15569 GCF_040655295.1 Streptomyces sp. NPDC050448 | reverse complement strand
GCGCGAGCAGACCGCCGCGGTCCTCGCCTACCCCTCCGCCGACGCGGTGGGGGAGTCCCAGCCCTTCCTGGAGCTGGGCCTGGACTCGCTGACCGCGGTGGAGCTGCGCAACCAGCTGAACGCGGCGACTGGGCTGCGGCTGCCCGCCACGCTGCTGTTCGACCACCCGACGCCGCTCCTGATCGCCGCCCGGCTCCGCGCCGAGCTGGCCGGGGCGCAGGGCGGTGCGGCCGGATCCGGCGGCGCCGCGGCGGACGCCGCCGAGGAGGACGCCGATGGGGTGTTCGGCGCGATGCTCCAGGCGGCCGGGGCGCAGGGCGAGTCCGGTCCGTTCATGGAACTTCTCATGCAGGCGTCGCGGTTCCGTCCGTCGTTCTCCTCGGCGGCGGAGCTGCGCAAGGCGCCCGGCCTGGTGCGGCTCGCCCGCGGCGAGGGCGGTCCGGGCCTGATCTGCTTCTCGTCGATCCTGTCGATCTCCGGTCCGCACCAGTACGCCCGCTTCGCCTCCGCCTTCCGCGGGCGGCGGGACGTCCACGCGATGGCCGCGCCCGGCTTCCTGCGGGGCGAGCAGCTGCCCACGACGACGGAGGCGGTCGTCGAGGCGCAGGCGGAGGCCGTCCTGCGGCACGCGGACGGTGCGCCGTTCGTCCTGCTCGGCCACTCGTCGGGCGGCATGCTCGCCCACGCGGTGGCGGGCCGGCTGGAGAGCGCCGGCCTCTTCCCGGAGGCCGTGGTCCTGGTCGACATCTACTCGCACGACGACGACGCCATCCTCGGTATCCAGCCGGGGTTGTCGCAGGGCGTCGACGAGCGGCAGGGCAGCTACGTCCCGGTCGACGACAGCCGACTGCTGGCGATGGGCGCCTACTTCCGTCTCTTCGGCGGGTGGCAGCCGGAGGCCGTGAAGGCGCCGACGCTGCTGGTCCGGGCGGAGGAGCAGTTCTTCGACTGGACCCGTGCGGAGAACGGCGACTGGCGTTCCTACTGGGACATGGAGCACACCGCGGTGGACGTGCCCGGCAACCACTTCACGATGATGGAGCAGCACGCGGGGACCACCGCGGGCGCCGTCGAGGAGTGGCTGGGCCGCCGGATCTGAGGGCGGTGACACGAAAGGGGTCGGGCCCCACCCCCTCGGGGGTGGGGCCCGACCCTTTCGGTCGCCCGCGTGGTCCTCAGGCGGTGGCGCGCCGGGCGCGGTCCGCGCGGGAGCGCTCCAGGGCCTGCTGCCGCTCGCGCTCGCGGGTCCGCTTCCTGGGCAGGCCCACCGGGACGACGTCGAAGCTGTCCTTGGTGACGTCGAGCCGGTGGAAGAGGTTGTCCGGGCCGGTGACGTACAGGGTGCCCACGCCGAGCCCCTGGAGGGACTCCACCATGGCGGGCCAGTGGATCGGCCGGTCGAAGGTGTCCAGCATCATCTCCCGCATCCCGGCGGCGTCCCGGACGACCGTGCCGTCGTGGTCGCAGACCACGGGGAGGGAGGGGTCGGCGATCTCGTAGGTGCCGAAGACCTCCTCCTCCGCCTTGCGGCGCAGCGCGGAGAAGGCCGCGGCGTGGACGGGCGGCCGCATCGAGTACATGGAATAGCCGCCGGCCGCGCTGATGGCGGTGTTCAGGGCGTCGAGTTCCCTCTCCCGTACGGAGAGCATGTGGAACCCGGCGTCGAGCCGGCCGGAGAGGTCGTACCAGGCGCCGCGGTCGTCGAACGCGGCGAGGATCTCGTCCAGGCGGTCCTGGGGGGTGCGGACGAAGCAGTGGGTGACCACGTCCTCGTAGGCGGTGGAGAAGTACTCCTCCTCGCAGCGGGCGAGTTCCGCGGTGAGGCGGACGACCTCGGAGAAGGGGAGGGAGCCCACGAAGGCGGCGGTGGCCTTCTGGCCGAAGCTGGGGCCCGCGCAGACGGTGGGGGAGACGCCGAGCACGTCCACCGCCCGGTCGGCCAGGGCCATCGAGTTCACCAGGAAAGCGATCTGGAAATCGACCGAATAATCCTCTTCGGAATTCCGGAAACGGTCGAACACCGAATATCCGAGCACCTCGTCGGCCTCTTCCAGACGGCGTCGCGCGTACGGGTCGAGGAGGAGAAAACGGCCGACCTCGGCGAAGGAGGCCGGGCCCATGCCGGGGAACACGATCGCGGTTCCGGTCCGGGTGTCGGAGGAATGGGTCATGATCGGTGATTACCTTTGCTTCCGGGATGGTGGGGGATGAGAAAAAGCCCCGCACCCGGGCGGCGTCGATGCGCCGGTCCGGGCACGAGGCCGGAGGTGGGGACGTGGGGGATCAGTCCTGGGCCCTGCGGTGGAAGCCCTTGATGCTGATCGCCCCGAAGACCAGGATCGAGGCGGCAAGCGCCCCCAGGTCCACCCACAGCGGGATCGAACGGGGGCCGCCGGGGGGCAGCAGCAGGTCGCGGATGCCCTCGGTGACGTAGGTCAGAGGGTTGAGGGCGCACAGCACCTGGAACCAGCGGATGTCGGCCAGGCCGTGCCAGGGGAACTGGGTGCAGCCCGTGAACATGAGCGGGGTCAGCACCACCGCGAAGACGACACCGATGTGCCGCGGCGGGGCCAGCGTGCCGATGGTCAGACCGACCGTGCTGCCGGCCAGGGCGCCCAGCAGCAGCACACCCAGCGTGGCCGGGAACCGGTCCATGGGCCAGGAGGCGTGGTCGAGGACGAGGAAGCCCATCGGGATCATCAGCAGCGAGGCGACGATGCCGCGCAGCGTGCCGAAGACCAGCTTCTCGACGGCCACCAGCGTGATCGGGATCGGCGCGAGCAGCCGGTCCTCGATCTCCTTGCTGAAGGAGAAGTCGATGATCATGGGCAGTGCGGTGTTCTGCAGGCTGACCAGGAACGCGTTGAGCGCCACGACACCGGGCAGCAGCACCGACTGGAAGGCGCCGCCGGTGTAGCCGAGTTCGCCGAGGACCTTGCCGAAGACGAAAAGGATGAAGAACGGCTCCACGAGGATCTGCGCGAGGAACGTGCCCAGTTCGCGGCCGGTGACGAAGAGGTCCCGCCACAGGATGAAGAAGAACGTACGGGTCACCGAGCGGACGCTGGTGGGCGCGGGGCGCAGCTCCTCGGGGAAGCCGGCCACCGGGTCGGCCGCGGTCGCGGCGGCGGCGCTCACCGCAGCTCCCGGCCGGTCAGGGAGATGAAGACGTCCTCCAGGGTCGCGGTGCCCACCTTGATGTCCTTGATGTCGCAGTTCGCCGCCGTCAGGATGGTGACGGCGGCTGGAAGCACCGCGCCGGGCGGCGCGTCGCTGTACAGACGCAGCCGTACGGGCGCGTCCGCGTCGTCCTCGGCGGCCTGGTCGGTCCGCTCGACGCGGGTGACCGTGTCGGCCTTCTCCAGCAGGCGGATCACGTCCTTCGGCCCGGAACCGGCGGGCCGGACGGTGAGGGTCAGGGCGGTGCCGCCCAGGCTCTCCATGAGGGCCTGCGGGGTGTCCAGGGCGAGCAGCCGGCCGCGGTCGACGACGCCGACGCGGTCGCACAGCCGGGCGGCCTCGTCCATGTCGTGGGTGGTGAGCACGGTGGTCACGCCGCGCTCGCGCAGCTCGGCCACCCGCTCGTGGATGAACAGCCGGGCCTGCGGATCGAGGCCGTTGGCCGGCTCGTCGAGGAAGAGCACGTCGGGCCGGTGCATCAGGGCCCGGGCGATCATCACGCGCTGGGCCTGGCCGCCGGAGAGCTTGTCGCCGCGGGAGTCGCCGCGGTCGGCGAGGCCGACCCACTCCAGGCACTCGTCGGCGCGCCGGTTGCGTTCGGCGCGGCCCACGCCGTGGTACCCGGCGTGGAAGGTGAGGTTCTGGCGCAGCGTGAGCGACTGGTCGAGGTTGTTGCGCTGGGGGACGACGGCGAAGGCGCGGCGGGCCTGGGCGGGGTGGGCGACGACGTCGACCCCCTGCACGAACGCGCGCCCCGCGGTGGGCGCCACCCGGGTCGTGAGGATGCCGATGGTGGTGGTCTTGCCGGCCCCGTTCGGACCGAGGAATCCGAAGACCTCGCCCCGGGGGACCGAGAAACTCAAGCCGTCCACCGCGGGCTGGTCGCGGTCCTTGTACTTCTTGACCAGTTCTTCTACCACGACAGCGGAATCCACGGGTCGTTCAGATTTCATTTATGCCTGCGAGTCGATAGGGGAATCGGACACAGAAAGGGTGCGCGCCATGTCTAGCATGCGGGATCGCGCCCTGGTCCGCCGGACCGAGCGCTAGGGGGAAATACGGAAACCGTTAGGGGGGCCTAGGGGTGATCGTGTGTTGCGGTCCCGGGAAGCATGGTCCTGGCATCGCCGGTCATCACCCCGGGCCGTCCCCGACCGTTCACCGCATTCTCGCGAGGAGACCCCGTGAAAGCACTCGTCCTGTCGGGGGGATCCCCCGAGGCCGACCGGTCCGTCCTCTTCCGGGTCCTGGAGCAGATCGCCGATGTGGGCATCACCGACGTCGGGATCGTCCTCGGGGGCGCGGCCGACGCGGTCCGGGCGGCCGTCGGTGACGGCGCCCGCTTCGGCGTCGGCGTCACCTACCTCCCCCGGAGCCGCAGACCGGGACCGGGGGCGGCCGTGGGCACGGCGCGGGACTGGCTCGGCGACGACGACTTCGTCACGCACCCCGAGGACGTCCTGGTCCCGGGCGGGATCGGCGAGCAGGTGGAGGCGTTCCGCATCCGCCGTCCGGCGGCGCAGGTCGTCCCGGGGCCGGCCGGGGTGTACTTCTTCACGGATGCCGTGCACCGCGCCGTCGACGCCGTCCAGGCCGCCGCACCCGGCGGACCGGAGATCACCGACGTCCTGCGGTGGCTGACCGACCAGGGCCTGGAGGTCGTCTCCGCCACCCCGGCCGGGTCCGGCCCGGCACCGATCCATCCATGAGGGCCCTCCACCCCGGAGGTGCCCGGCCGTCTGCCCGACCACGCGTCAGAGGCACCACCCGAGGTGGAGTTCCAGGGAGCATGACCCATGCCGACAGCCGGCCCTCCACGGGGGAGACCCTCCCAGACGAGGTCGGCCTGATCCAGATCCGGCAGCCCGCTCCCCCGAGCAGCTACCGCATGATCTGCTTCCCGAGCGCGCGCAACTCCCCGCTCTGCTACCTCGCGATGGCGGAACTGCTGCTGCCCACCGTGGAACTGCTCGTCGTGCAGTACCCGCCGATGCGCTCCGCCGAGGACCTCGACCCGGCCGAGTGCGCCTTACTGGCCGACCAGATCTTCGAGGCGGTCCGCGGCTGGGTCGACCGCCCCTTCGCGCTGTTCGGGCACCGCCTGGGCGCCGACCTGGCCTACGAGGTGGCCTGCCGGCTGGAGCGGGAGACCTACAGCGCGCCGCTGACCCTCTTCGTGTCCGGACAGACCGCACCCGGCCACCGCGGCAGCCTCGGCCCGCCCGCCCTGAACTGCCGGATCGTCGCCCTGACCGCACAGTACGACCCGCGCGCCACGCTGTCGGGGGTACGGGGCTGGCGGCGGTACACCTGCGGCCGGTTCGACCTGGAGACCTTCCCCGGCGCCCAGGGGTACCTGAAGACCTACCGCCGGGAGGTGGTCAACATCGTGCACGACCAGCTGATCTCGCTCGGCGGAGCGGACCCGGAATGACCGCCCGCCGGACTGAGGGGCTCCCAGGGGTCGTTCAGGGGTACCCGGGCCACCACCCCCCTGTCTAGCGTGCGTCGGTGGAGACCCGTGTCCGGACCCGACGCGCACGGCCCGGCCGGCGCACGGCACGGCCACGATTCCCTCCCTCGTGAAGCCCACGAATCCCGTGAACCCCGCGAATCCGCGATCCACCCCGTGAACGGGCCCCGACCCGCTGCCGGCCCGGCGCACCGCAAGCCGACCGGCCGTGGCACGGCCCAGAGGAAGGACATAGTGCGACCGATGACCGCGAAGATATTGGCAGCCGACTCGGTACGGACCGTCGACGAGTTCGAACAGGACGCCCTCCGGGTGGCCTCGGCGATCCGCGAACGCGGAGTCGGCCTCGGCGACCGGGTGATGCTCAAGGCCGGCAACTCGGCGGCCTACGTGTGCGTGCTGTACGCGCTCATGCACGTCGGCGCCTCGATCGTCCTCGTCGACCAGCAGGAGCACCCCGAGGAGAGCCGGCGCATCGCCGTGCGCACCGGTGTCAAGGTCACCTTCGTCGACGACGAGACCCCGATCTACGCCGACGCCGACCCCATCCACCTCTACGAACTCATGGTCGCTGTCGCCGACCACGAACCCGCGGACCCCGCCCTGTCCTTCGAGGACTGGGGCCAACTCCCCGACGGCCTCATCATGTGGACCTCCGGCTCCACCGGCTCCCCCAAGGGCGTCGTGAAGTCCGGGGCCTCCTTCCTGCGCAACCTCCGGCGCAACGCCGACCAGGTCGGCCACCGCGCCGACGACGTACTGATGCCGCTCCTGCCCTTCGCCCACCAGTACGGCCTGTCGATGGTCCTCATCGCCTACCTGGCCCGCTGCTCCCTGGTGATCGCCCCCTACCGGCGTCTGGACCGCGCCATGCGCATGGGCCGCGATGCCGGGGTCACCGTCATCGACGCCACCCCCTCCAGCTACCGCAGCATCCTCGGCCTGATCACCCGCAAGCCGGCGCTGCGTTCCTACCTGCAGGACGTGCGCATGTTCTGCGTCGGCGCGGCACCCCTCGACGCGCCGCTGGTGGAGAGCTACGTCGCCGAGTTCGGACTGCCGCTGCTCGACAGCTACGGCTCCACCGAGCTCGGCAACATCTCCTTCGCCACCCTCGACAACCCGGTCGCCTGCGGCCGGGCCATGGAGGGCATCCGGCTGCGGATCGTCGACGAGGACGGCCGCGTGCTGGCCCCGGGGGAGACCGGCGAGATCCAGGTCGACACCCCCGACGCCCTGCTGGGCCAGGTGTCCAAGGACGGCACCGTCGTCCCCGCCCATGCCACCGGCTGGCAGCCCACCGGCGACCTCGGCCACCTTGACGCGGACGGCAACCTCTACGTCCTGGGCCGCAAGTTCGCCGTCCACCGCATGGGCTACACCCTCTACCCCGAGCTGATCGAGCGGAAGGTCGCCGGTCACGGCTGTTCCACCCGGATCGTGCCGCTTCCCGACGAACTCCGTGGCTCCCATCTGGTGTTCTTCGTCGAGGACGAGGAGCAGCGGGACGCCGCTCACTGGCGGGAGCGGCTGTGCAGCCTCCTGCCCGCCTTCGAACAACCCAACAAGGTCGTGGTGCTGGAGCGGTTCCCACTCAACCGCAACGGCAAGCCCGACAAGAAGGCCCTCGCCGCACTGGCCGCCGCCCAGGCCTGAGGACCTGACGGCCCCGGCCCCCGCCCGCCTACCGCGGCCGGGGGACCGGGGCCCCGGCACGCATGCCGAAGGGCGCCCCCGCCGGACTTGGGTTCTAGGAGTCGTTGCAACACCCCAGTTCAGGGGATGCATTGGACTTCGGGATCCGTAAGGACCGGACGGCCCAGGGGCCTGTGAAGCTGAGCCGGGAGCGGGCGGCATACTCCCGGCTCATGCAACAGGGCTACAGCAACACCGAGGCGTGCCGGATCGTCGGCATCGCCCGCCGGACCGGCCAGAAGTGGCGGCACGGCCGCAGCGCCGACCGGCGGCAGAAGGCGGCACCACCGATGCGTATGGTGGTGCCGCCTTCCGGCGCGTCCAGGTATCTGCGCGAGAACGAGCGCATCCACATCGCCGACCGGCTTCGCGAGAACGCCACTGTGCGGGCGATCGCCGCCGAGCTGGGCCGCAGCCCCTCCACGGTCAGCCGGGAGATCCGCCGCAACCGCACCGACGGCACCTGCGGCCAGTGGCACTACCGCCCGCACGCGGCTCAGGCCCGGGCGGACGCCCGCCGACCCCGCCCCAAGCCACGCAAGATCACTGAGAACCCCGAGCTGCGGGACGCCGTCCAGGCGATGCTGGACGAGCAGTGGAGCCCGGAGCAGATATGCCAGGCTCTGCGCAGACAGTTCCCCGACCGTCCGGAGATGCACGTGGTCCACGAGACCGTCTACCAGGCGCTCTACGTCCAGGGCCGCGGCCAGCTGCGACGCGAGCTGGCCGGCGCCCTGCGCTCCGGCCGGGCCCGACGCAGGCCCCAGCGGCAGGCCAACTGCCGCCAGCCCCGCTTCACCGACCCGATGGTCATGATCAGCGAACGTCCTGCCGAGGCCGAGGACCGGGCGGTGCCCGGCCACTGGGAGGGCGACCTGATCCTCGGCAAGGACAACAAATCGGCGATCGGCACCCTGGTCGAGCGCGCCACCCGCTACGTGATGCTGCTGCACCTGCCTGGCGACCACACGGCCGAGACCGTCCGCGACGCGCTCCTGGCCACCGCCCGCACGCTCCCGGTCCGGCTGAAGCGCTCGCTGACCTGGGACCAGGGAAGCGAGATGGCACGGCACAGGGAGTTCACCCTCGCCACCGACATCCCGGTCTACTTCTGCGACCCGGCCAGTCCCTGGCAGCGCGGCTCGAACGAGAACACCAACGGCCTGCTGCGGCAGTACTTCCCCAAAGGCACCGACCTGACGGTCCACACCCGGGAGCACCTGGCCGCCGTCGCCGACCAGCTCAACCGCCGCCCACGCAAAACGCTCGACTGGGAAACCCCAGCCGAGCGCCTGCATAAACTGCTCGCGGCCTGATCAACACGACCACGTGTTGCAACGACCCCTAGAAACCGCCGGCTGCGGGGGCGCCCTTCACGGTTCAGCTCTCGTAGGGCAGTTCGACGGGCGCGAGCGCCTCGAAGAGGTCACCGGGGCCGGGGTTGTCCGGGTGGGCCGATCCGCCCAGGTGGTCCACCACGCCCCAGACCGCGTTCAGCGCCGTGGTGACGGCGCCCTCGGCGAAGCCGCCGGTCCAGGAGACGTCGTCGCCGCACAGGAAGAACCCGCGCTGTCCCTCGGGCAGCCCGCGCTGCATGAACTGGGTGAACAGCCGCCGCTGGTAGCGGTACTGGCCCGGCAGGTTCGCCTTGAACGCGCCCATGAAGTGCGGTTCGGTCTCCCACGTGATGGTCAGCGGCTCCCCGATCACGTGCGAGCGGATGTCCACCCCGGGATAGATTTCCGCGAGCTTGCCCAGCAGCACCTCGAGGCGCTCCTGCGGGCTCAGTGTCGCCATCTTCAGCGAGTCGTCGTTCCACGTGTACGACAGGCACAGCACGCCCGGCCGGTCCGGACCGTCGTCGAAGAGGTAGACCCCGCGCGGCATCCGGTCGGTGAGCGTCATGCTCATCACCGGCAGCCCGGTCTCGGGATCCCGGTCGTGCCAGAAGGGCCGGTCGGTCAGGACGAACACCTTCGACGAGCCCATGTAGTGGGTCCGCTCCACCGCCGTCCACACCGGCGTGCTCAGCAGCACCGGGTCGGCCTCCACCCGACTCAGCAGCGTCCACACGTGCGGGGTGTACACAACGGCCGGGTAGTGCTCCTCCTGCCCGTCGGCGTCGGTGACCGCGAAGCCCTTCCCTGCGCGCCGCACGGCTCGCACGCCCGGCCGCGGCGCCCCGCCGTGCAGCGACGCCAGCGAGGTGCCCGCCGTCCAGTGCGCGCAGTCGTCCGGCCGGTGCTCCCACAGCCCCCGCGGTACCTGCTGGGAACCCCCGAGGATCGCCATCTGGTGCTCGTCGGCCTCGGTGTAGATCACACGGAGGATCTCCAGCAGCGAGTTCGGGAAGTCGGTGTCCCAGCCACCGGTGCCGAACCCGACCTGGCCGAAGACCTCCCGGTGCCGGAACGACCGGAACGCCGAACTGGTCGCGAGGAAACCGTGGAAGGACTGGTCGTCGAACTCCCGGACCAGCCGGTCCCACACGTGCTTGAGGGTCTCAACGTCGCGCCGCCGGACCGCGTCGCGCATCGTGGACAGCTCCGCCCGCTCCTGCAGCGCCTTCTCCCAGGCGGCGGCCACCTCCTGGTACAGCTCGGGCAGGTCCTCCGTTCCGCGCGCGGTGTGGCGCACCCCGCCGAGGTCGATGAGCGTGCTCGGGGTGTGCTCGGACAGGGGGTTGGGGAAGGGGCTGGTGGCCAGCCCCAGCAGGTCGATGTAGTGGAACAGGGCGCGGGCCGACAGCGGAAAGCGCATCGCTCCCATCTCCGCCACGTGCTCCGGCCGTCCCGGGAACGGGACCGACCGCATGCGGCCGCCGAGCTGTTCCGCTTCGTATACGACCGGGCGCAGGCCCAGCCGCATCAGCTCGTAGGCCGCGGTCAGCCCCGCCATCCCGCCGCCGACCACGGCCACCGGGGTCCCGGCGCGCTCGGGCGGGAGGGAGCCCAGGCCCGCCGGGTGGCTCAGCCAGGCGTCGTAGGAGAACGGGAAGTCCGGCACGAGCATGCTGGTGGGATCCGGGGGTGCTGTTGTCATCTGGACTACCTCTCGGGCCGGTTCGGCAGCGCTTCCAGGGGGGAACCGGAGCGAGCCGGGCGCGGAGCCGGGAACGCGGCATCGCGGCGGGCCCGGACGGCGGGATGACCGCACGCCGTCCGCCGTGCACAGTCGGTCCGGTCCTCGCACGCTACGCAGCGCCCCCGGACCCGGACAACCCCTACCGACCCGGGTGCCCGGCCCCGCCCGGCGCGGGTACCGCGATGACGGTGACGACCAGTCCCCGGTCCGCGAGCCAGCGGCCGCCGAAGCCCGTCACCGGCCGCCCGTCGGGCCCGGTGCCCGGTCGCAGGACCTCGGCGCGGAAGGTGCCCCGCCGCGGGCTGTCGGCATCGGTACGGAAGGAGAGCCGGGCGTCCTCGAAGTCCAGCTCGGTGCCGACCAGCGGGAACCAGGTCTTGTACACGGTCTCCTTGGCGCTGAACAGCAGCCGGTCCCGGCACACCCGCCCGGCCACCGTCACCGGGGTGCGCGCCCAGGCCAGTTCGCGGGGCAGGGCGATGGATTCCAGGAGCCCCCGCCGCAGCGGCATGTTGGGCTCTGCGTCGATGCCGACCGCCGCCAGATCGGTGTCCCGGGCCAGGACCGCGGCCCGGTAGCCCGCGCAGTGGGTCATGCTGCCCACCACACCGGCGGGCCACTGCGGAACGTTGCGCCGGCCGGTCAGGATCGGGGCCGGGGGCAGGCCGAGGTCTGCCATCGCCCGCCGGGCGCAGCCCCGTACGGTGGTGAACTCCTCGCGCCGTCCCTCCGGCGCCGTGGCCACCAGGGCGGCTTCCTCGGGGTAGAGCACCGCCGAGCCGTCCGGCCCGAACGCCTCGTGCGCGCGGGCCCCTTCGGGCAGCAGGATCTCTATCACGTACCGGCCTCTCGCTCGGGGTGGGGCAGGATCTGCCGCAGCAGGCCCTTGGGGTGGCCGCGGCGGCGCCATTCGCGCGGGTAGCCGATCGACACCTCCTCGAAGCGCACCCCGTCGTACCAGGTGGTCCGGGGGATGTGCAGGTGCCCGTAGACCACGACGGCCGTACGGAACCGGCGGTGCCAGTCGGCGGTGAGGACGGTGCCGCACCACTGGGCGAACTCCGGGTGCCACAGCACCTCCGTGGGCTCGCGGACCAGCGGGAAGTGGTTGACCAGCACCAGTGGGACCGCCGGGTCGTGGGCCTCAAGCCGCCGCCCGGTCAGTTCGACCCGGGCCCGGCACCAGGCGTCCCGGCTCGGGTGCGGGTCGGGGTGCAGCAGGTACTCGTCCGTGCAGACGATGCCCGCCTCGTGCGCCCGCTCCAGCGACTCCTCCTTCGTGGCGACGCCCGGGACGCGGAAGGTGTAGTCGTACAGCAGGAACAGCGGGGCGACGGCGACGGGGCCGTCGGGCCCCCGCCACACCGGCCATGGGTCCTCGGGGGTGTGGACCCCGAGCCGGCGGCACATCTCCACGAGGTGGCGGTAGCGTTCCTCGCCGCGGGCCTGGACCTTGTCCTCGCGCGGCGTCCACAGCTCGTGGTTGCCCGGCGCCCACACCACCGTGGCGAAGCGTCCGGCGAGCAGGCCCAGCGCCCACTCGATGTCCTCGGTCATCTCGCCGACGTCGCCCGCGACGATCAGCCAGTCGTCCGGGTGCTGCGGCCGCAGCGATTCGGTGATCGGCCGGTTGTCGGCCATCCCGATGTGCAGGTCGCTGACCGCGAGCAGTCGAGGTCCGGCCGCCGCGGTGGCGGGCCGGGCGGCGGGATCAGGCAGTGTGTGCGACATCGTTGTCCCAACTCACGGGCAGGTCTTGACGGCGAGTGATGTTGATCTTCCGGTAGACCCGCGTGAGGTGCTGTTCCACGGTACTGACGGTGATGAAGAGCTTGGCCCCGATCTCCCGGTTCGTGTACCCGTGCGCAGCCAGCGACGCCACCCGCTGCTCGGCGTCCGTGAGCGCGGACGCCGTCGCCGGAGCGGACCGGACGGGGACCGGCTCCGGGGCGGAGGTCACGGCACGCGGCGGCGCGCTCGGCACGGCCGCCTCCGCCGGGGCGCCCTGGCCGGGCTCCCGGGAACCGCTGGCCTCGGCGATCCGCCAGGCCCGGCGGGCGCAGGTCTTGCCCTGGGCGGCGTCCCCGAGCCGCTCGTAGGTGGCGCCCAGCTCGGTCAGGGCCCGGGCCAGCTCGTGCGAATCCCCCTCGTCCTGGAGCAGGGTCACGGCCCGTTCCAGCAGCGCGGGCCGTTCGCGCAGCGGGCGGGCGCCCGCGAGGACGCGCAGGGCCAGACCGCGCACCCGTGGCCCGGTCTCTTCGGCGAGCTGCTCCCGGGCGAACCGCTCGGCCTGCTCGCGGTTGCCCAGGGCCAGCGAGGCCTCCGCGACCCCCACCCGCCAGGGCGCCAGCCCCGCCCGGTCCATGTCCCACTCCCGCATCAGCTTCCCGCAGGCCATGAAGTCCGTGAGCGCCGCGTGGTGGCGTCCGGTGGCGAGCTGGTGTCTTCCACGCGCGTAGATGTAGTGGAGGCCGTAGCGTGTCTGGAGCATCTGCTCCGGTACGGGGTGGTCCACCAGGGCCGCGGCCGCCTCGTGGTCGGCCATCGCGGTCCGGGCCTCGATGAGCGCGGAGAGCGGCATGCCGATGCCCACGCCCCAACCGTGCGGGGGGAGTTCCTCCAGCGCCTGCTCCGCCAGCCGGCGGGCCTGCGCCAGTTCACCGCGGCGCAGCGCCATGTGCGCGCGCATCGCCTGCATCACCGCGGTCCAGCCGGGCGCACCGCGCTCGGCCGCCTCCTCCAGGTGCCGGTCCGTCCACAGGGCGGCCGCGCCGAGCCGGTCCGCGTACATCAGGGCCAGCAGGCACGCCCGTACGGTGACGTGGCTCTCCTCCGTGAGACGCGTTCCGGCCAGGATCCGCTCGGCCCGCCCGGTCAGCGCCTCGTCCGCCCCGGCCCGGTCGCGCGGACCCGGGGTGGAGCCCAGGACGCCCTGGAGCAGGCCCATCGCCGTCATGACGCCGTCGTCCGAGGGGTCCGCGAGCGGCTCCGCGTGGTCCCAGTCCGGGCCGAGGGCGCTGTCCATCCGGCCGAGCAGGGTGGGGAACGTGGTCACCAGCACCAGCCGGACACCGCGCAGCTCGGCGGCGAGCGCGGCGTCCGGGCGGCCCTGCACGCCCTCCAGGGCGCGCTGGATGGCCATGGCGCCGTCGTCGATCCAGCCGTTCCACAGCAGGCCGCCCACCAGCCGCAGGGATTCGGTCACCGGAAGGATGCCCCGGTGCAGGGCGGCGTTCAGCGGCTGGAGCGCGTGCGCCCACGCGGACGGCTTGACCCGCCAGATGAACTTGGCCGTGTTCGCCCGCAGTTGCAGCCGCTCCCGCTCGTCCCGCGAGCACTGCTCGGCCAGTCGCAGGCAGCGCACCGCGAAGCCGACGCGCTGCGCGGCCAGCGCCGTGTGCGCGGCGTCGCTCAGCACCCCCGGCACCCACTCCTCGTCCAGGGAGTGCGGCCCGTGCCCCAGCAGGTGCGCGGCGACGGCCATCGGCGCCGCCCCCGCCTCGTACAGCAGCCGCGCCGCGCGGCGGCGCAGCCGGGCCACCGCGTCCTCGGCCAGGCTCTCCAGCACCGCCGAGTGGACCGCGCCGTGGCGGAAGCGGGTGCCCTGGAGGATGCCCGCGTCGCGGAGCGCGGCGACCACGTCTTCCACCGTCCGTTCCCCGGCGCTCACCAGCCGGGCCAGCAGCGGCAGCGATCCGGCGTCGCCGAGCAGGGCAATGCCCTGGGCGACGCGCAGGCCGTCCGCGCCCGTACGGTGCACGCATATCAGGGCGTTCTGAAGGAACTGCTCACCCGCGGGGAACGCCCCCTCGGCCCGCTGCCGGGGGGCCTGGTCGTCCAGGAGGCTGTGCACCAGCAGGGGGTTGCCGCCGGTGGCCGCATGCAGGGTCGCGGCGTTCCGGGCGCCGGCCGCGGCGGACCCCGTACGGGACGCTTCCAGGGCCCGCTGCGCCAGCAGGGCCTCCACACCCCGGGCGCTGAGCGGGCCCAGCCGCAGCCGGGGTCCGGCGACCTGACGCAGCAGCTCCTCCAGCACGGCCGGGGGAGTCGCTCCCGCGGCGGGGCCCCGCGTGACGACGAGGGAGAGCTCCTGACCGGTGGACCGCGCCCGGCCCAGGGCGTACAGCAGGCAATGCAGGGACTGCGGATCGGCGTACTGCACGTCGTCGACGGCGATCAGGACGGGACGGTGCGCCGCGAGACCCGCGAGCCGGGCGTGGACCGCCATGAGGGTCGGCGCGGGGACGAAGTCCCCGCCGTCGAGCGGCGCGTGGAGCGGAAGCGGACTTGGCGCGTCCGCAGTGTCGCGCAGCAGCTCCTCGACGACGCCGAACGGGATGTCCTGTTCCGCGGCAGAGGTGGCGGCGCTCAGCAACCGGACCCCCCATTCGGCAGTCCGCTCCTGCACGCGGTGGAGCAGGGCCGTCTTGCCTGCGGCGACCGGGCCTCCGATCACGGCCAGGGGGCCGGATACGGCGGGGTCGTCGGGCGCGCCGGCACGCTGCGCACCCGCAGACCTCGGGCCGCGGGCGGCGCCGGTCACCCAGGAGGTCAGTTTGGCGATCTGTTCATCCCGCTCCACCAACATGGCTGTGGACGCCCCCCAATGAGCTGTGAATCGTCGCATGTCGCTCTCACGGCAGACATGGCTATTCATGATGAGTTCCCACGCGCGCAGGAAGGCAGTTGCCCGATGAGCGCACGGAATTCAGCGCTCGCCGCTGGTCAAGCGGCAGGCTTCCTGTTCGTCAGGTTGGATTGCACAGTACCAACTTCCGAGGGGGCGCCCTGCTGCGCTCGTTCGAAATTGACACGGCGCCAAGCCGCATGCGGTTCGGCTAATCGGCAGCGGAACCGGCTCGTCACGATTGGAAACCTCAAGGAAATCTCAAATACATCCGAGGGGCCGGATTCTGGCTTCTCGTTCTAGGGGTGGCCGGGCGGAGGATAGGGGTCCGCGAGGGTGGAGAAGCGCCGGCCGCAGCTCGTTCAATGGCGGCGTGACGACCAACCTGACTCGGAAAGTGGCCGAGCTGCACTCCCTGCGCGAGCAGGCGCGGCGTGGACCCAGTGACCGGGCGACCGAGGCGCAGCACGCCAAGGGCAAGCTGACCGCGCGCGAGCGCATTGCGCTGCT
>NZ_JBFAJR010000070.1:0-15589 GCF_040655295.1 Streptomyces sp. NPDC050448 | reverse complement strand
TGGCCACCCTGGACGACCTTGCACACCTCGCCGCCCGCCTCGACACCGCCCCCACGACAAAGATCAAGACAGCGAGTTAATGATCTGCAAGCCCTAAGCACTTGATCTTGGGCGGGAGTATCACGAAAGCGGTCCGCAAGGCCCTGGCCGGGACGCCGACGCTCGACGTGTGCCCGGAGACCGGCCGGGCCCGGCTCTCCTACCGCCGGGCCGAGGAGATCTTCGAGGAGAACACCCGGCTGCTGGCCAACCCACTCGCCTCACCCGAGGACATCGAGGACCTGGACGGCTGGACCCTGCACCGGCTCAGGCACAGTGCGTTGACACACGATGCGGAGAGCGGAACGTCCACGCCGATGCTGCTGGCCCGCTCTCGCCACTCGTCCGTCCGCTCCCTGGAGCGGTACGCCCGCCCCGGCGTCGACGCGGTCGCCCGGCACGTCGCGGAGCGCGACCCCGCCGCACGTCGCCGGACGTGACACCCCTCATTCGCGGCAGCACGACGGCCCCGGGGAGTCCGGACCGTCACACACCCCTGGTTGAGGCCGCAGGCCCGATCCGCCTGCCGCTGTGATGCCTCAGCGGCAGGCGGGCGTGGTCGCGGTCCGGCCGTCAGACTCCCAGGGCTCGGCGCAAGCCGAGTCGGTCGGTGCCCAGCTTGGTGAAGACCGCCGACAGCAGCTCGGAGACCGCCTGCGCGTCGGTGTTCATCTTCGCCGCGATCGCCGTGTTCTCGAGACCGAGTGCGGCGTGCCCGGCCGCCGCGTTCTCGGCGACCGTCAAGGTGTCCTGCTCGGACGTGTGCAGCCGGCGGGGGCGCAGCCCGGCCGACGCGAGCTGGGCACGGGCGCGGCGTGCGAGGGCATCGGCGCCGCAGGCGGCAGCCGTCTCCATGCCCCGGTAGAGCTGCTGCGCCGCCCGGTGCGGGTCACCGAGGGTGTGCAGGGCCGTGCCGTGATCGACGAGCGCGTGGGCGAGTTCGCAGGCGGCCGGGGACTGTTCGAGGCGGTCCACCGCCTCCTGCAACAGGACGGCGGCCTGAGCCGGGTCCCTGGTCGCCGCAGACACCCGCAGGGCGTGTCCGATCACGCTCGACGTTCCGAACGCACGGGCCCGGGCCACTGCTTCGGCCGCCGTGGCGCGTGCCTGCTCGGGCTCGCGGGCCACCTGCGCGAGCGCCAGATCGAGTTGCCACGGACTCCAGGACGGATTGCGGGTGCCGCGCAGATCCAGGCGTTTGCCGGCCGCGGCGAGGTGCTGCACCGCCTCCTCGACCCTGCCCTGGGCCAGGAGGAGCTTGCCCCACACGGCTTGGGGGTCGGGGTAGACGACCGCCTGCGGAAAGCCTTCCCCCAGCTTGTACGCATGGGCGACCCGCTGCGCATCCCCGGTGTTCCCGCGGGCGAGCAGGGTCTCGATGAGGGTGCCGATCGCGTACCACTGCGCCGGGGTCCCGTGTCCGATGCGGTCGGCGATCTGCAGGCCGTTGCGTACGAAGTCCTCGGCCTCGGCGAGGCGCCCGCGCCGGTAGCGGACGTACCCGAGCAGGGTGTACACGAACGACAGGTGTGCGCCCCGCCAGCCCTTCGCCTCGAACTCGACGATGCCCGCGTTGAACAGGTCCTCGGCGCGGCCCGGCTGGTCGCAGTACATGAGGGTGACCGCGACGGAGGCCGGCACTTCGAACCCGAAGTCCTGGTCGGTCCAGCTCATGCCGCCGTCCAGCGCCTGATCCGCGTACTCCAGGGCCGTGGTGGCGGGTTCGCCGCGCATGGCGGCGTCCCAGGCCCGCAGGCCCAGGATGTGCCGCTCGGCCAGGCCGCGGCCGGTGATCCGTTTGGCGAACTGGGCGAGGAGCCGGGAGCGGGCGGGCGAGTTCTCCTCGTCGACCCGGACCGAGTTCCATTTGAACTGCTCGGCCTGCATGCGCAGCCGGGTACGGGAGTTCGTGGCACGCCTGGCCTCGTCCGCGAGGAGTGCGGAGGCCTCCGCCAGCTGACCCGTGTGGGCGAGGGCCTGGGCGAGGCGGTACGTGATCGCCTCCCGCAGGCTCTGTTCGGTCTTGGGCTCTTCCAGGGCGGCCCTGAGCTGGTTGATGGTGGTCGCAGGATCGTGGAGGAGGTTGGCGGAGCCGAGCTCGAACAGCACCTCGGCCCGGTCCTCGACGTCCGGCGGTTCGCGCAGCGCCCTGGCCAGATAGCGGCGTGCGGCATCGGGCGCTCCCGCGGAGAAGCTGTCGCGGGCGGCCTGGCGCAGCTGCTGTACCACCCAGGGATCGGCGTCGGGGTGCATCTCGAGCAGATGGCGGGCCGCAGCCGCGGCACCCTGTCCGTCGTCGACGAGGGCTTGCGCGGCCATTCCGTGCATGGCGACGCGCACACTGGGCGGGATCGAGCGGTACACGGCGGTGGCGATGAGGGGATGGAAGAACTCCACGACCTCTTTGCGGCGCAGGCTCGTGAGGACGGTCAGGATGCGCGCGGCACGCAGTCGGTCGATGGCCTCGGTGACCTGGGCCTCACCGAGGGCCGCCACGCTTCCGACGATGCTGGTCGGGACCGCGGTGCCCAGCACCGCGGCGGCCCACGCGAGCCGGACGGTGGACGGCCCGAGCTGTTCGAGGCGGGCGATCAGTCCGCTGCCCTTGACCGCGGAGGCCAGATCGCGCAGCTCGGGGATGCTGTCCTGGTTCGGCTTCAGCTCGCGGTCGCGGCCCTTCATGGCCAGCTCGACGACCTCGAAGGGGTTTCCGCCGGTGATCGCCCAGCACTCCCGGCAGAACACGTCATCGGCGCTCTGGCCGAGAGCGTCGCGCACTATGCGGGCCACCGCGCTCGTGGTGAGGGGAGCCAGCTCGTGCGGGCGCGTCCCCTGGCGCCCCAGCAGGGCGCGCAGGGCGCCGGCGCCGGCGGGGATCTCGTCCGGCCTGCAGGCCACCATGATCAGCATGGCCAGTTCCTCGGCGCGGGCCGTGAACGCGGTCAGCCACGCCAGGGACTCGGCGTCCGCCCAGTGCGCATCGTCGAGGACCAGGACGACAGGGGCGCTGCGCACCGTCAGATGGGTGACGACCCAGTCCAAGCCGTCGCGCACGCCCTGCGGGTCGGGCGCCGTGGGGACCTCCGGGGCGGCGGTCAGTCCGAGCGCCGGGGCGACGATGTTGTACCAGGTGCCGAGGACCTCGCGCCGTTCGGCCTCGGTCATGGCGGCGAACGCCGGTTGGATGAGCTGCCGCATCACGTGGAACGGCACCTGCTTCTCCTGCTCGCCGCCGCGGGCGAACAGGACGGTGCAGTTGCGCTCGGCGGCGTGCCGGCGGGCCTCCGCGAGCAGGGTGGTCTTGCCGATGCCGCCCGACCCGGCGAAGGTCAGGACACCTCCGCGGCGGGCGGCGGGACCGTTGTCCGTGACGCCGCAGAGATCGTCCACCGCACGGTGGATCGCGAGAATCTCGGACTCCCGCTCGAGCAGAGGCTGGGACGCCCACCCTCGCGGTTCCGTGACATGTGACATTCCTGCCCCCTCCTGCACGTGCGGCCGAGTGTACGACCCGGGGAGCGAGAAATTGCTGCTTAAGCACATTATTGCGGGATCACGTCACTCGAAAGGGAGCGACGCTGTATCCTCCGCCGATCCCACGAGCGGTGTGACGTCCGAAGACCGGTGAACTCACCGTGAATTGAGCGGGGACCGATCGGCCTCCGTCAGTGGCGTGAAACAGGGATCATGGGCAGCTCGCTGGGCTGGGGTATGCCCGCCGGGAGTTCACGTACCGTCACGCCCGGAGCGGGGACCAATTTCCACCGGGACGCCACGGTCGCCACCGCGGTCAGGATCTCCGCCACGGCGAACGAATCCCCGATGCACTTGTGCTGGCCGGCCCCGAACGGGATGTACCTGTGGGCGCGAGGCTGCTCGTCCCCGTCCTCCCGCCAGCGGTCCGGATCGAAGGTCGTGGGATCGCGGAACAGCGCGGGGTCCCGGTGCAACGCGTACGGACTGTAGGCCAATTCCGCTCCGGCCGGTATGGAGACACCGCCCAGGGTGAGGGGCTCCAGGGCCCGCCTGGTGAAGAGCAGGGGCGAGTGCAGGCGCAGCGCCTCCTGGAACACGTTGTTCGCGTACGTCAGCCGTGGAAGGTCGGCGGGGCGGACGGGGCGCTGGCCCACGACCGCGTCGACCTCTTCGTGGAGGCGCTTCTCCACATCGGGGTGTCGGCCGAGCTCGTGGAAGATCCAGGCCAGGGTGGTGGCGGGGGTCTCCGTCCCGGCGAACATGATCGCGATGACCTCGTCCCGTACCTGCTCGGGGCTCATCTTCGCGCCCGTCTCGGCGTCCACGCTGGACAGCAGCAGGGAGAGGAGGTCGTGACGGTCCTCCTGTTCGACGCCGCACTGCGCGATCGCCTGGTCGATGATCCGGCGCAGGCGGGCGGCCGCCGTGTCGAACCTGCGATGGGGCGGGATGGGCAGCCGGTCCAGGGATTTGGGCATCACGACACGGAGGAGCATGCCCTGCAGGACGATGGGCAGCGAGCGGTGCACCTCCGCGATCGCGGCCCCGCTCAGGCCTCCCGAGAAGGTCATGTCGGCGACCGAGGACAGGGCGTACCGGCGCGTCTCGTTGAGCATCGAGACCTCGCGGCCCGCCGTCCACGAGGCGCACATCGCTTCCGCCGCCCGGCACATCACCTCGGCGTACTCGGCGATGTGGTCGCGGTGGAAGGCCGGTTGCACCATCCGGCGCTGCTTGCGGTGGAACTCGCCGTCGGTCGTCACGATGCCGTTGCCGAACATCGGACGGAGCCGGTCGAAGATCCTGCCCCGGCCGAACTGCTGGGCCTGCCGGACCAGTACGGCGTGGACGTGGTCCGGGCTCGTGAGCACGTGGACGGGCCAGGTGCCGATGTCGAGGCGCACGATGTCGCCGTGCTCGCGCAGTGATTCGAGGAACGCGATCGGCTGCCGCCACAGGGGGAGTGCGTGGCCCAGGAGGGGTATCCGCCCCGGAGCCGCGGGGGCGTGGACCACAGGGCCGGGATGTTCCACATGGGCCATGGGTCGACTCCTTGTCATGCCACCGAGACCAGGTCCGGGCGGATGTACGCAGACTCCAGCCCGGCTGCGAACCGTTCGTCGCTGTACCGAGTGCACTCGTAACGCTGCCACAGATCGGTGCCGATCATCCAGTCCTCGTAACTCCGCACGCACCGCGAGACCGCCGCATGTACGGCCGGGTCCATCTCCCCCTGGGCGCCGATGACTTGAAACAGGCGGCGCTCCGCCGCCACGTAGTCCTCTATGCGGACCTGGATGCGGCCCTCGACCGCCTGGACGGCGTCCGGCAGCGGGCATCCCTCCCAGGAGGAGATGAGGGAGACGAGGTTGTTGTTGTCCCCGCAGGCGTGCTCCTTCCGCAGGGAGAACACGTCGTTGCCCCACGAGATGATGTCGACGGCGCTCTCGACGACCGCCCGGAAAGCGGGAAGGTCGTGGATGCGCTGCGGCAGGTCGATTCCCAGTCCCGCCTCGACCATGTCCATCATCGGCAGCAACTGGGAACTGTGCCGGCGCATGAGGACGTAGTCCTGGATCGAAGGACGTCCGCCGGTCCCGCGATTGCCCGCCTCCTGGTCCAGGGAGCGCAGCATCAGCGGGACATGAGCCCGGTATCGGGCCGCGGTTCCCGCGGACATCCCGGCGAGGATCCGGTCGCACAGATCGACGAATCCGTTCACCAGCGGATTGCGGCGCGATGACGCCCTGTTGATCCTGCCTGTGTCCAGATATTCGGCGATGGCGTCGGTGACGGGCCGCCAGGCCGCAACTTCACCCGTCCTGATGAGATGGTCGTGCTGATCGTCCAGGACGAACGACCAGGCCATCCACTCGGCGAGCAGGACGATGGTGTCGAACGGCACCTCGCCGCTCACCCGGCCCGCAAGATGGCCGCAGCCGATGCCCGCGAACTGGTCCACGGCATCGGTGACGAGCTCGTGACGCAGCGCCCAGGACGTGGCTTCGGCGTTGGCCCGTGCGGCCAGTGGATGCTTGGAGTTCCCGAACGGAAGATGGAAATCGGGAACGGGGAAAGGGTCGAGCCGGGCCATTGATCCCCCCACGGAAGAGTCGGATTCGCCAATACCCGCTCAATGTACGATCGTGATGGCATGTGCGATTTCAGAGCACCCCGCTGCTGAGGTACCGTGTCGCGGCTCCTCAACCGCGACTGTTCGGAATGAATCGGGCGCCAAGTGACCGGATCCCACCTACACACGACTACATCAGGCCACTCGTGAAGTAATTAACTCGCAGGGCGCAGCGCACTGTCAATGTAGGAAGTGGGGAGATGCTGAATGCGCTGCGAAATTACCGAAGGAATATTCGCCCCGGAAGTGCGGGCGGCATAGTCGCCGCCGCCTTCAGGAGGTCCGCCCGGTGGCCGTGTGGGCTCCCAGGAGGGGGGACTCGGCCGGCGAAGCGGGGTCCGACAGCTGGCCGTAGGCCTCTTCCGGCCACTGATGCGAGCGCGGGAGCGCCTGCCCCCGGGGGCGCAGGTGCGTAGCGGAGCGGATGTCGCGCGCGGGGCGCCCGAGCTCCTTCGTGACCAGGGCCGTGTCGCATGGGAGCGGCGTGAACACCGCCGGGCGGCGAGGGCTGTTGCGTGCCCCGTCAGGCCCGGCGGCAGCAAGTCGGCTGGCCGTGCGGCGGGTTGGAGGGTGGCCGAAGACCGCCGTGCAGGTACCGGGTGCTCCCTACACTGCGAAGGAAGGCGACCGTCCGGGGAAGGGCGGGGAACATGACCGAGCACGATGCGGCAGACGCGGGGGACGGTCGGGATGACGATGTCCTGGGTCCCTACCTGGAGGTCCTGCGAGCTCGCCTGAACGGGGAGCGGTTCGAGGTGCTCATCCGGGCCGTCCAGACGACCTGCGCATTGCTGGCCGACGGCCGGGAGGCCGTCCTCGAGGTGCCGGGTGACGGACAGCTCGCCCCCGATCTGCAGCGCGAGTACCTGTCCCTCATGGCGGTGATGATCACGGGCCACCTCGACCACCGCCTCGTCGAACTGGCCGCCCCCGACGGCGGCAAGGGCTGGGCCGTCGTGGACAACACCCGCCCGCAGCAGGAGCACGCGCCGTCGACGTCCGCACCGCCCTGCGATGCGGCCGAGCGGGCGTGGATCGCCAAGGAGCTCGACGGCATCGCCCGCGCCACCGACTCCACGTCCCCGTGACCGCCGTGCCGGGCGAGAGGGACGCGAAAGTGCCGGCAGGCCCCTTCCGGGACCTGCCGGCACGCTGAGCCGAGGCGTCAGTTGACGTTGACGCCGGACCACGCAGCGGCAACTGCCTGGTACTCGGCGGACGTCGCGCCGTACAGGTCGCCCGCCGCGCTCAGGGTCGCCGCACGGGCACCCTTGTAGTCCGTGGTGGAGGTCATGTACACGGTGAGTGCGCGGTACCAGACCTGCAGGGCCTTGTCACGGCCGATGCCGGTGACGGAGGAACCGTTGGAGGTGGGGCTGTCGTAGGCGACGCCGTTGATGGTCTTCGCGCCGCTGCCCTCGGACAGCAGGTAGAAGAAGTGGTTGGCGACGCCCGAGGAGTAGTGGACGTTGAGGTTGCCGACACCGGAGGACCAGTAGTCGGCCGAGTTGCCGTCCTTGGAGGGCTTGTCCATGTAACGCAGCGGCTTGCCGTCGCCGTTGAGGTTGATCAGCTCGCCGATGAGGTAGTCGCCCTTGTCCGCACTCAGGTTGGCGTAGAACTCCACGCCGGTGCCGAGGATGTCGGACGTGGCCTCGTTCAGGCCGCCGGACTCGCCCGAGTAGTTCAGGCCGGCGGTGTTCGCGGTGACGCCGTGGCTCATCTCGTGACCGGAGACGTCCAGTTCGGTCAGCGGGTGGGTGTTGCTCGCGCCGTCGCCGTACGTCATGCAGAAGCAGGAGTCGCTCCAGAAGGCGTTGACGTAGTTGCGGCCGTAGTGGACCCGGCTGTACGCGCCGACGCCGTCGTTGCGGATGCCGCTGCGGCCGAAGACGTTCTTGTAGAAGTCCCAGGTGACCGCGGCGCCGTACTGGGCGTCGACCGCCGCCGACTGGCCGTTGGCGACGGTGCCGTCACCCCAGGCGTTGTCGGCGTCGGTGTACAGGGTGCCGTTGCCCGCGGTCTTGCCGGAGAGGTTGACGGTGTACTGGCCGCCGCGCGTGGCGTCCTTCAACTGGTACGTGGAACCCGTGTAGTTGGTCGTCAGCGGTACGGAGCCGACGAACACGCCCTTGCCGCTGCCGGTGGCGTTGGCGGTCTGGATCCCCTCGTGGGTGGAGAGGACCTCGCCGCTCGCCGCGTCGGTGACGATGCGCTGGCTGCTGGGGGTGCCGTCGGCGCGCATGCCCTCGACGAGGGTCTCGTACGCGAGTCGCGGGGTGCCGGAGGCGGCCCAGACGACCAGACGGGGGGTGCCGGTCCGGTCGACCGAGGTCAGGGCCGGCTCGTCGGCGTCCTTCGCGATGCCGACGGTGGCGTTCACGGTACCGGTCGCCTGGGCGGCGGCCTGGCTCGCGGAGAGCTTCGGGGAGAGCGAGGCCGGAGCGATGGAGTGCGGGACCGCCTTGTCCACCGACTTCACGGCGCCCTTGGCGTCCTGGTGGACTATCAGGTCGCCGCCGATGACGGGGAGGCCGTTGTAGGTGCGCTCGTAGCGCACGTGACGGCTGCCGTCCGCGTCGGTCACGACGTCCTTGACGGCCAGCTTCTCCGAGTTGCCCAGCCCGAGGGCGCGGGCCGTGGCGGGGGCATCGCTGCCGGCCTGGGCGAGCAGGGCGGCGCGCTGCTGTGCGGGGCCGGGAGAGGCGGGCGTGGGGGCCGCCTGCGCCAGCCCGGCGCTGACCTGGATGGCGCCGGCGAGCAGAGCCGAGGTGGAGAGGACGGCTCCGATGGCGAGCTTTCGCTTCACGTAGGTCTTCCTTCTGGATCCAACCGCGTGTGCGCGGTCGCGCCTCGTTCCGGGGCACCGGGGTGAGTGCCTGCAGGGGGCGGAACGGGCGCTGTGGTGCTGCTCCGTACGGCTCCGCGGCACCTGCCGGAGGCGATTGACCGGCGGTGCCGCCCGTATTGAGGCTGTCGGAAGCATGACAATCCGCTGGATCGAATGAACAGACCCGGAATGGAATTGGCACAGTTCCGCCATGACGGAGCGTCAGAAGGTGACCTGGACGACCTCAGATGGTTGGGGTGAAACCGGTCGAACCGGACCACCGGAACAGGGTTACCCGACGTAGGTCCGGAGCGCTTGTCGGGGAATTCAGTGCCATCTCCGACATTGCCGTCGACGTTACAGCCGTGTTGCTTCTGTGTGTTCGGCCGCGGGGCCGGTTCCGGGGGTGGCGGAAATTCGCCACCCCCGGACGGTTGCCCGCCTTTGCCGGCGCCTGTTAGACGCGCGGGCAGGGGCCTGGCCTGCGGATGTGGGCCCCTCAAGGCCGCGGCCCCCGGCCGGGTGGGCCGTGGGGGGCTTCGTGGCGTGCGGGGAATGCGGCCCGGGCCGCGGGGCCGGCAGGGGTGAATGCCGGTGTGAATGACCCGCGGTCCACCGGAATTCGAGTGGGCTTCCGGCGTCGCGGCTTCAGCGGTAAACCCGATGAATCGCGGGCGTGCACGTCGGTTGCCGGTTCTGCGGGCCGCCTGTGAGTCCCGCTTCGTCCTTCAGCGGCCGAGCAGGGTACGAAGGTGCGCGCACGCCCCGGCTTCGGTCGTGTGCTCGGCGACCGGCTCGTGGACGCCCCGCTCGTACACCCCCGTCTCCCAGCCTCCCCCGGGCCGCGCCCGCAGATAGACGAAGTCGGGTGGAGGGGGCGCGGGTTCGTGGACGCCCTCGATCCAGTAGTACCCGTCGGGCACTGCGGCCTCCCGGAGCGCCCGTTCGAGCTCGTGCCGGTGGTTCACGGGGTGACGCGGACCAGGTAGCCGTTGTCGATCAGCCAGAGGACGTTCAGGCGCTGCCCGGCGCCCGGGTCGAGGAAGGCCGGATCCAGCTTGATCTGCCGACCGCCGCCGGGCTGCTCGAACCAGGGAGCTATCGAGCCCTCCCAGACCACGAAGGGCTTGGTCACCTTGTACACGTGGTAGTCGCAGGGGAAGGCCGCGTCCCGGGTGTTGAGGTTCTGCGGGGGCAGCGCCCGCTTCGCGTACGAGTCCCCGGCCGGAGCGAGGTACGCGCCGTACTCGGAGCCGAACCGGTCCAGCTGCTCGCCCTCGGCCAGCACTGCGGGGGCCTTGTCGACGGTGCCGTTGACCTCGCCGAAGCCGTCGTTCGGCGGGTACTTCCAGCTGCCGGTGTCGGCCGGTCCCTCCCAGTACTTCTTGAGGAACGCGCCGGACGAGAGCTTCCCGGTGTGGTGGTAGCCCCTGAGCAGCGGCCCGACCGGCGGCTGCGAGTTCCGCGGCAGGTGCTGCGGCCCGAGCCGCTTGTCGCCCTTGAACTCGCCCGTGCAGGACGCCGGCGGTGCGGCGACCGCCGCGGGAGCGGCGGATTCGGCCGGGGCCGCCTGGGCGGCCGGTGCCGCCGCGAGGGCAGCGGTGACTCCCATCGCGGCGAGGACGGCGCGGATCCTCAGGTCGGTACGGCTGCGCTCCATGCGGGACTCCTTCGGTGAGCCGGTCGGGGCGCGGCACAGGGTAGTGGATCTTCAACGGACGGTGAGAGGTGCCGGATGCGAATCGGCCACCTCGTCGCTGACGGCGCGTCGACGCGCGGCACCTCCGTCGGCGCAGGGCTGCGGGCACGGTGAGTGCGCCGCCGCTCACCCCCCGTCGGGCTGCGCGACGGGAGGCGGGCCGGAGTCCTTGAAACGCTCTTTGCGCAGGAGCGCAGGAGCGCAGGAGCGCAGGAGCGCAGGAGCGCAGGAGCGCAGGAGCGCCGGGGCGCGCGGCAGGCGCACGGCCAACTCGCCACCAAGGCGCCACAGTTCGTTGTCCCAGCCCGCGGGTACCCGGCGCAGGCTCAGCTCCGACAGGTCCGGGTGCTGATCCCGCAACAGCGCACGCACCAACGGCTCGTCGATGTCGAGGCGGTCCATACGGTCAGCCCTTCAGCCCTTCAGCCCTTCAGCCGTTCGTGCAGGAACGCGGTGACGTCCGCACGGGCCTTGAAGGCGGGGTGGTCCTCCGGGGTTTCGCGGACCTCCAGCGTCAGCACCGCATGGGCCAGGCGGCCGAAGCCGTCGCCATTGCCGGGGGAGGAGCTGAGCCGGATGACCTTGAAGGCGTCCCCGAGCCGGGAGCGCAGGGTGTCGAACCGCTCCTCCGGGGCCATCCAGTCCTCACTGAAGCGGAGCCCCATGACGCAGAGGCCGTTGTTCCGTGTGCGGTCGACGACGCGCTGCAGTTCGTCCTCGGAGACACCGGCGTCCGCGCGCCGGGCGGCCGTCAGGGCGATCGGGGTCGAGGGCTGGCTCATGACGGGGGCCAGGACGGAGTCGTCCACGGCGGCGGCCAGGGCGAAACCGCCCGTGAAGCAGAGGCCGATGACGCCGACCCCCGCGGCGGGGGTACGGGCCGCGAGGTCGCGGGCGAGGGCCCGGAGGTAGTCGGCGACGGGCCGGCGGGCGTTCGTGGCAAAGGCCCGGAACTCCGCGGAGACGCACACGCGGGCGAAGACGGCCGCCGTCCGGGCGACGGAGACGGGCTTGCCCGGCGTGCCGAACAACGACGGCATCACGACGGTGAACCCCTCGCCCACCAGGTGCTCGGCGAGGCCGAGCACCTCGGGCGTGATGCCGGGCAGCTCCGGCAGGAGCACCACGCCGGGGCCTTCGCCCTTCTCGAAGCAGTCGTACGTGAGCCCCTCGGCGGAGAAGGGAGCCCGGCGCCATCCGGCGAGGGTGGCGGTCGGTGCGGTGCCTGTCATTGCTCCTGCTTTCGGTCGGCGTCGAGGGGCGGTCGGGTCCTGGCGTCGGCAGCCGACTGTACGCCGCGTTCATGCCAAGAATGTTTCCCGGGGCCCCGGACCCGTGCGGGTGCCCTTCGGCGGATCCGCACCGCCGGGACGGTGGTCCGCCGCTACGGTCGCCCCGTCGGCACCCGCACCGGCCCGGTGGCCGGGCCCGACCCGCAGGAGACACGGTGACGCCGCAAGATCCCGATGCGTCCCTGCGTGCTGGCCGACACCGAGCGGGTCCTGGGGCTCGTCCCACCGCCCCTCGCCTGACGTCCGGCGGAGCGCGCGGGCGGGTGCCGGATCGGCGTGCGTCAACAACGAGGGGCCGGAGTCATCCTCCCGGGGCCGTCCCACCCCGTCGGGTGAACGGGGCGGCTGCCGGACCGCCACCGCCCCGTGGGCAGAGGCCCGGGAGGGGGCCGGGCCGAGGTCCGCACGGCGGCTGACACGCGGAAACGAGGGTCCGGCCGGACGGAAAGGATCACATTCGGTGCCACGATTCCCCCGCACACAGCGGGCAAGGCTGCGAAGCCGTTGCACAGGGATGAGAGGTAGGAAAGTGGCGCCTCAGGTGGTCGACGAAACGGCTCAGCGTCTCCCCACGCGGAAGGGTCCGGATGCCGCCGCCCAGAGCGCGGCCCCGGCCGAACCCGCTCCGGCCGAACCCGCTCCAGCCGCACCGGAACCGGCCCCGGAGCGGATCGATGCCGAGCTCCTCATCGCGGCGTCGGTCCTGCTCGCGGACGCGGCCCTCACGGCCAAGCAGTCCGGCGCGGAGCTGACCGGGGCCTTGTTCAGCTGGCGGTTCGGGCTGGAGGCGCTGCGGCGCCCCGGCTGGGCGCTCGGCACGGCCCTCTCCTGCACCCAGGCGCTGACCGCCTCCAGCGGGCTCGGGTTCGGGGCCAACGGCGGCCTGGTCGGCGAACTCGCCCGGATGGCCGGGAGCATGACGTACCGTCGCCCCGCCAAGGTGGCCATGGCCGTGGACGCCTTCGCCCTGCGGATCAAGGCGGCCGCGGTCGAACACCCCAACCTCGGCTCGCCGGCCGCACGCCGCCTCACCGACGCCATGGTGGCCGGGAACCGGCTGGAGGCACTGCGGGCGGCGTTCGGGCTGATCGAGCTGCTGGGCGTGACCCGCGCCCTGACCACGGTGAGCCCCGTGATCATGGAGCTGCTGGCCCTGCTCGGCATGCTCGACGAGAACCCGGTCAACGACGACTTCTCGTGGGTGACGCTCGCCGGGGGCGTACCGACCACCGACCCGTTCCTCGGACTGCCGAGTTCGGTCCTGGGGTTCCTCAACCCCGGGCCGGGCCGGGCCGAGCGCACCGAGCCGGACCCGATCCTCGCGAAGGTGCTCGCCACCTCCCGCAACGACATCGTCAGCTACGTCAACGACATCGGGGCCCTCGGCAACCACGGGCTGGTGCTGCTGCGCCGCGTCGCGTGCGCCGACGGCGCCGTACGGTACGTGCTCCTGCTGCCCGGCACGAGCTTCGGGCTGCTGAGCAACAGCACCCCGCAGGACCTGGTCGGCGCGTTCGACGGGCTGCTGCGCACCGATACGACGTACACCCGTGCCGCGAAGAAGCTGCTCCAACGGGCCGGGGTGCCGGCCGGCGCGGACCTGATGATCGTCGGGCACAGCCTCGGCGGGCTGACCGCGATGAACCTCGCGACCGACGTGGAGGTGTCCGCCACCTACCGGGTCACGCACGTCGTCACGCTCGGCTCCCCGATCGACGGCAAGCGGCCCGCCGACCACACCACGCAGGTGATCAGCCTCGTCAACAAGCACGACGTGATCCCGATGCTGGACGGGCGCGGCCCGGCCGCGCCCCACGACATCCCCGACAGCTGGGTCGAACTGGCCTGGCTGGACGAGTCGTACGACTACCCGCTGTCGCACGCCCCGCAGGCGTACTCCGACACCCTGCGCGGGGAGCTGACGCACTACCGGGATCAGGTCAACAAGCTGATCAGCGCCTACGACGGCGAAGTCGTCGGCAACCAGCCGTACATGCTGCGCGACAAGTGACCACAAGGGACCACAAGGGAGACGACCGATGACCACTGCCGACAGCCCGGCCACCCCGGCGCGACGTCCCGCGACGGCCTGGCCCCTGGAGAACGCCGTGTTCAGCGCGGCGATGGTCGCCCAGCGCCTGCCGTGGGTGGATGCCCCGGCCCGCGCCCTGGGGCTGGACGTGCTGACCCGGGAAGGGGTGACGCGCCGGCTGCTGGCGTTCCTGCGGCGCTCCCGCTCCGGGCGGCCGGTGCAGCTGCGCACCCCGTTCGGGCCCTTCCTCCTGCCGTTGGCCGCCGCCGACGCCGCGGGCCTGCTCGCCCGGGCGGACGAGGCGGGGGCGCTCGCGCCCGCGGTCGGCCTCACGGCCGGCGGGCACCGGTACGGGCTGTCACCGCACGTGCCGCTGCCCCGGGACGCGGCCGTACCGGCCGCCGAACTGGGCGGCCTGCTGGCCGAGGACGTGGACCGGGTGATCGCGGCCCGGCGCGGGGACGGCACGCTGGAGTGGCACGACTGGAACCGCGGCATGCTGCGGCTGAGCCGGCGCGTGGTGGTGGGCGCCGCAGCCGTCGAGGACACGCTGCTCAGCGAGGTGCTCGCGGCGGCGGTGGCGGCTGCGGACAGCAGGTCGTACGAGGGCCGGGCCGAGGCCCTGCGGCGCCGGCTGGCACTGCACCTGGCCGACCCGGACCCGGCCTCCCTGGCGGGCCGGCTGACGGCGCAGGGCGCGGGTCGTGGCGGCACCGATCCGGAGGCCGTCGTACCGGCCGTCGCGCACGCGCTCGCCCTGGTGTCCGAGGCCGCAGCCGGGACCGTGCTCCAGGCGCTGGCCCTGCTCGCCGTGGGCGCAGCCGCCTCCCCGGAGGCGGCCGTGGGCGAGGCACTGCGCCGCCATCCGCCGGTGGCCGCGGCCGTGTACCCCGTACGGGCCGACTTCGTATGGCAGGACCTGGCGGTCGAGGCCGGGACCGAGATCCTGCGGGTGCCCGGCTGGCTGCGCGGTCTGGACGACGAGGGCCGCCCGGACCCGGCGCCGTCGGGGGTGTCGGCGACGGCGGTGACCGAGGGGATGCCGCCGCTGTGCGGGGCACCGACCGGGTGCGCGGCGACACGGTTCGCGGCGCTCGTCGCGGAACAGATCGTACGGGCCGTCACGGAGGCGGTCCGCCCGGTGGTGATCTCCCCGCAGTTCACCGCGGACCGGCTGCCGGACACCCTCGATCCGCGGACGCTGGTCGTGGCGCTCGAGGACCTCACCGCCCGGCCGGGCGACGGGCGGGTGACGGTCGGCATGCCGACGGCGGTGCCGGTCTCTGCGTTCGGCTACGCCCCGGCGGCGTACGGAGCCCTGGCGCACGCCAGCGCCGACCGGCTGGAGCGGCACGCGGAGAGCCTGGCGGCCTGTGCCGGGAACAGCGGCTGGAGCACCGACGAGGAGGGGGAGCGGTTCCGCATGGTCCTGCTGAGCCACGCCGAGCGGTGCGCGAACGCGGCCGACGGCGTACGGCGGGCAGCGAAGCGGCTGACGGACTGAGGTGGACGGGTTCATGCACACTTCGGCATCCTTCCCCGCGCCCGCGCCCGCGCCCGCGCCCGTCAGCAGCGCGCTGGCCCCGAT
>NZ_JBFAJR010000069.1:0-16635 GCF_040655295.1 Streptomyces sp. NPDC050448 | reverse complement strand
GCACCGGGCCAGGCACCACAACGTCGGCAAGACAGTCAAACGTGCCGAGTCGATCAAGGAACACCAAGCCCAGCAACGTTAAACGTCAAGCTGAGGAGCCGCATCTCAACCGAACGTGGCGGGGCCGATGCCGGGCATGCTCAGGATGACCGCCGCGTGCGGGTGGTGGCGAAACCGGCCCTCGATCAGCAGGTCGGTCTCGGCGATCTCCTCATCGAGGGCCATCACCTCCCTCGCGAGCCTGGCCGCCATGGCGGCGGCCAGCTTCTCCCCGGGCACGGCGGTGTGCTGGGCCTCGGCGGCCTCGAGGGCGGTTGCTGCGACGACGTTGGAGTTGCGGACCTTGCGGTTCTTCAGCCAGACCGCGAGACGGTTCTTGCCGATCCTTCGCAGGGCGGCCGGGGTCCGGTAGCCGGTGAGTAGCACCAGGGCCGCCTTCGAGGTGCTGTAGTCGAAGGCCCGTTCCAGGGCGGGGAAGTACTCCAGTATCTGGGCCCGCAGCCGGTTGATCGCCCTCGTGCGGTCGGCCGCCAGGTCAAGGCGGCGCGAGGTGAGCATCCGCAGGTCCACGGCAATGTCGTCACATCGCACGTTGCCAGGCCCGCCGGGATCGTCGGCAACAGCGCGGCAGGTTGCCCCGCGGGGTGCGCGGGGGTGCCTCGGTGGCGTGCGCCGTCGCCGACACCGGCCGGCTACGACGGTCGCCCTTCCGCCGCCGGGGCACTTGCCTCCGCCGACCGACCGGTCAGCGGTGCCGAGACGCCTTGAGGCGGGCGCTTGCCGACATGGGCTTGCAGCATCCACAGCGTTCCGCGTTCGACGGTGAACTCGATGTCGCACCGGTCGTTGTACCGGTCCTCCAGTCGCTCCATGCAGTCACGCAACCGTGCGTAGGCCCCGGGGGCGACCTCCGCGAGTCGCCCGAGCGGCACGGTGTCACGCATCCCGGCCACCACGTCCTCGCCTTGGGCGTTGGGCAGATAGCTCCCGTACAGGCCCGACCTGCCGGTGGCCGGGTCCCGCGTGGAGGCGACGCCACTGCCGGAGTCGGGGCCGAGATTGCCGAAGACCATGCTCTGGACGCTGACCGCGATGCCGGGGTCAAGGAGGTGACGGCGGCGGTGCAGTCGCGCACGCTCTCCGTTCCACGACGCGAAAGCAGCCAAGACCGCCCGCCGGAGCTGTTCGGCCGGATCCTGCGGGAACGCTTCACCGGTCCCTTCCTCTATCAGGTCCTTGAACGTCTCCACAAGTCTGATGAGGTCCACCACGTCGAGCCGACCGTCGTCGGCCACTGCGTGTTGTCGTTCGATATGGAGAAGGACTTCCTCGAAGAGCGAGCCGTCGACTCCCATGACCGTTCTGCCGAACATCTGCACCAGGCGCCGGTAGGAGTCCCATGCGAACCGCTCGTTCCCTGGTGCGACGCCCAGACCGAGGACGGAGAGGTCGTTGAGGCCCACGTCAAGGACCGTCTCCATCACGCCGGGCATCAAGGATCCGGCTCCCGCGCGGACGGAGAGCAGCAAGGGATCGTTCACCTGCCCGAGGCGCTTGCCGACGTTCTGCTCCAACGCCGCCAAGTGATCCACCATCTGGCCGGCCAGTTCCACGGGCGGCTCACCCGTCGTGAGGAAGACGCGACACGCCTCGGTGGTGACAGTGAAACCGGGGGGCACCGGGAGCCCCATGCAGGTCATCTCGGCCAGACTGGCGCCCTTGTCGCCCAGCAATGCGGCCGTGTCCGGGCCGTCCTCCGTGAAGTCGTACACGTACCGCTGCATCACAGGTGTCCGTCCCTTGCCATACGGTCCCGTTACCCAAATGCCCGCTCGTGCCCACAGTCGCCCCTCCGGGCGCTTCCGGCATGGGCCGGTCGGGCTCCGATGAGGGCCGGTCGGCCCATCCCGACCGGCGGAGCGGCGCCGCAGACTGTAGGCGGACTCAATCACGCCCGACAGGCGGTGGTCGTCGATGACGGGCAGGCGCCGGATCCCGTGCCCCTGCACCATCCACCTCACCTGAGTTCCAGCACTGCCGGGCGCGAACTGCCGGACAGAAGGCTCTCGGTCCAGCAACTCGTCAGCCGCATGCGCGGCACCCGCGTCAAGGGATCCCCCGCACCCACGTGCTTCCCCTCCGATCGCCGGGGTGCTGTCCCGGCTGCGGGCCAACGTATCGATATGCCGACCTGAAGGGTGGGGTTGCGCTCGGATGCCTGCAACGACCGATTCCATTCCATCGAGCGCCTTCCGCCACGGAGAGGGCCACCGCGACCAGGACGCCGTACAGGATGCCCGGGGCGAGGACGTCGAGCGTGCAGCCGAGGGCGAGGAGGAGCTCGCGGCGGCGGAAGGCGGCCAGACGGGCGAGCTCGGAGGATGGTCCTGGATGATGCGACCGTACACATGGCGCCTCGGAGCCGTCGCCGCGAGCGAGGTCCGCGCCCTGGAGTTCGACGCGGCGGTGGTACGGGAGCTGTGCGCGCAGGACTCGGCCATCGGCCGGTCCGTCTCGGTCGCAGTGGCGGCCGTCATCGCCGACGGCTGGACTCCGCCCGCACCCGGCTGCTGGATCTCTTCGCCCCGCATGGCAGCAGCATCCCGCTCGCGACCGCTCCGTCGGCCGCGTCCGCATACGCCTCAGCCTCTCGGAAGGGCGGTATAGCGGCTCGGTCGGCGTCGAAGGCGGCCGCGCAGTGCGCTGAGCAGAAGTAGTAGGTGGCTGTGCCGGCCTGCCGGCGTTCCGCAGCGCCGTCGGGATCCACGTGCATACCGCACACGGGGTCCACGACCTCCTGGCTGTAGGGGGCACCTTCCGGCTGTGGGTGCGATGGCCGGGCGGCGGCTGTCTCGACACGGGGCTGGACGCGGGCCGGCTCGGCGGGCGGGAGCGGGGCAGGGTGCCAGCGGCGCAGGCGCGAGGCGTTGGTGACGACGGAAAGCGAGCTCAGGGCCATGGCAGCGGCCGCGATGATGGGGCTGAGACGGACGCCCCACAGGGGGTACAGGGCGCCAGCGGCGAGGGGGACGCCGATGGCGTTGTAGATGAGGGCGAAGAACAGGTTCTGCCGGATGTTGCGCATGGTCGCGCGCGACAGGCGGATGGCGGTGACGACTCCGGTGAGGGAGCCGGAGATGAGGGTGATGTCGGCGGCCTCGATGGCGACGTCGGTGCCGGTGCCGATCGCGAGGCCCACGTCGGCCGCGGCGAGGGCGGGGGCGTCGTTGATGCCGTCGCCGACCATGCCGACGGTGCGTCCTTCGCCTTGGAGGCGGCGGATCTCGTCGGCCTTGCGTTCGGGCAAGACCTCGGCGAGTACCCGGGGGATACCTGCCTGGGAGGCGATGGCAGCGGCGGTGCGGGCGATGTCGCCGGTGAGCATAACGACCTCGATGCCGAGGCGTTGCAGGGCGGCGATGGCGGTCGCGGAGTCGTCTTTGACAGTGTCGGCGACGGCGAGGACACCGGCGGAGTGGCCGTCGATTCCGGCGAGCACGGGGGTCTTGCCCTCCTCCGACAGACGGGCGGCATACGGGTCGAGGGCGCCGGTGTCGATACCGGCCCCCTGCAGCAGGCGGCCGGTGCCGACCAGGACTGCGCGGCCGTCGACGGTGGCCGTGACGCCCTTGCCGGTGATCGAGTCGAAGCCGGTCGCGGCCGACCAGGACAGCCCGCGCTCACGGGCGCCTCCGACGACGGCCTGGCCGAGTGGGTGCTCGCTGGCCTCCTCGACCGACGCCACCAGGCTCAGCAGCAAGTCCGGGTCGAAGCCTTCTGCGGGGTGGACGTCGGTGAGTACGGGCTTCCCCGAGGTGACGGTGCCGGTCTTTGTCCAAGACGACCGTGTCGAGCTTGTGCGCGGTCTCCAGGGCCTCGGCGGAGCGGATGAGGATCCCCGCCCTGGCGCCCTTGCCAGTGCCGACCATCACGGACAGCGGCGTGGCCAGGCCCAGCGCGCACGGGCAGGCGGTGATCAGTACGGCCACCGCCGACACCAGCGCCAGGGTGAAGGCCGGAGCGGGACCGACCGTGAACCAGACGGCGAACGTGCCGATCGCGATGGCGATGACGGCGGGCACGAAGTAGGCGGACACGGCGTCGGCGAGCCGCTGGATGGGGGCCTTGGACGCCTGCGCCGCCTGTACGAGGCGGACGATCTGGGCGAGCATCGTGTCCGCGCCGACCTTGGCAGCCCGTACCCGCAGGGATCCGGTGGTGTTGATGGTGGCGCCGATGACGGTGTCGCCAGCCCGTTTGGTGGCCGGCATCGGCTCGCCGGTCACCATCGACTCGTCGACGGCTGAGGATCCGGTCAGGACCTCGGAGTCGACGGGGATCTTCTCCCCGGGACGAATGACGATCTCGTCCCCGACGACGACGTCCTCGACGGGGACCTCGCTCTCGGCACCGTCCCGCACCACGCGGGCGGTACGGGCCTGCAGGCCGAGCAGGGCGCGGATGGCCTCGCCGGTGCCGGCCTTCGCGCGGGCTTCCAGGAGCCGGCCGAGCAGGATCAGGGTGAGGATCACGCCTACGGCCTCGTAGTAGACCTCGCGCACGTTCTCGGGCAGCAGGCCGGGGGCGAGGGTGACGAGCAGGCTGTATGCGTAGGCGGCGCTCGTCCCGAGGGTGATCAGGGAGTTCATGTCGGCGGCGCGGTGGCGCAGGGTGAGCCAGCCGGTCACGTGGATCGGCCTGCCCGTGTAGAACATCACCGGGGTGATGAGGGCCAGCTGGAGCCAGTGGTTCAGCATCCATTCCGGCACCCAGTCGGCCCCGAACAGCTCGTGCGCCATCACTGCGAACAGCACCGGCGATCCAGGGTCTCCATTGAAAGGACCGGCGCCCGTTGCAGCCAGCGATCAAGCCACTCGGATTCCGTCATCATGCCTGGTCAACCACATTTCACGCTTACGGAGTTTCATCAAACTCCGCACACGCCGCTTTTGGAGAGTGAAGCAGTCAGGCATCGGCCGAGAGACACACAAGATGATGCTGGACCACTACCAGTGGGCCAAGAACCTGCTGGTCAGCTACTCACCGAGGAAGCTCGGGTTCTTCTAAGAGCCTTGGCAACCGCCTTCCATGCCTGCGGAGTTCTGTCAAACTCCGCACACCTCGGCACGTACGGGGAGCAACCCTCCGAACCGGCCGTCCACTCGGCTGACGTGTTCCGCACGGCCGGGGCCGGGGATGTGCCGAGACTCGGCACCGGCCCCCAGAGCCGCAGGACAGCGGCGGGGGCCACGGCCGGACTGCTGCTGGGCCGAACAGGGCGTCGGCCGCAGCGAGCGGGGGATCGCGCCGCCGACCTGGGCGGTCACCTGGGCGGCCACCTCCTGGAGGAAGGGGCCGTCGTCGGAGCGGTGGACTGGATCGCAGCGCCCGCGGCATACCCGGACCGGAGCAAGTCCGAGGCAGGAATCCGGTCCCAGGTGGCGCGGCCGGCAGCCGCCGAGCAGCCTCAGGCTGGTGTGGTCTCTGGGTGATCCACTGGGCACGGCTCCGTGTGGGACGGCTCCCGGGCGCGTTCGAAAGGGCTGGTCGGGCGCCTGACCGGACCTGGCGGCCCCGCCCGGGCGGTGGTGTCATGGAATTGACGGAAAGAGTCGGAGAGAGGTTGCGGAGGAGCGGTGGGGGCCCGTGCATCGCACGATCAGGATCCGCGAGAAGCGTGCAGGCTCTTTCCGCCGACGCGTGTGCGCGGCCGTCTTTTTCGTTGGCCCCGCCTCGCCTGAGCACGAAGCGCCCACGGAGGGGTCAGAATGCGTGGCATCGGAGACTTGGGGCTGCACGCCGGACCTCGGCCCAGCGTGCGTTCCGTCCGGAGGGCCGACGCCCGGACGAGGAGATCTAGGTGGGTGACGACACGGTCCGTACTCGGGCCGATCTGGACGTCGAACGCGCGGCGCGCCTGCTGCGGCATGTGCACTCCGCGCTCGACCTCACCCTGCGGGTGCTCAGTTCGTCGACCGTTGAGGGCCTGGAGCACACGATGGCGGACTTCGGCAGGACGCTGCGCGGCCTGCGCGACGGGTCTGACGGGCTCGCCACGGCCGCGCTCGGCATCCCCCCGCACGAGACGGACAGCGCCTGCGTGCTCACCGCCCTCTACGTGTCCGAGGACGTGGGACGGATCGGCGTTCTGCTCGAGCAGGCCGGCGAGGTCGCGCAGCTTCGAAGCTCCGGCCTGCCACTGGCCGAGGAGGCGCTGGTCCCCGTCCGGGACCTCGGCGGGGCGGCCCTACGGCTGGTCGCCCTGGCCCACGACGTCGTGCGGTCGACCGCACCACCGACCGTCATGGACCGGGACCTCTCGGACATCGCCACTCGCCAGCGAGACCTCGAGCGCCTTCTGATGACGGGCGACGAGGCTCCGGGCGTCCTGTCCGACGCCGCCGACGCCGCGGTGCTCGGCCGGTGCTTCGAGGAGTGCGCGTCCCGGGCCGCCGCTGTGGCCCGGATCGGAGCACTACGGCGGCGAGGACACCGGTGATCCGTCCCCTGCCATCGCACCCGGACCCGGGACACCTCCCGCCGTCAGACCGTCGCGCGGTGCGGGGTTCAGGGCAGGCCGGCCACCGCCGTCTGCCCCAGGACCGCACGCCGGACGTCCTGACGGTGCACGAGGCTCTGGTGGGTGACGAGCACAGTGGACAGGACGGGGTCCTCCGGGTCGATCCACAGCGTGCTGTCGGTCACGATCCGCTCCAGCAAGGCGAGGACGTGCTGCGAGAACGCGTCGGAGGCCGCCCGGGGCAGTTGCTCGGCGAGCCGGCCCACGCCGGCTACGACCACGCCCCGCCCGGCGGTCGACACGGTCCCCGCGCGGGCGCCCGCGACGTTGCCCCCCTCCGGGCCGACCGCCAGGTCGACCACCACGGAACCGGGTCGCATCCCGGCGAGGGCCCGCGCCGTCACCAGCGTCGGCGGCCGCCCCTGGAGGCGGGCTCGGACCGCCGTGACGACGATGTCCATGCCTTCGAGCCCGGGGGAACCCCCGCCCGGCCGACCGTCGTCGGTGTGTACGTCAGCCCCGCAGCCGCGCAGGGTCCGGGCCGCCTCACCGGCGGCCGGACCCCAGCCGATGACCAGGGCGCCGGCGGCGGCCACGGGCGAGCCGGGGCCCCAAGCGCCGGGTACCGGTCGGTCGAGGAGCTCGGCCGCGAGCAGGGCGGCCTTGTAACCCGCCAGCCGCTCCAAGGACGCGGCGGCGTCGAGGGCGCGGGCCTCGTCCGACCCTTCCGGTACGAGGTCGAGGCCGATCACGCTGAGGCCCGCGTCGGCCCACCAGCGGACCTGGAACGGAGCCCTGAAGGGATCCACGAGGGCGACCAGCACCTGCCCCTGCCGGAACCTCGCCCCGGGCGGGGGAACGGGCGGCCGGAGGCCCACGACGACGTCCGCTTGCGTCACCTCCGTGCGTGCGACCACGTCGGCACCGGCAGCACGGTAGGCAAGGTCCGGCAGCCCGACCCCGTCACCCGCGCCGGCCTCCACCAGCACCCTGAGGCCGAGTGCCTCGGCGGTGAGAACGTCGCCCGGTACGAGCGCCACGCGGCGGTCACCCGGCGCGGTCTCGCGGCACACACCCAGCGTCATGGGGATCACGCGGGCCACCTCCCGGCCTCGGGTCTCCCGCCCGTCCAGTATGGGACCGTCCGGACGCCCGGTCACCCGGGCGCGGCGCCCGGCGATCCCGGGCGCCGGCGGCCATGCTGGAGACGGCGGGGGCCGAGCAGGGGAAGGAGCACGCGGCCATGCCCTCCAGCATGCGCAAGGGCCTGCAGTTCTGGATCGACCGGGGCGGCACCTTCACGGACGTCGTGGCCCGGATGCCGGACGGGCGGCTGCAGAGCCTCAAGCTCCTCTCGGAGAACCCCGCCCGCTACCGCGACGCGGCCATCGAGGGTATCCGGACCGTCCTCGGCCTCGCCCCGGGCGAAGCGGTACCCGCCGACGCGGTGCACAGCGTACGCATGGGCACCACCGTGGCGACCAATGCCCTCCTGGAGCGCACCGGCGAGCGCACCCTCCTGGTGATCACCCGCGGCTTCCGGGACGCCCTGCGCATCGGCTACCAGAACCGCCCCGACCTGTTCGCCCGCGAGATCGTCCTGCCCGAGGTCCTGTATGAGCGCGTCGTCGAGGTGGACGAGCGCGTCACCGCCGAGTGTGAGGTGTTGCGCGCCCCCGGCCTCGACGCCCTCGCCGCCGATCTGCGGCTCGCGTACGACGACGGCTTCCGTGCCGCCTCCGTGGTCTGCCTGCACAGCGCCCTGTATCCCGAGCACGAGCGCGCGATCGGGGAGCTCGCCGAGCGCATCGGCTTCACCCAGGTCTCCCTGTCCTCCGCCGTCGGGCCCCTCACCCGGCTCGTCCCGCGCGGCGACACGGCCGTCGTCGACGCGTACCTCTCGCCGGTGCTCAACCGGTACGTACGCCGCGTCACGACCGAACTCCCGGGTGTCCGACTGATGTTCATGCAGTCCAACGGCGGTCTGGCCGCCGCCGAACACTTCCGGGGCAAGGACGCCGTCCTGTCCGGTCCGGCCGGGGGCATCGTCGGTATGGCCCGGCTGTCCCAGCAGGCCGGCCACAACCACGTCGTAGGCTTCGACATGGGTGGCACCTCGACCGACGTGTCCCATTTCGCCGGGGAGTTCGAGCGCGTGTCGGTGGCCCAGGTCGCCGGGGTCCGCCTGCAGGCCCCGATGCTGGACATCCACACCGTCGCCGCCGGCGGCGGCTCGGTCCTGCGCTTCGACTCCGGCCGCTACCGTGTCGGCCCCGACTCTGCAGGAGCGGCACCGGGCCCGGCCTGCTACCGAGCGGGCGGCCCGCTGACGGTGACCGACGCCAACGTGATGCTCGGGCGCATCTCACCCGCCCACTTCCCCCGCGTTTTCGGGCCCGGCGCCGACCAGCCCCTCGACGAAGCCGTGGTGCGGCAGCAGTTCGCCGCCCTCGCCACCCGGATCCAGGAGGCCATCGGCGACCGCCGGACCCCGGAGGAGGTGGCCGATGGCTTCCTCCAGGTCGCCGTCGCCAACGTGGCCGCCGCCGTCAAACGGATCTCCGTCCAGCGCGGCCACGACATCAGGCGGTACGCCCTGACGACGTTCGGCGGAGCCGGCGGTCAGCACGCCTGCGCCGTCGCCGACTCCCTCGGCATCCGCACGGTGCTCGTACCGCCCCTGGCCGGCGTCCTGTCCGCGCTCGGTATCGGCCTGGCCGACGTGGCGACCGTACGCGAGCACTCGGTCGAACTCACCCTGAGCGAGAGGAACATGGCTCAGATCGAGGCCCTGGCGGGCAAACTCGAGGCAGCTGCTCGTGCCGTGCTGCGCGACGAGGACGTCCCCGATGAGCGCGTCCGCGTCACGTGCACCGCCCGGCTCCGCTACGACGGCACCGACACCCCCGTGAAGGTTCCGCTGGGCGGAGCGGACGCGATGGCAGTCGAGTTCGCCGAACGACACCGCGCCCTCTATTCGTTCCTGCTGGACCGTCCCGTGGTGGTGGACGCCCTCTCCGTCGAGGCCCGCGGGGTGACTCCGCAACCCGACCTCGGGCATCTGACAGCCGCCCAAGCCCCGTACGGCGACACGACGCGGGCTCCCACCACGCGACTGTACGCCGACGGGGCCTGGCAGGCGGTTCCGCTGCGGGAACGCGACCGACTGGCGCCCGGTTCCGTCGTGCGCGGACCCGCCGTGATCACCGAGCAGGACGCCACCACCGTGGTCGACCCCGGCTGGGAGGCCACCGTCACGGACCTGGGACACCTGCGCCTGGAACGGATCGGCGACCCCGGCGCCGCGGACGTCGACACCCAGGTGGACCCGGTCATGCTGGAGATCTTCAACAGCCAGTTCGTCTCCGTCGCCGAGCAGATGGGTGCCCGTCTGGCCGCCACCTCCCAGTCCGTCAACATCAAGGAACGGCTCGACTTCTCGTGCGCCCTCTTCGACCCCGAGGGCAACCTGGTCGCCAACGCCCCCCACATCCCCGTCCACCTGGGTTCCATGGGGACCGCCGTGCGCGAGATCGTCCGCCGCAGGGCGGGCACCATGCACCCTGGTGACGCGTACGCGGTCAACGACCCCTACCACGGCGGCACCCACCTGCCCGATGTCACCGTGATCAGCCCGGTGTTCGGGCAGAAGGGCACGGCCCACGAGCACCGCATCCTCTTCTACGTCGCATCCCGTGGCCATCACGCGGAGATCGGGGGCCTCACCCCCGGCTCCATGCCCGCCGACAGCCACCGCATCGAAGAGGAGGGCGTGCTCTTCGACAATTGGATGCTCGTCCAGGACGGCCGCCTGCGCGAGACGGAGACCCTGGCACTGCTCACCGGTGCCCGCCACCCGTCCCGCGACCCCGCGACCAACCTCGCCGACCTGCGCGCCCAGATCGCCGCCAACGCCAAGGGCGTCGAGGAGGTCGACCGGATGATCCGCCACTTCGGACTCGACGTGGTCCAGGCGTACATGCGCCACGTCCAGGACAACGCGGAGGAAGCCGTACGCCTGGCCCTCGACCACCTCGCCGACGGGGAGTACCAGTACGAGACCGACTCCGGTGCCGTGATCGCCGTCCGCGTCACCGTCGACCGCGAACAGCGCGGCGCGACCATCGACTTCACCGGCACCTCGGCCCAGCTCGACTCCAACTTCAACGCCCCCACCTCCGTCGTCACCGCCGCCGTGCTCTACGTCTTCCGCACCCTCATCGACCGGGACATCCCCCTCAACGACGGCTGCCTGCGGCCGCTGCGTATCATCGCCCCGCCAGGCTCGATGCTCGCCCCGACGCCGCCCGCCGCCATCGTCGCCGGGAACGTCGAGACGTCCCAGGCCGTCACGGGAGCCCTGTACGCGGCCCTGGGTGCTCAGGCGGAGGGCAGCGGCACCATGAACAACGTCACCTTCGGCAACGACCGCCACCAGTACTACGAGACGGTCGCCTCCGGGGCCGGGGCCGGACCCGGCTTCCATGGGGCCTCGGCCGTGCAGACCCACATGACGAACTCTCGCCTCACCGACCCCGAGGTTCTGGAGCTGCGCCTGCCGGTCCTGGTGGAGGAGTTCGCCGTACGCGCGGGCAGCGGCGGGGCGGGCCGCTGGCACGGCGGCGACGGAGTCGTACGCCGGATTCGCTTCCGCGAGCCGATGACGGTCAGCGTCCTCTCGGGCCACCGGAGAGTACCTCCCTACGGAATGGCAGGTGGCCGGTCCGGAGCGCTCGGCCTGCACCACGTCGAACGGGCCGACGGCACCGTCGTCCCGATGTCGGGCTGCGACTCGATGACCGTGGGGCCAGGGGACGTGTTCGTCCTGTGGACGCCTGGCGGCGGGGGCTACGGAAGCGCGGTGCCGTCCGTCTCGTAGACCCGGCGCGCTCGGCCTGCCGCACCGCCGGGCTCCCGCGCGTACTCTGTGGCGTGTCGCGCCGACGGCCGTCAGGTCGTGGCGCAGATGGTCTCGACGAAATGACCGACCTGCTCTTCCGTAAGGTGCCGGGCCAGGTCGGCTTCGCTGATCATGCCGACCAGCCGGTGGTCTTCGATGACGGGCAGTCGTCGGATGCGGTGCTCCTGCATGATCTGCAGCACCTGTCCGGTGTCCGCATCCGCCATGACCGTGTACGGCTTGCCCTGGGCGAGCATTCCCGCCGTCATGTGGTGGGGATCCTTGCCCTTCGCCAGGCACTTCACGACGATGTCGCGGTCGGTGATGATCCCGTGGAGCCGGTCGTCCGGTCCGCAGATCGGGAGTGAACCCACCCCCAGCTCGCTCATGCGGCGCGCGGCGTCCATGAGTGTCTCGTCTTCCTGCACGCAGGACGCGCCCTTGTGCATGATTTCTCGTGCGGTCGCCACGGCCTTCTCCTCGCGCATGGGGGCACTTGTTGACTTTTCCCGGGGTCCGGGCCTGCGGCCTGCGCTGCGAACCCGGCCTCCTGCTTCCGCGAACGGCTTCGATCACGTTCGCGTCACGTACCGGTCCGTCGCTCCAATTCTCCGCTTCGGTGCTCGGTGGCGCGAGCGCGGTCCGGTCGATACTGCGAAGTCATCAAGCGTCGCCGCGATGATGCTTGCCGGTGGGGGCAGTCATCAGCCAGGAGACCGTGCGGCTGATGTCAGAGGGCGCGACGATGCCGACCAGGCTGCCGCTGCCGTCGATGACGAGGGCCCGCCGGGCCCCACCGGAGAACATCTGCGGCAGCACGTCGACGAGCTGGTCGTCAGGGCCGGCCACGACGACCTCCGACCGCGGGACCATGACCTCCCGAACCCTCGTCACCCCGCGCTGCGCCTCGGGGATCCGGCCTGCCGCGGCGAGCGTGAGCAGGCCCGCCGGCGTGTCCCCGTCATCGCCGATGACAGGGAAAGCCGAGTGGCGGTAGCGGTAGCGGGGATCCGCCAGGACATCCGCGATGGTCGTACTGGCCGGAACCGTGACCGGGGAGGGCGTCATGGCACGCCAGACCGTCACACCCGTCAGCATGGCCCGCAGCTGGGCCTGCCGGCCTTCCGTGATCGCGGCGGCGATCAGGAACCAGGCGATCATGACGAGCCACAGTCCGCCGACCACGTCGCCGCGCGCGAACAACAGCAGCCCGGCCAGCAGGAGGAACCAGCCGAAACCGCGCCCCGACGCGGCCGCACCGGCCGTGGCCCGAGCGCGGTCCCCGGTCCTCCACCAGAGGAAGGCCCGCAGCAGCCGACCTCCGTCCAGTGGAGCGGCCGGCACGGGGTTGAACAGCGCCAGAAGAAGGTTGATCACCGCGAGCCAGACCAGGCCTTCGCTTGCCAATCCGCGCCCCGCCGTACTGTCGGCCAGCCACGCGGCGGGGCGAGCAGGGACGCGAAGAAGAGGGCAGCCGCCAGCAACCCCACGAGCCAGTAGGCCCACGAGGCGCGCCCCGGGGACACCTCGGGCAGCCGGCCCTCCGCGAGCCCCAGCGCGATGAGCGCGAAGACGGCCAGGTGCTCCAGTGCACGCCCACCCGGACTCCCGCTATCCGGCCCAGTACGAATGTCGGCGTCATGGCTCCTCCAAAGCCATCCCCCAGCGCCTTTTGACGGCTGGCGAAGACGCCACGACCGGCGCCTTTCGGGCCTGCGGGGCGAGATCCCTCACCCGGGCGCCAGGCGCGGGGCCGTCGACCGTGGCGGCGCCGTGATGGGCTCTTCAGTCGGCGGTCGGGCCAGCCGCTCTGCCCGGCTCCGTCAGGGGTGACTCCCGCGCTCGCCTCGCAGACCACCACCAGCGTAGGCACCGGACGTTCCCGTCGAAGGAGCCGGCCGGGTCCCCACTTTGCCCCCATCGGCCCCCCCGGACCACGTCGGCCACCGCCTCGGAGATCCGCACAGGTGACGGGCTCTTCGGGGTGCGTACCGTACTCCCTCGCCCGACGGTGGAGTCAGGGGCGCGCTCCGCGCTCGCCCGGCGCCCATGGGGGGGCCGGCCCGGGCTCCTCGCTCGTCCCAGGAGCACGGAGACCCGCCGACGGGTTCCGGCTGCGAGAGGAGGCCGCTCATGTTGTTCCCGGATCGAACTGCCGCCGGCAAACTACTGGCGAATGACGTCGCCCGGCTCGCCCTGGCCCAGCCGGTGGTACTCGGTCTGCCGCGTGGCGGGGTGCCTGTGGCCGCAGAGGTGGCTCGCGCCCTGGGGGCGCCGCTGGACGTGATCGTGGTCCGCAAACTCGGGGTGCCCTTCCAGCCCGAGGTGGCCTTCGGCGCCCTCGGGGAGGACGGCGTACGGCTCATCAGCCAGGCGACGGTGCGGGCGGCCCACCTCGGGGAGCGGGACTGCGCGCGGGTCGAGGAGGAGCAGCGGGGGGAACTGCGGCGGCGGCTGGCACGCTACCGCCAGGGACGGGAACGGACACCCCTCACCGGACGAACCGTGGTGATCGTGGACGACGGGATCGCCACCGGATCGACCGCGTCCGTCGCCTGCGAGGTGGCGCGTCGGCAGGGGGCCGCACAGGTCGTCCTGGCCGTTCCCGTCGCAGCGCCGCAGGCACTGGAGCGACTTCGGCAGGAGGCCGACACCGTGGTGTGCCTGTCGGCTCCGCCGCACTTCTCCGCCGTGGGCCAGCGGTACGAGGACTTCGCACAGGTCGGCGACGAGGAGGTCTCGGCGCTGCTCGCCGCTGCTCCGCGCACCGACGCGCATCCGGCGGAACAGGCCCAGACTCCTATGGTCCCGACGGAGACGGGCGACGTGGTGGTGGACGCCGGTGGCACGGCCCTGCCCGGGTTGTTGACCGTTCCCGGGGACGCGGCGGGCATCGTCGTCTTCGCGCACGGCAGCGGTAGCAGCCGCCTGAGCCCCCGCAACCGCCGGGTGGCCGAGGTGCTCAACGACGCGGGACTCGCGACGCTGCTCTTCGACCTCCTCGCCCCGGCCGAGGCGCAGGACCGGTCGAAGGTCTTCGACGTTCCCTCCTGGCGCTCCGCCTGACGCAGGCCACGCGCTGGCTCCGGCAGCGGCTTCCCTTGCACGTCTGCTACTTCGGTGCGAGCACGGGCGCGGCGGCCGCGCTCGTGGCCACGGCCGAGCCCCGGTCGGACATCGCGGCGATCGTCTCCCGGGGCGGACGCCCGGACCTGGCCCTGAGCCGGCTCGAGGCAGTGCGCGCTCCGACCCTTCTGATCGTCGGCGGAGCGGACCCCCAGGTCTTGGACCTGAACCGCCGGGCCGTCGCACGCCTTCAATGCGAGGCCCAGGTCGCCGTGGTCGCCGGCGCCACACACCTCTTCGAGGAACCCGGAGCGCTCGACGCCGTGGCCGGCGCGGCATTGACCTGGTTCATCCGTCACCTCGCGCCCCTCAGGTCGCTCGACCGGCGCAGAGCGTGACCGCCGCCCGAGCTGGCACTCCCGCCGTCGGCCCCAGGGGGCCGACCGGACCTCCGACATGGCCCCACAGGCCCTGGGACGGCGCGAGCGGGAGTGCTCGGATGGAAGCATTCGACCGGACAGCAACGGCAGGCAGCGGTAGTACCTCAGGACAACGGCGAAGGAGTCGGCCATGCCCGCATCGCGCTACACCGTCAGTGACGTCATGACGCACACGGCCATCGCCATAGGCCGTGAGGCTTCGTACAGGGAAATCGTCGAGCTGATGCACGAATGGAAGGTGAGCGCGGTCCCCGTCCTGGAAGGCGAGGGCCGCGTCGTGGAAGTCGTCTCCGAGGCCGACCTGCTGCCGAAGGAGGAGTTCCGCCGCGAGCTGCCCGTCCTGCCGGAACAGCTGGAGGAAGCCTCCAAGGCCGGAGGTGTGCTCGCCGAGGAGCTGCATCGCCGAAGCGGCCCGCATCATGGCCCGGAAGCACGTCAAGCGCCTGCCGGTGGTCGACGGGGTCGGCATGCTGGAAGGCGTCGTGAGCCGCAGCGACCTGCTGAAGGTCTTCCTGCGCCCCGACGAGGAACTGGAGGAGGAGATCCGCCAGGCCGTACTGGCCGAGCTCGCACCGGGTGTCCCCCTGGACTTCTCCGTGCAGGACGGGGTCGTCACCCTCCGAGGACCGCTGCGTGACCGGGCCCTGGTGCCCCTCCTCGCTCGCGCCATCAGCGCCGTCGAGGGGGTCGTGGACGTGCGGATGGAACTCGACGGCGCGGTCTCGGCGACCGCATAGTTGCGCGGCCGCCGCGGCCAGGACCGAAGTCTCGGGGGGCCGGTTCATTGATGCGCACTGCCGCTGTGCTGAGACAAGGCGGGTGGAAGCATGCGCAGCGCAGTCCGGATCAGGCGGCGAACATGTCCGACGTACCAGGTGCCCTCTCCCAGGTGCCGATCAAGGTGTTCCTCCTCGACTACCACGAGGTGGTCCGGTGGGGTCTGCGCGACCTCCTCGAAGCAGAGGCGGACATCAACATCGTCGGCGAGGCGGGCACTGCGGAGCAGGCGCTCGCACACGGGCCCGCGCTGCGCCCGGACGTCGCGGTCCTCGACGGGGCGGGCTGACTCCGACGGGGCGCCGGCGTCGGGAGTCTGTGCGGATGCAGGCGGCGGAACTGTTTGTCTGGAGAAGCTGGCCGCGTATCTGGAGGAGGGGCCGGCCGCTCATGGATGGGTGGAGGACCAGGTGTGGACCGCCTCGAGGGTGGCCACGCTGATCGGCCGGAAGTTCCACATCACCTACAGCGTCTCCGGTACCACCCGGTTGATGCGCCGTCTGGGCTTCAGTCCTCAGGTCCCCGCCCGGCGGGTCGCTGAACGCGACGAACAGGCCGTCGCCGTGTGGAAGGAGGCGACCTGGGCGGAGCGAGGACGAGATGCGGATCACGGTGCTGGCGGCTGCGGCCTGCCCGAACTCCCCGCTCGTCCTCGAGCGGATCTCGGCAGCGCTGGGCGGACGAGCGGCCGACGTGGAGCTGGTCGAGGTACGGGACGAGGAAGAGGCCGCACAGTGGCGCATGACCGGATCGCCGACGGTGCTGATTGATGGTGTCGACCCGTTCCCCCCGGGCGGGGCGGAGCCGACTGTGTCGTGCCGGCTGTATCGAGGTCCAGACGGCCAGCTCGACGGGGCGCCCAGTGAGGAAGCGCTGCGGCAGGCGCTCGCGGCGGGTTAGCCGGGGCCGGGCCGGGCCGGGCCGGGCCGGGC
>NZ_JBFAJR010000068.1:0-17998 GCF_040655295.1 Streptomyces sp. NPDC050448 | reverse complement strand
CTCACCCTCTCGGGCTTTCCTCCGGGCTTTCGTTCTTGCGTTTCCGACTCTATCAGAGTCGGTCTCGCTTGCTTTCCAGGTCCTTCGCTTTCGCGCTTTCCCTTTCCGGCGATTCCGACTCTATCAGGGCTTTTCCATCTCCTTGACCACTCACTCGTTTTGCCGAAAAGGCATACAAGGAGCAGCACGGATCAAGATCGGTACTGAAGAGGAGGATTCCCGTCCATCGGTTGTTCGCGAGATGTTCACGCGGCACGTCCTGGCGGGAGTCACGACAGTACAGGGCCCGTGGTGCCCAAGCAAATCGATTCAGGCGTATGGTCTAGTCCACTACGTCGCCGCGGCAGCGCGTCGTGGCCTCCAGCAGGGGGTTCACTTCACGCGAACCGGGACGTGTCATGACATACCCTTCTGAAAGTACGCCGTCACAGCACAGGTTGTGACGGCGACACGACGAAGCCCCACCCCTGGGAGGCCCCCCATGACCCTCGTGACGTCCCCACTTGCCGGGCGCGCCATCGGACTCGCGGCAGTGCCCGATCCGGTGTTCTCCGGCGCAATGGTGGGCCCGGGCACCGCCATTGATCCCGTGCGTGAGCCCTCGGAGGCGGTGTCCCCCGTCGACGGCGTGATCGTCTCCCTGCACCCGCACGCGTACGTCGTCGTCGACGGCCAAGGACACGGCGTACTCACCCACCTCGGGATCGACACCGTCCAGCTCAACGGCGAGGGCTTCGAGCTGCTCGTCAACAAGGGCGACACCGTGGCCCGTGGTCAGGGCGTCATCCGCTGGAACCCGCAGGCCGTCGAAGAAGCCGGCAAGTCGCCGATCTGCCCCATCGTGGCGCTGGAGGCGACGGCGGACTCCCTCTCCGACGTCGTCGAGTCCGGAGACGTGAAGGCCGACGACGCACTCTTCAGCTGGCAGTGACGTGTCCGCCCGCAAGGGCGAGTCGGACATCCACCGCGGCGGCTGGGCCCGCCGCTCAATCGGAGACGGGTGAAATGGAGACAACGCTGCGAGGCGTCGGCGTGAGCCACGGTGTGGCGATCGGCGAGGTGCGGCACATGGGCACGGCGGTTCTCGAGCCGCCGGCCAAGCAGATCACCGCGGACGAGGCGGAGCGCGAACAGGGGCGCGCCCGCAAGGCCGTGGAGGCTGTATCCGCCGACCTGATGGCGCGCGGCCAGCTGGCCGGTGGCGAGGCTCAGCACGTGCTCGAGGCCCAGGCGATGATCGCCACGGACCCCGAGCTGATGGCGGACGTCGACCGGCGCATCGCCGTCGGCAGCACCGCCGAGCGCGGGGTGTACGACGCGTTCGCCTCGTACCGCGACCTCCTCGCGGGGGCCGGGGAGTACATGGCCGGCCGGGTGGCCGACCTGGACGACGTACGGAACCGGATCGTGGCGCGGCTGCTCGGCGTGCCGATGCCGGGTGTGCCGGACAGCGACGAGCCGTACGTGCTGATCGCGCGGGACCTGGCCCCCGCCGACACCGCTCTGCTCGACCCGACGCTCGTCCTCGGCTTCGTCACCGAGGAAGGCGGCCCGACCAGCCACAGCGCGATTCTCGCGCGGGCGCTGGGCGTGCCGGCGATCGTGGCGCTGCCGGGTGCCAGTGAGATCGCCGAGGGCACCATGATCGCCGTGGACGGCAGCACGGGTGACCTCTTCGTGGACCCGACTGCGGAGAAGCGTGCCGAGCTCGAGGCCGCGGCCGCCGAGCGCAAGGCCGCTCTCGCGGCCTCGTCCGGTCCGGGCGCGACCTCCGACGGTCACAAGGTGCCGCTGCTGGCCAACGTCGGCGGTCCGGCGGACGTGCCGGCGGCCGTGGAGGCCGGTGCCGAGGGTGTGGGCCTGTTCCGCACCGAGTTCCTGTTCCTGGACGACAGCAAGAAGGCACCGTCCGAGGAGAAGCAGATCGAGTCGTACCGCAAGGTGCTCGAGGCCTTCCCCCAGGGTCGTGTCGTCGTACGCGTCCTGGACGCCGGCGCCGACAAGCCGCTGGACTTCCTGACGCCGGCCGACGAGCCGAACCCGGCACTGGGTGTGCGCGGCCTGCGGTCGCTGCTGGACCACCCGGTCGTGTTGCGTACGCAGCTCACCGCGCTGGCCAGGGCGGCCGAGGGCCTGCCGGTCTACCTCGAGGTCATGGCTCCGATGGTGGCCGACCGGACCGACGCGAAGGCGTTCGCGGACGCGTGCCGCGAGGCCGGGCTGAAGGCGAAGTTCGGCGCGATGGTGGAGATCCCCTCCGCCGCGCTCCGGGCGCGCTCGATCCTGCAGGAGGTCGAGTTTCTGTCGCTGGGCACCAACGACCTGGCGCAGTACGCCTTCGCCGCCGACCGTCAGGTGGGTGCGGTGTCGCGGCTGCAGGACCCGTGGCAGCCGGCGCTGCTCGATCTGATCGCCATGTCGGCCGAGGCCGCCAAGGCGGAGGGCAAGAGCTGCGGTGTCTGTGGCGAGGCGGCTTCCGACCCGCTGCTGGCCTGTGTGCTGACGGGTCTGGGTGTCACCTCCCTCTCCATGGGGGCCGCTTCGATTCCCTACGTGCGGGCGACGCTCGCCAAGCACACGCTGGCCCAGTGCGAGCGTGCCGCGGCCGCGGCGCGTGCGGCGGACAGCGCCGAGGAGGCCCGCGTGGCCGCTCAGGCGGTGCTGTCCGGCGAGTAGCCGGGCGGGGTGTTGTAGGCCGAGGGGCCTTCGCCGATGGCGGGGGCCCCTCGGTCGTTGGCCGGCGGACCGGTCTAGTGGTGCGGGGTGGGGCCGTCCACCTCGTAGCCGGGGCAGTATTCGACGCCGGGCTCGGGGGCCACGGGGTCTCCGGTGTCGGCGTCCGTGCAGTAGGCGTTGAACACCGCTGCCGCGGAGAGCGGGACCAGGCGGCCGCGGTCGAGGCGCCAGCCGTGGACCCGGTCGGGATGGCCTCCGGTAGTGCTGCGCAGCACCAGTCCCCCGGGGCCGCCGAGGGCGAGGCCGGCGGCGAGGACGCTCACGAAGTCGAGGCTTTCGGGGCCCTCGATGCGCGGTGGGCCGTCCGGGTCCTCGGCGACCTCGGCGTGCAGGACGGCGACGAGCTGTTCGTCCTGGGTCGGGACGCTGCACACGAGATGGTGATGGCCGGGTCCGGCCCCGTCGACGAGGCGGGTGAGCGTGTCGGCGGCCCGTGCGAAGGAGGCGTGGCCGATGTCCTCGCCGCAGTCGGCGCACCTGCCCACGCCGGCGAGCAGCGTGGTGGCGTACTCCCAGGTGGCCTGGCGGACGGCCTCGTCGACGAGGAGCGGGACGAGTTCGTCGATGGGCTGGCCGGTGTAGGGCAGCACGGCGCTGGTGCCGGCCAGTTCGGCGGTGAAGCGGGTGCGGGCTTCGGCGGTGTCCGGGTCGATGCCGTGTTCCGTGCAGAACTGGGCGTACTCGTCCGGGTCGAAGAGGGCGACGGTGGTGTGGATGCCTTGGGCCGCGAGGGACCGGAGCAGGCCGTCGACGTGGCGGAGGTAGTCGGTGTAATCGTCGTGGTGATCGAATGTGAAGCTGCGGTAGCCGCGCATGGCCGCGAAGTCCCGGGCGTCGGCCAGGAGGCCGACGGTGCCGGGGACTTCGCGGCGCAGCATGCGGCGCCGGGTGGTGCGGCTGATCGTGTGGCCGGTGGTGCGGCCGTTGTGGTGGCGCGTCCGTGGCATGGCTCCCCCTGAGTGGCGCATTCGATTGCTCACTCACAGTAACCAAGGCCACTGACAGTGACCTCAGCCGCGGGTGCGGGTACGGGCCAGCTCCTCGTAGAAGTGCAGGAGGTCGAGGTTGTCGACCGAGCCGGGGTTGACCGCCTTGGCCATGGGCGTGCCCTGGAGGAGGCGCTTGACCGGGACCTCGATGCGCTTGCCCGTGAGGGTGTGCGGGATGGCCGGGACCTCGATGACCTCGTCGGGGACGTGGCGCGGGGAGAGCTCCTCGCGGATCGTCGCCTTGATGCGGCCCCGGAGGTCGTCGTCGAGGGTGGCGCCGGGTGCGAGGTGGACGAACAGCGGCATCCAGTAGCCCCCGTTCGGCTCCTCCAGGCCGATCACGAGGGATTCCCTGATCTCGGGGAGTCGCTCGACGGCCTCGTAGATGTCGGCGGAGCCCATCCGGACGCCCTGCCGGTTGAGGGTGGAGTCGGAGCGGCCGTGGATGACCACCGAGCCGTGGTCGGTGAGGGTGATCCAGTCCCCGTGGCGCCAGACGCCGGGGAACATCTCGAAGTAGCTGTCGCGGTAGCGGCTGCCGTCCGGGTCGTTCCAGAAGCGGATCGGCATGGAGGGCATGGGGCTGGTGACGACCAGCTCGCCGACCTCCCCGGTCAGCGGCTTGCCGGACGGGTCCCAGGACTGCAGGTCGGTGCCGAGGCAGGCGGCCTGCAGCTCGCCGATGTGGACGGGGAGGGTGGGGACGGCCCCGGCGAAGCAGCTGCAGACGTCCGTGCCGCCGCTGACGGAGGCGATCCAGAGGTCTTCCGCCACCTCGTCGTGCAGCCAGCGGAAGCCGTCGGGCGGCAGCGGCGAGCCCGTCGTCGCCACGCACTTCACGGCGGAGAGGTCGAAGTCGCGCGCGGGGTGGACGTCCGCCTTGCGGCAGGCCATGACGTACGCGGCGGAGGTCCCGTACAGGGTGGCCTTGGTCCGCTCCGCGATCCGCCACTGGGCACCGGTGTCGGGGTAGCCCGGGCTGCCGTCGTACAGGACGACCGTCGTACCGGTGAGCAGGCCGGAGACGAGGAAGTTCCACATCATCCAGCCCGTGGAGGTGTACCAGAAGAACCGGTCCTCGGGGCCGAGGTCGCAGTGCAGGCCGAGCTGCTTCAGGTGCTCCAGGAGGATGCCGCCCTGGGACTGCACGATCGCCTTGGGCAGGCCCGTCGTGCCGGAGGAGTAGAGCACCCAGAGCGGGTGGTCGAAGGGGACCGCCTCGAAGACCGGCTCGGCGGTGGCGGAGGTCAGGTCCGACCAGGCGAGGGCGCCCTCGGGAGCCGCGGTGCCGAGCAGCGGGATGTGGACGACCGCGCGCAGCGAGGGGAGCTCGGCGCGCAGCTCGGCGACGGTGTCGCGGCGGTCGTGCTCCTTGCCGCCGTAGCGGTAGCCGTCGACGGTGAACAGGACCACCGGCTCGACCTGCTGGAAGCGGTCCAGGACGCTGCGGGCGCCGAAGTCGGGGGCGCAGGACGTCCACACGGCGCCGACGGCGGCGGTCGCGAGGAGCGCGGTGACGGCCTCGGGGATGTTGGGGAGGTAGCCGCTCACCCGGTCGCCGGGGCGCACGCCGAGGGCGCGCAGCTCGGCGGCGAGTGCGCCGACCTGGCGGCGGAGCTCGGCCCAGGTCACGGGGGTGGCTTCGTGGGTCTCGTCCACGTACAGCAGGGCGGCGTCGTCCGCGCGCGCCGGATCCTCGGCGGCGCGCAGGGCGTGCTCGGCGTAGTTGAGGGTGGCGCCCGCGAACCAGCGCGCGCCCGGCATGGAGCGGTCCGCGAGGACGGACTCGTACGGGGTGGTGAACCGGACCTCGAACCATTCGGCGACGGCCTGCCAGAAGGTGTCGAGCTCGTCGACGGACCAGCTGTGCAGCGCGGGGTAGCCGCCGTCCGCAGGGGCTCCGAACCGCTCGGCGGCCCAGGCCTGGAACGCGGTGATGCGGGCCGCGGCGATGCGGTCGGGGCCCGGGGACCAGAGGGGTTCCGGCTGGGTGGCTGCGGTCATGGGTCGGCTCCCGGTCAAGTCTGCGCCTCGCGCGTGGTGTGCGTACGGTGCCATCGCGCGGTGGGTGTGCGCGCGGCGGCTCACAGGGACCATGCCATGCGATCTAGATCCGCACCAGAGGCGCCATGGACGAGTGAACGGAAGTTGAACGCAGCCCGCTCGCCCGGCGGCCGGTGGCAGGGTGAGCAGCATGAACGGTCGCGATCTGGTGCGTGCGGTGAAAGAGATCGGTACGGAGCGCGGACGGCGCGCATGGCGCTCGGCCTGGCGCCACCGGCGCGCGGACGCGGTGGGGCTCCCGCGCCGGGGCGCGGAGCGGGCCCGCGTGCCGGGTCTGCTGACCGGTACGGAACCGCGGCCGGGCGGCGGGGTGCTGCGGTTCGCCCGATCGGAGCTGCTCGTACGGGTCACGGCGGGCGGCGCGGTGTTCTGGGGCTGGGACGGGGCCGGGCCGACGCCCTCGTACGCGCTGGTCGGCAGCGGGCCGGAGCCCGACCCGCGGGCCTCGCTGGAACCGGACACCGGCGGCGGCTGGCGGGTGGTGTCGGAGCGGGTGACGGTGGCGGTGTCCCGGCTCGGGGCGATCGAGGTGCGCACGCCGGGCGGGACGGTGCTGCGCCGGGAGCTGCCGCCGCGCTGGTGGGAGCCGGCGGAGCCGGTCCCGGGGGAGCCGGTCCCGGGGGAGCCGGTCGAGTCGCGCTGGCTCCAGCGGGCCGAGGTGCCGGCGGACGCCCGGTTCTTCGGGCTGGGCGGGCGGGCCGGCGGGCCGCGGCTGCGGGACGGGGTGTACCGGCTGTGGAACACGGACCCCAAGGGCGGCTTCGGGCCCGGCGACGATCCGCTGTACATCACCATGCCGGTGCAGATGGTGGTCGCGGACGCGGGAACCCACCTGGTGTTCCACGACAATTCCTGGGACGGCCGGGTGGTGCTGCGCGAGGGCGAGGAGGGCGCCGGGTCCGGGGCGGACCGGCCTGGGGCGAGCGAGCTGCGCATGGAGGGCGGGCCGCTCAGGTGCTGGGTGCTGGTGGGGACGCCGGCGCGGGTGCTGCAGGGCTGGGCGGGGCTGACCGGCGGGGCCGCCGTACCGCCCGAGTGGGCGCTCGGGTACCAGCACGCGCGGTGGGGGTTCGGGAGCGCGCGGGAGGTGCGGCGGGTGGTGTCCGGCTACACCGCGCGCGGGCTCCCGCTGTCGGCCGTGCACCTGGACATCGACCACTACGACGAGCACCGTGTCTTCACGGTCGACCGGGAGCGGTTCCCTGATCTGCCGGGGCTGGCGCGGGAGCTGCGGGAGCAGGGCGTACGGCTCGTGTCGATCGTCGACCCGGCGGTGAAGGCGGGCGACGCCGTCCACGAGTCGGGCCGCGCGGTGGGGGCGGGCGGGGCCTTCGTACGGGATGCGCAGGGGCAGGAGGTGCGGGGCGAGGTCTGGCCCGGTGAGTGCGCGTACCCGGACTTCACGGATCCGGCGGTGCGCTCGTGGTGGGGCGGGCTGTACGCGGAGCGGCTGGAGCAGGGCTTCTCCGGGGTGTGGCACGACATGAACGAGCCGGTGTCCTTCGCACCGTTCGGGGACATGACGCTTCCCCGTTCGGCGCGGCACGCGATGGACGGCGCCGGCGGGGACCACCGGGCCGCGCACAACGTGTATGCGCTCGGGATGGCGCGGGCGGGCTGGGAGGGGCTGGTGCGGCTGCGGCCCGACGAGCGGCCGTTCCTGTTCTCCCGGTCGGGGTGGGCGGGGATGCAGAGGTACGGGGGCACCTGGTCCGGGGACGTGGAGACCGGCTGGGAGGGGCTGCGGGCCTCGCTGGCGCTGGTGCTGGGGCTCGGCCTGTGCGGGGTGCCGTACTCGGGCCCGGACGTCGGCGGTTTCGGGGGCTCGCCCTCGCCGGAGCTGTACCTGCGGTGGCTCCAGCTGGGGTCGTACCTGCCGCTGTTCCGGACCCACTCGGCGATCTGGGCCGGGCGGCGGGAGCCGTGGGAGTTCGGGCCGGAGGTGGAGGAACGGGCGCGGGCCGTGCTGGCGGAGCGGGAGCGGCTGCGGCCGTACTTCCTGATGCTGGCCCAGCTGGCCCGGCGGACGGGGGCCCCGTACGTCCGGCCGCTGTGGTGGGGGGCGCCGGAGGACCGGGTGCTGCGGGACTGCGAGGACGCGTTCCTGCTCGGCGACGCGCTGCTGGTGGCTCCGGTGCTGGAGTGCGGGGCGGACCGGCGGGCGGTCCGGCTGCCCCGGGGGCGGTGGTACGACACCGCGACCGGGGCGGCGTACGAGGGCCCCGGACAGATCCTGCTGGACGCCCCGCCGGGGCGGATCCCGGTACTGGCCCGGGCGGGGGCGGTGCTGCCGGTCCGCCGGCCCGGTGAGGACGGGGTGGCCCTGGAGGCATGGGCTCCGGCACGGGGGCGGACGGGCGGCGGGGTGGTGATCGGGGATCCGGGACCGGGCTTCGAGCCGGGCGAGGTCGCGCGGTACACGGTGCGGTGGCTGGGGGACGCGGTGGTGGTGGAGAACGAGGCCGGGGAGCCCGTGGAGGGGGTGGAGGTACGGGGACTCGACCGCGAGGGCCCTGCCGGACCTGGTTCCGGGGCGGCTGCCGGCGCGGCTGACGGACCTGGTTCCGGGGCGGCGTCCGGGGCTGGTTCCGGGGCGGGTACCGGCTCGGGATCCGGGACAGCTACCGGGCCTGGATCCGGGGCGACTACCGGCTCGGGATCCGAATCTGCCTCCGGGGCCGCTTCCGGGGCGCATTCCAGCGCGGATGTAGGTCCGCTCTAGGCGGTCGGGGGACCCTGCCCCTGTGCGGCGGACCGACTGTGCTGCCGCTGGAGCGTCGATCAGGGGGTTTGTGATGGTTTTGGCGGGCCCGGCCAACCCTGCGCGGCCCGCGCGGGCGTACGTGCCCCGGCTGCGGGCGCTGCGCCGCCCGCGCCGGTGGGACGTCGCACCGGGAGCGGAGGTCGTGGGCGCCTGCCAGCTGCTGCTGGCGTGGGGGCTGCTCGTCGCGACGCAGGAGGCGTCCCCGGTCGGATTCCTGGTGATGTTCGGGATCGGGTCGGTCGCTGCGGTGGCGGCGGGATTCCTGCACGGGCTGCTGCTCGTCAAGCCCTTGGCGGTACTGGGGCGCCTGACGGCCCGTCTGACGGCGTGGCCGGAGCCGGTCGCGGTCCTGGCCCTGCTGGTGCCGGTCTCGGCGCCGCCGGCCCTGCTGGCCCACGGGTGGCTGCGCGACCACGTGGCGTCGGCTCCCGGGTTCGGGGCGGTCTGGGCGTGCACGGCCGCCAGCGCGGTGCTCCCGATGATCGCGGGGGCGTGCTTGCGGGTCCGGCCGGTGCCGTTGCGGGCGTTGTGGGGGCGGGGTCTGACGGTGACGGCGGCGGCCGTCGCGGTGGTGACGATGGCGGGCTTCGTGATGGACCTGGGGGTGTGAGCGGAGGGCGGCCGGTCGAGATCCCGCCGGCCCCGGCCCGCCCGCCCCGCCGTCAATCGCCGTAGCGTCCCGCGAACCACGCCGCCGCAGCCCGGGTGTGCAGCGGGAACGCCAGCTGCGTCGGGGTGCGCAGGACGTGCCAGCCCGTCGTCTCGTCCGTCGGGGTCGACGGCGGGAGGGATGCCGTCGGGCGCAGGGGCAGCAGTCCGAAGAGCAGCAGGTGGCCCGCCGGGCTGCTCATCGCGTCGGCCAGGGTGACCTCCGAGGCCGGGGCGTGGATGCCCGTCTCCTCGCGCAGCTCGCGGACGACGGCGTCGCGCCAGTCCTCGCCGAAGTCCATGAAGCCGCCCGGCAGGGCGATGCCCCCGAGGGCCGGCTCGATGGTGCGGGTGATCACCACCAGGCCGGTGCCCGCCTCGTCCTCGACCGGGAGCAGCGTGACGGCCACCGGGAGCGGGTTGCGGTACGTGACGGCGCCGCACGAGGCGCACGTACGGGGCCAGGCGGTCGTGTCGAACAGCGATCCGCAGGTGGAGCAGTGCGAGTCCTTCGGCTGTGCCTGCATGCCGCGATGGTATGCCAAGGGGTATGAGGGTGCTTGCGGTTGTGGGAGTCGTGGGCTGTGCGGCGTTGCTCGCCGGGGGATCGGCGCCGCCCGGGTTCGTGGCGCTGAGGGAGGTCGATCCCACCATCGGCCAGGACATCAGGTACGCCACCGCCCACAACTTCACCGGCACGGTCGTGGACGGGTACGAGGAGCCCGTCTGCCTGCTCGCCCGCCCCGCCGCCGAGGCGTTGCGCAGCGCCCAGCGGGAGTTGTTGCGGCGCGGGTACGCGCTGACGGTGTACGACTGCTACCGGCCGCAGCGCGCGGTGGACCGCTTCGTGCGGTGGGCGGCGGATCTGCGGGACCAGTCCACGAAAGCGGAGTTCTATCCGGAGGTCGACAAGGAGCGGCTGATTCCCGACGGGTACATCGCCGAGAAGTCCGGGCACAGCCGCGGGAGTACGGTCGATGTGACCCTGGTGCGGCTGCCGCTGCGCCGGCCCGTCGACATGGGGACCCCTTTCGACCGCTTCGATCCGCTCTCGCACACCGACGACCCGCGGATCACCGGCGCCGCCCGCGCCAACCGGGAGCTGCTCAAGCAGGTGCTCGCCGCGCAGGGGTTCGTGAACCTGCCCGAGGAGTGGTGGCATTTCACGTTCAAGCCCGAGGCCTTTCCCGATTCCTTCTTCGACTTCCCGGTCGCTGTCGCCTCGGTCCGGCCGTGAGTACCGTGCCGCCATGACATTCCGTAAGTACGAGGAGTTCTGGCCCTACTACGTCGCCATGCACTCCCGCGCCGCCACGCGGTGGGTCCACCTCGCCGGCACCCTCACCGGGCTCGCCCTCACCGCCTACGGCGTGGCGCGGGGCCGCAGGCGCTACCTCGCCGCGCTCCCCCTCATCGGGTACGGGACCGCCTGGCCCGCGCACTTCCTGATCGAGGGGAACAACCCGGCCACCTTCGGGCACCCCGGATGGTCGCTGCGCGGGGATGCGCAGATGATCCGGATGATGCTGGCCGGGCGGGACGCGGAGCTGGCCGAGATCGCGCAGAAGTGGCTCGCCGAGAACCGGTGACCCGCCCCGCCCTCCCGTGGCAGACTTCTGACGCTTCGTCAGATAGCCGGCCGGCCAGGCCGTCACATGCCAGCGCTCGGGAGGGGTCTTGGAACGCACACGTACACCCGTGGTGAGCGGGTGGTTCACCGACGCGGGCGCGGAGGGCGGCTTCCGCCTGCTCGGCACCCGCTGTTCCGCCTGCACCGCGGTGTTCTTCCCCCGCGAGGACGCGTACTGCCGCAACCCGCACTGTCCCGGCGACGGCGTGCTCGCCGAGGTGCCGCTGTCCCCGCGGGGCCGGGTCTGGTCCTACACCGACGGGCGGTACCGGCCGCCCGCGCCGTACGTGTCCGACCCGGACGCGCCCTGGGAGCCGTACACCCTGGTCGCGGTGGAGCTGGAGGCCGAGGGGATGGTCGTGCTCGGGCAGGCGGCTCCCGGGGTCACCGTCGCCGATCTGGCGGTCGGGATGGAAGTCGAGGTGGTCGGCGGTGTGCTGAACGAGGACACCGGCACCGGGACCGTCTGGACGACCTGGCGGTTCCGGCCCGTGGGGGTGGGCGCGTGACCGCCGCCGTCGCCGACATCGCCGTCCTCGGGGCCGGTATGCATCCCTGGGGCAAGTGGGGCCGCAGCTTCGTCGAGTACGGGCGGGCCGCGGCCCGGACCGCGCTCGCCGACGCCGGGCTGGAATGGGCCGACGTCCAGTCGATCGTCGGTGCCGACACCGTGCGCTCCGGCTACCCCGGCTATGTGGCCGGCGCGACCTTCGCGCGGGCCCTCGGCTGGCAGGGCGCGCGGGTGACCAGCGTGTACGCCGCATGCGCCTCCGGGGCCCAGGCCATCGGTGCGGCGCGGGCTCAGATCCTGGCCGGGCTGGCCGACGTCGTCCTGGTGGTCGGCGCGGACGCGGCGCCCAAGGGGTTCTTCGCCCCGGCGGGCGGGGACCGGCCCGACGATCCCGACTGGCTGCGGTTCCGCCTACTGGGTGCGACGAACCCGGCGTACTTCGCCCTGTACGCGCGCCGCCGGATGGCCGTGTACGGGGACACGCTCGAGGATTTCGCGCAGGTGAAGGTCAAGAACGCCGCGGCCGGCGCCCTCAACCCGCACGCCCGCTACCGCAAGGCGGTCACGGCCGAGGAGGTCGCGGAGTCGGCGGTCGTCGCCGATCCACTGCGGCTGCTCGACATCTGCGCCACCTCGGACGGGGGCGCGGCGCTGGTCCTCTGCAGCATGGACTTCGCGCGCTCGCGCGGGATCGCCGACCCGGTGCGGATCCGGGCGGTGTCGACGGTGACGCCGGCGTATCCCCGTACGGTCCTCGACCTCCCCGACATCGCGACCGACTCGGTGACCGCCGTACGGCCGGCGCCGGGCTCGTTCCGGGCGTCGATCGCCCGTGCCGCGTACGAGGAGGCCGGGCTCGGGCCCGGAGACCTCTCGCTCGCCGAGGTGTACGACCTCTCCACCGCCCTGGAGCTGGAGTGGTACGAGGACATCGGCCTGTGCGCCGAGGGCGAGGGGGCCAAGCTCGTACGGGAGGGCGCGACGGCACTCGGCGGGCGGGTGCCGGTCAACGCCAGCGGCGGGCTGGCCTCCTTCGGGGAGGCGGTGCCGGCGCAGGCCATCGCCCAGGTGTGCGAGCTGACCTGGCAGTTGCGCGGTACGGCCGGGGACCGGCAGGTGCCGGGGGCACGTGCCGGGATCACCGCGAACCAGGGGCTGTTCGGGCACGGATCGGCCGTCGTCGCGGTGCGGTGACGGTGACGCGGCGGCTACGCCGAAGAGACGGCGGCGGCCGGGCACGGACCACGAACAGGGTCTGTTGTCCGAACGCTTGACGGCCCCCGGCGGCGGGTTCACACTCGCTCCACAGTCTCGCGCCGCGTAAGACGCCGCGACCGAGGCCCTTCATCCCCCCCATGAGAGCTGCGGCCCGTACCCCAGTCGGCGGGGGTACGGGCCGCCTCTCTGTGCGCGCGGCCCTCAGGTCCCGGCGGTCAGGTCCCGGCGCCGGGCCCGCGCCAGCGACATCGCGTGTTCCACGACCCCGACCAGCACGTCCTTCACGGACTCCCGGTCCCGGGCGTCGCACAGGAGCACCGGCACCCCGGGATCGAGGTCGAGCGCCTCCCGTACGGTCACCACCGGATGGCGTTCGGCCCCGTCGAAGCAGTTGACGGCGACCACGAACGGGATCCCCCGCCGCTCGAAGTAGTCGACCGCGGCGAAGCAGTCGGCGAGACGGCGGGTGTCGGCGAGGACCACGGCGCCGAGCGCGCCCTGGGCCAGCTCGTCCCACAGGAACCAGAAGCGGTCCTGTCCGGGCGTGCCGAACAGGTACAGGACCAGGTCCTCGCGCAGCGTGATGCGCCCGAAGTCCATCGCCACGGTGGTGGTGCTCTTGCCCTCCACTCCCCCGGTGTCGTCGATGCCGACGCCCGGCTCGGACAGCAGCTCCTCGGTCCGCAGCGGTCTGATCTCGCTCACCGCACTGACCAGCGTGGTCTTGCCCGCCCCGAAGCCGCCCGCGACCAGGATCTTCAAGGTCAGCGGCTCGACCGGCGACACGGCGTGCATCGCGCCGGTGCGGCTAGAGCGCCCGAAGGCCATCGATCACCTCACGCAGAATGGATTCATCGGGCAGTTCGGCCGGCGGTACCGGCCGGGTCACATGGACCAGTTCCTCGTCGACCAGGTCTCCGATCAGGACGCGTACGACCCCGACCGCGAGGTCGAGTTCGGCCGCGAGTTCGGCGACCGACTGCGGCCGCTCCCGGCACAGCCCAAGGATGTGGGCGTGTTCCGGGGACAGGGTCATGTCCCAGACCGGATCGTCGGCCGCCGGTTCGGCGACGACGAGCGCGATCAGGTCGAGCCGGTGCTGGCCGGCGTGGCTGGTCCGGCCCCGGGTCATGGCGTACGGGCGTACGACGGGGCCCGCTTCGTCGTCGAACCAGTGCGGGTGGGCGGGCTCCTGCGGTGCCCCCGGCGCGCCGGGGGCACCCGCCGGATGGTCCGGGCGGTTCTGGCCTGGATCGCTCATGCCGTCCGCCTCACCCTCCGGATGGCAGCCCGGAGCGGGGAGTGGTCGCCAGGTGGTCGCCTACCCGCTTGACCATCAGGGTCATCTCGTACGCGACCTGCCCGACGTCGGAGTCGGCATCGGAGAGCACGGCCAGGCAGCTGCCGTCGCCGGCGGCCATGACGAAGAGGAAGGCCTCGTCCAGCTCGACCACGGTCTGGCGGACGCTGCCGGACTCGAAGTGGCGGCCGACGCCCTTGGCCAGGCTGTGGAAGCCGGAGGCCACGGCGGCCAGGTGCTCGCTGTCCTCGCGGGTCAGGTCCTTGGAGCTGCCGGTGGGCAGACCGTCGCCGGAGAGGACCACCGCCTTGCGGATGCTGCCGACCCGGTCGACGAGCTCGTCGAGGAGCCAGTTGAGCGGACCGGAGCCGCGGCTCCGGGTGTCATTGCCGGTCTGCGGTGCGGTCATCGACCGTTCCCCTCGTTTTCGGATCCGCGATCCGTGGCGGCGGAAGTGCCTGCCCCGGTCTCGGACTGCTGCTGTGCCTGCTGCTTGCGGCCCGCCGTCCAGCCGCGCTGGAGTGCGGACATACGCGTGCGTACGTCTTCCGCGTCGCGGTCGGCCACCGGGTCGGCGGCGGCTTCGGCCGGTGCGGGGGCCGGGCTGTTCTTCAACTGGGGCGCCAGGCTGGCCTGGCGCACGCGCTTGGGCAGCCCGCCGGGGCCCTTGGCGCGCGTGCCGCCACCGGGCTGGGCGGCACCGGTCGCAGGCGTAGCGGGACGGGTGCCCGGCTCCGGGTCCGGCGCGGGCTGCGGGACCGCGGACACGACGCGGGGCTCGACGCGGCGGCCGTGCTCGGCGACCAGCGTCGGGGTGGGCCTGCGGCGCGGGAGCGGTACGGCACCCGGGGAGCGGGGCCCGTCCGGGCGGGCGCCGCGGATCGCGTCGGGGCGGTGGCTGTCCAGCCGGACCGGGCCGGTGGGGGCCAGTGGCTCGCGGTCGCGGTCCCGGCCTCCCTTGCGGTCGGTGTGCGGCCGGTCCGCCGGGCGGAGCCCCAGCAGGGCGCTGCGCGGCGTGCCGTTCGGCGGGGTCTCGTCGTCGAGCGTGGCCATGGCGGGGCGGCCGCCGACGCCGGTGAGCCCGGCGATCCCGGTGGTGATCTCGTCCAGGGCGGCCGGGTCGTCGAGGCCGTCCAGCCCGAGCACGCCGATCGGGGCCTCCAGTTCGACGGGGCCGCGCAGTTCGGGGGCGGGCAGCGGGCGCCCGGCCGGGGTGCGCTCCACGGCGGCCGGTGCGGGCCGGGCGGGGCCCTGGCCGTTCTTGCCGCCCTGGACTGCCCGGCCACCCTTGCCGTCGCCGAGGCGCAGGCCGGTGCCGTTCGTCTCGGGGGCCTCGGTGAGCAGGGCCGCCGGGAGGAACACCACGGCGGTGGTGCCGCCGTACGGGCTGGGCTGGAGGACGACCTTGACGTCGTGGCGCTGCGCGAGGCGGCTGACGACGAACAGGCCGAGGCGGTCGGTGTCGGAGAGCTCGAACTCGGGGGTCTCGGCGAGCCGGAGGTTCGCGTCGAGCAGCGCCTCGGGGTTCATGCCGAGGCCGCGGTCGTGGATCTCGAGGGTGAAGCCGTTGGCCACGCGCTCGCCGTGTACCTGGACGGCGGTGTGCGGCGGGGAGAACACGGTGGCGTTCTCGAGGAGTTCGGCGACGAGGTGGGTGACGTCGGCGACGGCGGGGCCGACGATGCCGAGCCGCGGCAGCCGCCGTACCTCGATGCGCTCGTAGTCCTCGACCTCGGCGACGGCGGCCCGTACGACGTCCATGAGCTGGACGGGCTTGCGCCACTGGCGGGAGGGTGCGGCGCCGGAGAGGATCACCAGGCCCTCGGCGTGGCGGCGCATGCGGGTGGTCATGTGGTCGAGGCGGAAGAGGTCGGCGAGCTCCTCGGCGTCCTCGGTGCGCCGCTCCATGGTGTCGAGCAGGGTCAGCTGGCGGTGCAGCAGGACCTGGTTGCGGCGGGCCAGGTTGACGAACACCTCGGAGACGCCCCGGCGCAGCTCCGCCTGCTTGACGGCGGCCTCGACGGCGGCGCGCTGGAGGGTGTTGAGGGCCTGGCCGACCTGGCCGACCTCGTCCTTCTCGTACTCCAGGCGCGGTGCCTCGGTCTCGATGTCGACGTGTTCGCCGGCGGCGAGGCGGCGCATCACGGCGGGCAGCCGGACGCCGGAGACCTCGTGGGCCTCCTTGCGGAGCCGGGACAGGTCGCGGACCAGGTCGCGGCCGATGCGCACGGACAGGACGAGGGAGACGATCAGGGCGATGAAGCCGAGGACGCCGCCGACGGCCGCCTGGACCAGGACGTCCATGGCGGCGGGTTCGACGCGCTTTTGGTAGCGGTCGCCGGCGGCGGTGCCCATGGTGGCGAGGTCGTCGAGGACCTTGTTCGCGGCCTCGTCCCACTGGGCGGCGGTGATGCGCGGGTTCTTGCCGGCGCCGCCGGTGACGAACCGCTCCTCGGCGTCGCGCAGCGGCTTGGTCTCGGGGCCGCTCCAGTACTGCTCGAACAGCTCCCGGTCGTCGGCCGGGAGGATCTCGAGGTTGAACTCGTACAGCAGGGTGCGGTTGGCGGCGAAGTCGGAGACGTGCCGGATGTCCGCGGGGCTGACGTTGCGGGCGGCGAGGGCGGCGGCGACGACGGCGTCCTCGCGGGAGAGCGTCTCGCGGGCGCGGGTGATGCCGACGAGGGCGCGGCCCTGCTTGTCCATCTCCACGTTCTCGAGCGCGTGGAGGTTCATGAGGAACTCGTAGCACGGGTCGACGAGCCGGCTGTAGAGGTCCAGTGCCTGGCTCGGGTCCAGGGTGTTCTGGTCGACGGAGCGGCGCAGTGCGCCGAGCTCGCGGAGGGCGTCGAGGATGGAGTCGAGGCGCTGGGCGGCCGCCGGGGCCAGCTCCTCGGCGACCTCGGGGTCCTTGGCGTTCCTGCCGATCCGGTCGACGAGCTCGTCGGTGGCGGCGCGGCGCTTGGCGAGTTCGGCGGTGGCGGTGGAGGCGCGGGGGTCGCCGAGGACGACCAGGGTCTGGCGGCGTTCCTTCTGGATGACGCGGACGACGTCCTCGACGGGGTAGCCGACCTTGTCGATGACGTAGGCGACGTCGAGGAGCTGGACGGCTTGGCGGCCGGTGATCACGGTCGCGAAGCCCCAGAGGGCGGTGAGGGAGATGAGCGGCACAAGGAGCAACGCCACGATCTTCCGGCGGATGGACTTCCCGCGAAAGCGCATGGCCTCCCCAGCCTCCCCCAGCTCAACCCCGTTGTCGGGGGGTGGTGTTCCGTCATTTAAACGGCGTGAGCCTACTACTGCCGGCGGGCGGCTTCGAAGGCGTGTCCGGACGTTTTCGGCCGGAGGCCCAGGCGTAGATCATGAGTTGTCCGATACATCCGGTCAAGAGCGGCCCGTTATGTGGCAGATGACACTTGGTGGGGTGTCAGTTCCCGCAACCGGATGGATGGCTGGAATTCTTCGTTCCGCGATGGGCAGGTGCTGGGGAGGACTCTGCGATACGGGGAATCTCTCGACGGCTTCGAACGTCTATCTGTTCGAGGGGATTCATTGGGGTGGGAGCGTGCGATGGGGATCTACGAGGACACCGGCGCGGTGGGCGCGCCGGGGCGGTCACTGTGGGAGGAAGAGCCGGCCCGGCGGCGCAGGATGCCGGACCCGGTGCGGGACTCGGCGGTGCGGGCGGTGCTGATCGTGGCCGTCACGCTGACCGGGGCGACGGTCACCTTCTTCCTCATGCTCACGGGCTCCTGGCTGGCCCTCCCGATGGGTATCGGCGCGATAGCCGGGACCGTCGTGGCCACCTGGGGCGTGCTGGACGTGCTGATCACCCGGCAGATGTGGAACCAGCGGTACGGGGTGGTGTCGGAGCCGAGCAGCACGGCGCGGGACCGCCGGCGCGAGCGGCGCCGGGCCCGCCGGGAGGCCCGCTCGGAGGCGGCCGGCGGGACGGGCCGAATACGGCGGGGCGGCGAGGGCGCGGGCGCCCGTCCGGCTGCCTGGCCGCCTCCGGGCGCGGACAGGCGCTACCAGGCAAGCTCGGGCCGGGGCTAGGGGGTGTCCGGCGGATCAGGGCCGGATAGCCCGGGTCGTCTGGTGCCGTGGATTGCAAGGCGGAGGAGGGAGCCAATGCGGTGGG
>NZ_JBFAJR010000067.1:0-19234 GCF_040655295.1 Streptomyces sp. NPDC050448 | reverse complement strand
GGTGCCCCCACCGCATTGGCTCCCTCCTCCGCCTTGCAATCCACGGCACCAGACGACCCGGACTATCCGGCCCTGATCCGCCGGACACCCCCTAGGGGGTGTCCGGGAGGTCTGCCGGGCGGTGAACCTTTCCGGTCACAGCACCAGCACCAGCACCAGCACCGGACCGGCGGCCTCCGCGGGTCCGCGCGGTCGTCGCCGGACGCCGCGGACACCGGCCGGCACACGCCCCGGACACGGCCCCGCATACCGGTCGGTGTGCCTCTTTCGCGGGCCGTTGCGCCCGTCGCTCCGGGTGGCGTCCCTCACGGTAGCGGGAGGTTGACAGGCGGAAGCGCTGGATGCCCGTGTGAGCCTCTTTGAGCCCCTTCCCGGATATGGGGAGTCGGAGAGAGGAGGTTCAGGGCGGCACATGCGGACTCAGGTACCGGCAAACCCCCATTCATGTCCGTGGTACCGGTAGACTGAAGCGAATCCCGCCCAGTTGCGGGATCCCGCTGACAAACGCTGACAACGCAGATCGACGCAGCCGCTCCTGCTTGCATGCCTGCTGGCCCGGAGTACGGCCTGTGCTGTGCCAGAAAGGGCGCTTCGTGGCCGATTCCGGCAACCCCAACGACAACCAGTCCACAGCCGGCGAGAACAACGAGGTCACCGCCTCGTACGACGCCAACGCGATCCAGGTCCTGGAAGGCCTGGACGCGGTCCGCAAGCGCCCCGGCATGTACATCGGCTCGACCGGCGAGCGCGGGCTGCACCACCTCGTGTACGAGGTGGTGGACAACTCGGTCGACGAGGCCCTGGCCGGGCACGCGGACACCATCGACGTGACGATCCTCGCCGACGGCGGGGTGCGCGTGATCGACAACGGCCGCGGCATCCCGGTCGGCATCGTGCCGTCCGAGGGGAAGCCCGCCGTCGAGGTCGTCCTGACGGTCCTGCACGCGGGCGGCAAGTTCGGCGGCGGCGGCTACGCCGTCTCCGGCGGCCTGCACGGCGTCGGTGTGTCCGTCGTGAACGCCCTGTCGACCAAGGTCGCGGTCGAGGTCAAGACGGACGGCCACCGCTGGACCCAGGACTACAAGCTGGGCGTGCCGACGGCCCCGCTGGCCAAGAACGAGGAGACCGACGAGCACGGCACGTCGGTGACGTTCTGGGCCGACGGCGACATCTTCGAGACGACCGAGTACTCCTTCGAGACGCTGTCGCGGCGCTTCCAGGAGATGGCCTTCCTGAACAAGGGCCTGACCCTGACGCTGACGGACGAGCGCGAGTCGGCGAAGGCCACCGTCGGTGCGGACGACCCCGACGCGGACACGGCCGAGCCCACGGCGCGCACGGTCAAGTACTACTACGAGGGCGGCATCGTCGACTTCGTGAAGTACCTGAACTCGCGCAAGGGCGAGCTCATCCACCCGACCGTCATCGACGTCGAGGCCGAGGACAAGGAGCGCATGCTCTCGGTCGAGATCGCGATGCAGTGGAACTCGCAGTACACGGAGGGCGTGTACTCCTTCGCGAACACGATCCACACGCACGAGGGCGGTACCCACGAGGAGGGCTTCCGCGCGGCGCTGACGGGTCTGGTGAACCGTTACGCGCGCGACAAGAAGCTGCTGCGCGAGAAGGACGACAACCTCGCCGGCGAGGACATCCGCGAGGGTCTGACGGCGATCATCTCGGTGAAGCTGGGCGAGCCGCAGTTCGAGGGCCAGACGAAGACCAAGCTGGGCAACACGGAGGCCAAGACCTTCGTGCAGAAGGTCGTCCACGAGCACCTCAACGACTGGTTCGACCGCAACCCGGTCGAGGCCGCGGACATCATCCGCAAGTCGATCCAGGCGGCCACGGCCCGCGTCGCGGCCCGCAAGGCCCGCGATCTGACCCGCCGCAAGGGCCTGCTGGAGAGCGCCTCGCTGCCGGGCAAGCTGTCCGACTGCCAGTCGAACGACCCGACCAAGTGCGAGATCTTCATCGTCGAGGGCGACTCGGCCGGCGGCTCCGCCAAGTCCGGCCGCAACCCGATGTACCAGGCCATCCTGCCGATCCGCGGCAAGATCCTGAACGTCGAGAAGGCCCGTATCGACAAGATCCTCCAGAACACCGAGGTCCAGGCGCTGATCAGCGCGTTCGGCACGGGTGTGCACGAGGACTTCGACATCGAGAAGCTCCGCTATCACAAGATCATCCTGATGGCGGACGCCGACGTCGACGGCCAGCACATCAACACCCTGCTGCTGACCTTCCTGTTCCGCTTCATGCGCCCGCTGGTCGAAGCCGGTCACGTGTACCTGTCGCGCCCGCCGCTCTACAAGATCAAGTGGGGTCGGGACGACTTCGAGTACGCGTACTCGGACCGCGAGCGCGACGCGCTGGTCGAGCTCGGCAAGCAGAACGGCAAGCGGATCAAGGAAGACTCGATCCAGCGCTTCAAGGGTCTGGGCGAGATGAACGCCGAGGAACTGCGCGTCACCACCATGGACGTGGACCACCGCGTGCTCGGCCAGGTCACCCTGGACGACGCGGCCCAGGCCGACGACCTGTTCTCGGTGCTGATGGGCGAGGACGTCGAGGCGCGGCGCTCCTTCATCCAGCGCAACGCCAAGGACGTTCGGTTCCTCGACATCTGAGTCGGTCTCCGCTGACCGCCTGAAAGGACTTCTGACCAGCAATGGCCGACGAAACCACCCCCACCGCAGAGAACCCCGCGGAGGAGCAGCCCGTGCTGCGCATCGAGCCCGTCGGGCTCGAGACGGAGATGCAGCGCTCCTACCTCGACTACGCGATGTCCGTCATCGTCTCGCGCGCCCTGCCGGACGTGCGCGACGGCCTCAAGCCGGTGCACCGCCGCGTGCTGTACGCGATGTACGACGGCGGCTACCGGCCCGAGAAGGGCTTCTACAAGTGCGCCCGCGTCGTCGGCGACGTCATGGGCACGTACCACCCGCACGGCGACAGCTCCATCTACGACGCCCTGGTCCGCCTGGCCCAGCCGTGGTCGATGCGCATGCCGCTGGTGGACAGCAACGGCAACTTCGGCTCCCCGGGCAACGACCCGGCGGCCGCGATGCGCTACACCGAGTGCAAGCTGATGCCGCTGGCCATGGAGATGCTCCGGGACATCGACGAGGAGACCGTCGACTTCACGGACAACTACGACGGCCGAAACCAGGAGCCGACCGTCCTGCCGGCCCGCTTCCCGAACCTGCTGGTCAACGGCAGCGCCGGCATCGCGGTCGGCATGGCCACCAACATCCCGCCGCACAACCTGCGCGAGGTCGCGGCCGGCGCCCAGTGGGCGCTGGAGCACCCGGACGCCTCGCACGAGGAGCTGCTCGACGCGCTCCTGGAGCGGATCAAGGGCCCCGACTTCCCCTCGGGCGCGCTGGTCGTGGGCCGCAAGGGCATCGAGGAGGCGTACCGGACCGGGCGCGGCTCCATCACGATGCGCGCGGTGGTCGAGGTCGAGGAGATCCAGAACCGCCAGTGCCTGGTGGTCACGGAGCTTCCGTACCAGACGAACCCGGACAACCTGGCGCAGAAGATCGCCGACCTGGTGAAGGACGGCAAGATCGGCGGCATCGCCGACGTCCGCGACGAGACCTCGTCGCGCACCGGCCAGCGCCTGGTGATCGTGCTCAAGCGCGACGCCGTCGCCAAGGTCGTGCTGAACAACCTGTACAAGCACACCGACCTCCAGACGAACTTCGGCGCGAACATGCTGGCGCTGGTGGACGGCGTGCCGCGCACGCTGTCGATCGACGCGTTCATCCGGCACTGGGTGCAGCACCAGATCGAGGTCATCGTCCGGCGGACGAAGTTCCGCCTGCGCAAGGCGGAGGAGCGGGCGCACATCCTGCGCGGCCTGCTCAAGGCGCTGGACGCGATCGACGAGGTCATCGCACTGATCCGGCGCAGCAACACGGTCGAGATCGCGCGCGAGGGCCTGATGGGCCTGCTGGAGATCGACGAGATCCAGGCCAACGCGATCCTCGAGATGCAGCTGCGGCGGCTGGCGGCGCTGGAGCGGCAGAAGATCGTCGCCGAGCACGACGAGCTCCAGGCGAAGATCAACGAGTACAACGCGATCCTGGCCTCGCCGCAGAAGCAGCGCACGATCGTCAGTGAGGAACTGGCGGCGATCGTCGAGAAGTACGGCGACGACCGGCGTTCCAAGCTGGTGCCCTTCGACGGGGACATGTCCATCGAGGACCTGATCGCCGAAGAGGACATCGTCGTCACGATCACGCACGGCGGTTACGTCAAGCGCACCAAGACCGAGGACTACCGCTCGCAGAAGCGCGGCGGCAAGGGCGTGCGCGGCACGAAGCTGAAGCAGGACGACCTGGTCGACCACTTCTTCGTGTCCACCACGCACCACTGGCTGCTGTTCTTCACGAACAAGGGCCGGGTCTACCGCTCCAAGGCGTACGAGCTGCCGGACGCCGGCCGCGACGCCCGCGGGCAGCACGTGGCGAACCTGCTGGCCTTCCAGCCGGACGAGAAGATCGCCCAGATCCTCGCGATCCGCGACTACGAGGCCGCCCCGTACCTGATCCTGGCCACCAAGGGCGGCCTGGTGAAGAAGACGGCGCTCAAGGACTACGACTCGCCCCGTTCGGGTGGTGTCATCGCCATCAACCTCCGGGAGACGGGCGCCGACGGCGCCGACGGCGTCGCCGACGAGCTGATCGGTGCCGAGCTGGTGTCCGCCGAGGACGACCTGCTGCTCATCAGCAAGAAGGCGCAGTCGATCCGCTTCACGGCGACCGACGACGCGCTGCGCCCGATGGGCCGCGCGACCTCCGGTGTGAAGGGCATGAGTTTCCGCGAGGGTGACGAACTGCTCTCCATGAGCGTGGTCCGGCCCGGTACGTTCGTCTTCACCGCGACCGACGGCGGTTACGCCAAGCGGACGCCGGTCGACGAGTACCGCGTCCAGGGTCGTGGCGGTCTGGGTATCAAGGCCGCGAAGATCGTGGAGGACCGCGGGTCGCTCGTCGGGGCGCTCGTGGTGGACGAATCGGACGAGATTCTCGCCATCACGCTCGGCGGCGGCGTGATCCGTACGCGAGTCAACGAAGTCAGGGAGACCGGCCGTGACACCATGGGCGTCCAGCTGATCAACCTGGGCAAGCGCGATGCCGTGGTCGGTATCGCTCGTAACGCCGAGGCCGGTCAGGATGCTGACGAGGTCGAGGAGACCGAGGCAGCCGAAGGACCGGCCGCGGAGGCCGCCGAGGGCACGCAGCCCTCGGCCGGGGAGCACGAGGAGTAAGTCGTGAGTGGAGCCACGGGCGCCGGACCGGCCAAGACTGGAGAGAACGGTGCCCGTGGCCCCGCCGCGGACTCCCCGGCCGGGGGCGCCGCCGCCGAGGGCAGGGGGAAAGCCGTGACGGACACCCGCAAGCCGAAGCAGGAGAAGGCCAAGGCCGCGGCCGGCGAGCAGCCGGAGCAGCCGTACCACCCGCCGCAGGCCTACGCGGCGCCCTCGGGCCCCGGTGCGCAGCGGGGCGCCGGGGACGCCGGCGCGCAGCGCAAGCCGCGCACGGCGGCCCGTACGACGCCCAGGACGCGCAAGGCGCGGCTGCGGGTGGCCAGGGCCGACCCGTGGTCGGTGATGAAGGTCAGCTTCCTGCTGTCGATCGCGCTGGGCGTGTGCACGATCGTGGCGGCGGCGGTGCTGTGGATGGTCATGGACGCCATGGGCGTCTTCTCGACGGTCGGCGGCACCATCAGCGAGGCGACCGGGTCGAACGAGAGCAACGGCTTCGACCTCCAGTCGTTCCTGTCGCTGCCCCGGGTGCTGATCTTCACGTCGGTGATCGCGGTGATCGACGTGGTGCTGGCGACGGCGCTGGCGACGCTGGGCGCGTTCATCTACAACCTGTCGGCAGGCTTCGTCGGCGGTGTGGAGCTCACGCTCGCCGAGGACGAGTGACCGCTGATTGACCTGCGGGGACTGCCCGCGGGAACGGATTTTGGCGGGACCGCGTCTGTGCGCTAATCTTCAGGAGTCAGCGCGCAGCGCGGATGGGGCTATAGCTCAGTTGGTTAGAGCGCATCCCTGATAAGGATGAGGCCACAGGTTCAAATCCTGTTAGCCCCACAATGAAGAAGACCCCCAGGCCCATGGCCTGGGGGTCTTCTTCGTAGGGCCAGTTGAGGCCTTCCCAGGTCACCGAACGGTATCGGTGCGTGTGTATTGTTGGCCGTCAGAAGTCCCCAACGTCAATGAAAGACGAGGTCGCGCGGTGAAGAAGCTGCTCCTGGTCGCACTGGCCGCCATCGGCGGGCTCCTCGTGTACCGCCAGATCCAGGCGGATCGCGCCGAGCAGGACCTGTGGACGGAGGCAACCGACTCCGTGCCTTCTGGTTCCGGTGTGTGAGACCGAAAGCTGATCTCATGAAGCCCCGGCTGCCGCTGCGGCCGGGGCTTTGTGCTGTTCTGTGACGAATAATTGCGTTATGCAAAGATTTGACTTGCGCTAGCAAACTCGGGGTGGCGAGATGGGGCGGGTGCGGACGACGGTGCTGGTGGGGGCGGCGGCCCTGGGGCTGGCCGTGGGCCTGCCGGGGGCGGTGCGGGCCGCCACGGCGCCCCCGCAGGCGGTGCCGGCGTACCGGGGCGCCGAGGGCGCCAAGAAGATCGAGGGCAAGGCCAGCAGCGCGGACGCCCCGCTCGTGGCGGCCGGGGCGGTGTACACGGACACGGTGCCGCAGGGGGAGCGCTACTACCGGCTGAGCCTCGACGACAGGTCGAGTGTGTACTTCTCCGTCGTCGCCCTGCCCGTGAGCGGTGTGAAGTACGACTACGGCGACGGCGTCGAGGTCGAGATCATGACCAGTGAGGGCCGGCGCTGCCCGAACCAGCCCAGCCGTGCCGGTTTCGGCCCCGACTCCGCCCCCGTCACCACGGTCGCCGTGCGGCGGCTGGAGGAGGACGCCGAATGCCAGGCCGCCGGCGTCTACTTCGCGAAGGTCACCCGCAGCGTCGGCAAGGACTCCGACCTGAGAGCGCTGCCGGTGGAGCTGCGGCTCCAGCGCGAGCCCGGCCTCGCCTCGGGCAGCGCTCCCACCACCGCACCCAGTGTCTGGCCGTCGGCCTCCCCCACCCTGCCGGGCACCGAGCCGGTGGCGCGCACCGGCGGCACGGGTTTCAACGACGCCCGCGCCCTGGACAGCGGGGTCTGGCGCGACGACCTGCGGCCCGGCCAGACCCGCTTCTACCGGGTACCGCTGGACTGGGGCCGGCAGCTGGGGCTGAGCGCCGAGCTCGCCAATGCGAGCATGACCAAGAGCTCCGGGTTCGCCGCCGGCGGGCTCACCGTCTCCGTGTACACCCCGTTCCGGGCCCTGATGGCGGACAAGGACATTTCCTACGACGGCAAGCAGGCCGGCGTCACGCTGCCGAAGACGGCGCCGGTGGCGTACGAGAACCGCTTTGCCGATGACGCCGGCGCACGGCTGGCCCGGGTGGCCGGCTGGTACTACATCGCCGTGACCCTGGCCGGGAAGGTCGGGGAGTTCACCGAGGACGCCGTCCCCGTGCCGCTGACCCTGCGCATGGACGTCACCGGCAAGCCGGCCAAGGCGCCCGTGTACAAGGAGAGCCTGACCGCCGCCGGATTCGGGGTCGGCGAGGAGGACCGCGCAGCCGCCAGGCAAGGGCTCACCGCCCCCGAGGCCACGGAGGCGGCCGGCACCCGCTCGGTGATGCGGGTGGTGGCCGGCGCGGGCTTCGCCGCCGGCACCGTTCTGCTGCTCGTACTCGGCGGCTGGATCCTGCTGGCCCGGCGCGGGCGGAGCGTGTAGGCCGCGGCACCGAAAGGTAGGGCCTAGACCTGGGTCAGGGCCCAGACGCCCACCGCGAAGCAGAGCAGCGCGGCGGCCAGCACGGCGACGGTGACCTTCGGCGGCGGCGGGGCGAGCCCTCCGGCGCGGGCGGGCTGCGCGGACTGCGCCGCCGGGTACGGGGTGGTGAAGGCCTGCACGGGCGCCGCGGCCTGCGCCGGAGGCGCCAGATGGAAGCTCCCCGTCTGGGAGGACGCGCTCGGGCTCGGGTACGGGGTCACCGGGGCCGGTGGGGCCGGTGGAGCGGCCGTCGTCGCTGCCGTGCCGCGCGGATCCGCAGGGGCGGGCCGCGTCGCCGCGGTGGCGGAAGCCGCCGTCACCGGGGCACCGGACGGCGGCACCGGGACCCCGGCCGCGGTGGGCGCCCCGGGGGTCACCGCAGCCGTGCTCTGGGGACCCTGGGGGCCGAAACCGGCAGGGAGCGGGCCGAGTTGGTCGAACACCTCCACCGGGTCCTCGTCCGGCGCGGGCGGCGGGAGCAGCTCCACGGCCTCGGCAAGGGCCTTGCGGGCCCCTGTGGCGGTCCGGAACCGGCTCTGGGGGTCCGGCTGCAGGAGGTTCGCGACGACGTCCCAGAGCGGCGCGGGAACGCCCTCGGGGGCGCCGGGGGTGCCATGGGCGAGGAAGCGCTCCACCAGGGCCTGGGAATCGGGCTTGCGGCCCTGGAGGAGGTACAGGGAGACCAGCCCGACGGCGAAGAGGTCAGCGGGGAAGTCGGGTTCGGAGCCCAGGAGTTGTTCGGGGGCGAAATAGCCGGGCGTGCCCACCACGTAGTTGGTCTCGGTGAGCCGGGGCTCGCCCTTGCGCATCGAGATGCCGAAGTCGGACAGCCGCAGGTGCGGCCGTCCGGTTCCGGTGGCCTCCATCAGGATGTTGGCCGGTTTGATGTCGCGGTGGACGACACCCTCCGCATGCACCGCCGCCAGCCCCGACAGGAGCTGATCGAGGAGCGTGCACACGAAACGGGGCGGCAGCGGCCCGCAGTCCCCGATCACATGGCCGAGCGAACCGCCTGCGACGAGGTCCATCGTGAAAAGGACCTTGTCGTCGTCCGCCGCCCAGCTGGCCGGGGCCAGCACGTGCGGGTGGTCGATGCGCAGCGCCTGTTCCCGTACGAACCGCAGCAGGGTGTGGGCGTCGCTCTGCTGGAGGACCTTGGCGGCGACGTACCGGCGGCGCCGGTGGTCCCAGGCCCGCCACACGGCACCCACACCACCGCGCCCGATCGGATCGGTCAGCTCGTACCGACCGGCGAAGATCTCACCCATCGCTGCGCCCGTCCCCCGTCACCGTGTGCGTCGTGTCAGTTCTGGTGGGACTCGTAGTGGGCGACCGCGTCCGCGGTGCGGCCCGCGCCGTAGACCCGGAGGAACTCTGCCAGTTCCGGATGGCTGGGGGCGAGGGAGTCGGCCGCGTCGATGATGTCGCCGGCCGCGGAGACCGAGCGCAGCAGCGACTGGATCTCCCGGACGACGCGCTTGACGGTGGGCGCGCCGGAACCGGTCGTGGTCTGGCCGCTGTTGCTGAGGACGGAGCCCCCCTGGGTCTTCTTGATCTCGTCCATCCGGTCGGTGGCCTCGGCCGCGCTGACGCTTCCGTCCGCCACCTGGCCCGCGAGATCCTGGAGGGCCTGGACGCGCTGGACCACGGCCGGGTTCCCGATCTTGGCTCGCTGGCCGCTCATCAGCTGGGACAGCATGGGCGCCGACAGTCCGAGGACGGCAGCGAGGCGGGCCTGGTTCAAGCCGAGGTCATCTATGAGCCGGCGGAAGAGAGCGCCGAGCGGCTCCCCGTACCAACTGCGCTGAAGCTCTCTGGCTCTGGCCGTGGCCTCTTGCTGTACAGCGTCCACTCTTACTACTCCCCTTCGCTGGTGCGAACCTCGCGAGCATCTTACGGAGAGTGGTCGCAGGGCGGGAGTCCCTATCATTTTGCGAGATGCGGGGGTACACCCGGTACTCTGTTCTGCGGAACGGCCACTTCTTCGCGGGAGTCGGTCGCGTCCACCGTTTCGGGGCTTTAGCTCAGTTGGTAGAGCGCTGCCTTTGCAAGGCAGATGTCAGGAGTTCGAATCTCCTAAGCTCCACAGCACCAGAGGCCCTCTGACCAGCGGAAACGCAGGTCAGAGGGCCTCTTTGCGTGGCTACTGGAGGTCTATCCAGTAGCGGCGCTTGGGGCCGATGAGCGTCTCGCGGACGTCCTCGAGGACGCCGCCGCCGCGCTCGATCGTGCGTACGGACCCCGTGTTGTCCGGGTCGCACGTCAGCAGCACCCGGTCCATTCCCAGGACCCGCGCCTCGTGCAGGACCGCGCCGAGCGCCCAGCCGGCCAGGCCGCGCCGACGTGCGGAGGGCCGGATGCCGTAGCCGATGTGGCCGCCGGCGTCGAGCAGGAACCCGTTCAGGTAGTGACGCAGGTCGATGGCACCCAGATAGGTGTCGTCCTCGGCGATCCACCAGTACGTGGCGTGGACGCGGCCCTGCTCGACCGGGAGCGTACGGTCCCCGTACCCCCGCAGCCGCTCGGTCCAGGCGGCGAAGCCCTCGGCGCTGTCGACGTCGTCGTCGTAGCCGAGACCGGCTCCGTCCATGTGGGCGTCGGGACCCCACTCCTCGCGTGCGGCGAGCCACGAAGCGTGCAGGCGGGGGGAGGGGAAGACGAGCTCGGGCATCCGGGGACAGTAACACCGGGTCGGTATCCGGCCCGGTCCGAACCGCCGCCGGTTCGCCGCCGCCTGGGCGGCGGTCCGCCGCACCCTCGCCGCCTGCACCGGTGCGGAGCCCGAGGAAGTGAGGCTCGTACGCGCCGGTTCCTCCGGCCGGGGCAGGCTGCGCTGTCCGGGACTTCGACACCGAGGGGCTCGTCGACCGCTGCCTGGCGCCCGAGGAGCAGCGCCAGGTGCGGGCACTGGCCCCGGAGAGCCGCCCCGCGGCCCTGGTCCGTGCCTGGACCCGCAAGGAGGCCCTGATGAAGGCGGCAGGACTGGAGCTGACCACCGCGCCGCACCGGCTGCCGGTGCATCCGGGCCGGCCCGGCCCCGTTCGGGTCGAGCTCCCGGAGCGGGACGGGACGCCGTCGGGCCCGTGGACCGTCCAGGACCTGCCCCGGCACGGCACGGTGCTGGCGGCCTTCGCGCGGCCGCTGACCGGCACGGGCCCCGTGCTGGTCCACGACACCACGACTGGAGAGAACCGAGAATGACCACCACCCACCGGCCCGGCGGGCGCAAGTTCGTCTTCCTGCTGGCCAGCACCCGCCAGGACGGGAACACGGAGATGCTCGCCCGGCAGGCGGCGGCGGCCCTGCCCGACGACGTCGAGCAGCAGTGGCTGCGGCTGAAGGACCTTCCGGTCCCCGCGTTCGTGGACAGCCGGCACGACGGCGCGGGGATCTATCCGCAGCCCGTCGGCAACGCCCGGGTGCTGCTCGACGCCACGCTGTCCGCCACCGACCTCGTCATCGCCTCGCCGCTCTACTGGTACAGCCTGTCGGCGAGCGCCCAGCTCTACCTCGACCACTGGTCGGGCTGGATGCGGGTGCCCGGTCTCGACTTCAAGCCGCGGATGGCCGGCAGGACGATGTGGGGCATCACCGCGATGGCCAGCGAGGACCGGACGAAGGCGGACCCGTTGATCGGGACCCTGCGCCACTGCGCCGACTACATGGGCATGCACTGGGGCGGCTCCCTCCTCGGCCTCGCCAACGCACCCGGCACGGTCCTCGCCGACAGCGAGGCGCTGTGCGCCGCCGGCAGGCTCTTCCTGAAGGACCGGGAGCCCGTCCGGGTGTGAGGCGCGCCGCGCCCCCGGCGGGAGCCGGCCCGGTGTCCCCCGGTTGGCCCCGTCACAGGGCCGGGCGGCCTTTCCTGTCCGACAGTGGGGGAAGGCACCGAGCCCGGGGGGGGGCGACACCACGCCGGAGGCGTACAGACATGGGACTCTTCGACTTCCTCAGGTCCGACAAGAAGAAACACGAGGCCGCCGAGAAGGCGGCGGCGGACGCGTCCGCCGACTACGCGTCCAAGTACCGCGACGCCGTTTCGGACACCAAGGCGGCCGCCGAGCGGATGGCCGCCGCGGCTCCGCCGAAGCCCGCCCACCCGCCGCACACCCCGACCCCGGCGTCCGCCGCGCACAAGGCGGTTCCCGCGGCCCCGACACCCAAGCCCATGCCGGCCGCGGCGAAGCGCACGTACACCGTTCGGCACGGCGACTCGCTCGCCGTGATCGCCCGCCGGGAGCTGGGCAACGAGGCCCGCTGGCGCGAGCTCTACGCCATGAACCGGGGCGTCATCGGCTCCAACCCCGAGCTGATCCAGCCGGGCCAGGTGCTCACCCTCCCCCAGTAGCCGGGCGGGAAGGGGAGCGGGCCCGGATCCGGTGGATCCGGGCCCGCTCCTTTCCCGCCCGGCTACGCCACGGGGGTCAGGGCTTTTGGTTGTCGTCCGTCGGGCCGGGCGGGGCCTCGCGCTCCTTCGCCGCCAGCTCGTCGTCGAGGCTGGCCGGCTCGCCGTCCCGCGACAGTTCCGTGGCCGCCGGCGGCTCGACGAGCCAGTCCGGGTTCGACTGCTCGTCCCACCATCTCCACGCCATGTACGCGCCGCAGACCAGTACGCCGACCACCGCCGCGCACTTGAACACCCGGCCCGCGCGGGCCCGCCGCTCGTTGCGCTTCACCAGCTGCCGCACTTCCCTGGCCGACACCTGACCGCGCAGCGCCGCCAGGGCCGCCGTCGACCGCGACGCGGCCTCCTCGGCCACCGGCTGGGCCGCCGCCAGCGCGCTCTCGATCTTCGGCTGGGTGTAGTCGGCCGCCTGGCGCGCCGCCCGGCGCGTGTGGTGCACCGCCATCGTCGCCGCCCGGTCCACGTTCGGGGGCACATGGGCGCGCGCCGCCTGCATCCGCGGATGCACATGGCAGTCGTACGCCGTACGGGCCTGCCGTGCTGCCTCGGCGGTCGCGTACGACACCTTCGGTGCCAGCCGCTCGTTCGCCTCGTTCGCGTAGTGCACGGCGGCTTCCCTGGCGGTTGCTGCGTACGGCGCCACCACTTCCGCTGCGTACTTCACCGTGTCCCTGGCGCTTTCGGCGGCCAGGTGCACGCTGTCCTTGCGGGTCACGGGATCCTCCTCCTCGGTGGCGGACACAGTTCACCTTTCCACCCTTTGTCGGATCATGCCTGCCATACCGTCGAGCGGCATGCGTGACAGGGCATACGGGTGGAGGATTTCTGTGCCGTACAGCCCTCCGTGGGAGGATCTGGAACCGACAGTGATGACTATGGAAGGCAGATCCGTGGCCGAGAAGCTCTACGCCACCCTGAAGACCAGCCACGGCGACATCGAGATCGAGCTGCTGGCGAACTTCGCTCCGAAGACCGTCCGCAACTTCGTGGAGCTGGCCACGGGCGCCCGCGAATGGACCCGCCCCACCGACGGCCAGAAGACCACCGACCCGCTGTACGACGGCACCGTCTTCCACCGCGTCATCAGCGGCTTCATGATCCAGGGCGGCGACCCCCTCGGCAACGGCACCGGAGGCCCCGGCTACCAGTTCGCCGACGAGTTCCACCCCGACCTGGCCTTCACCAAGCCCTATCTGCTCGCCATGGCCAACGCCGGCCCGGGCACCAACGGGTCCCAGTTCTTCATCACCGTCGCCCCCACCGCCTGGCTGACCCGCAAGCACACCATCTTCGGCGAGGTCACCGACAAGGCCAGCCAGAAGGTCGTGGACGCCATCGCCGGCCTGCCGACGAACCCGCGCACCGAGCGCCCCCTCGACGACGTGGTCATCCAGTCCGTCGTCGTCGAGAAGCGCTGACCGGAGAGGGCCCGAGCACCGGCGACCCCGCCCGGGAACCTTTCCGCCCCGCCCGTCCGTACTGGATACGTACCGGACCGGCGGGGTACACCCGCTGCCTCGCCGCTGACCGAGGGGACCGATGGACACCGACCGTCTGCCGGGCTGCTACCGCCACCCGGACCGCGACACGGGGATCCGCTGCACGCGCTGCGAGCGCCCCATCTGCCCCGAGTGCATGATCAGCGCCTCGGTCGGCTTCCAGTGCCCCGAATGCGTGCGTGAGGGCTCCGGCACCGGCCACCGCCCGGCCGCGAACGCGCCGCGCACCGTGGCGGGCGGGGTGGTGGCCGCCGATCCCCACCTCGTCACCAAGATCCTCATCGGGATCAATGCAGCGGTGTTCCTGGTGGGCCTGCTGGCGCCGGCGGTCGTCGTCCAGCTGGAGCTGCTCGGGCGGTACGTCGAATACCTCGGCGGCCCCGTCGAGGGCGTCTCCACCGGCCAGTACCAGCGGCTGCTGACCTCGGTGTTCCTGCATGTGGAGTGGTGGCACATCGCGGGCAACATGCTGGCCCTGTGGGTGATCGGCGGCCCGCTGGAAGCGGCTCTGGGCCGGGCCCGCTACCTCACCGTCTTCCTGCTGGCGGGCCTGGGCGGAAGCGCCCTCGTCTATCTGCTGACCGCCCCGAACACGCCGACCCTCGGCGCCTCCGGCGCCATCTTCGGCCTGCTCGGCGCGACCGTCGTCCTGGTGCGCCGCCTGCGCTACGAGATGCGGCCGGTGATCACCATGGTCGTGCTCATGCTGGTGCTGACCTTCGTGCCCTTCGGCGGCAGCCTGTCCGTGTCCTGGCAGGCCCATGTCGGCGGCCTGGTGACCGGTCTGCTGGTCGGTCTGGGCATGATCGGACCCGCCGCCGGCAGGAAGCGCGCGCTCGTCCAATGGGGGACCTGCGGAGCGGTATTCCTGCTGGCAGCGGCGCTCGTACTGATCCGTACGGCCCAACTCACCTGATCACACCGGCGTCAACACTCCACAGGGTTATCCACAGATCTTCTGTCTTTTCCTCAGGTGTGGATGACGCTGTGGATAACTCATGGGGAGAGCTTGTCGGACCCGGTGCGCCTGTGCTTGCCGGCACTCGACGCCCTACCGCGGACCGGCTACTTCCACTGTGTGGACACGCCGAATCCCGCCGCGATGAAGCCGAACCCGACCACGATGTTCCAGTTGCCCAGTGCCTCGATCGGCAGCTGGGTCTCGGTCACGTAGAAGACGACGATCCACGCGAGACCGATCAGGAAGAACGCCAGCATGACCGGGGCGACCCAGCTGCGGTTGGTCAGCCTGATGGTCTGCGCCTGCTTCGCCGGCGGCGGCGTGTAGTCGTCCTTCTTGCGGATACGTGACTTCGGCACGAGGGGCTCTCCTGTCGATGCGCTGGGGACCTTGCCTGCCCCGGGCGTCCGTTAGCGTAGTGGACCTGTGGCGTTGAAGGAGAAGGGTACGTTGAGCAATTCCGACGACTCCTCCGCGGGTCCCCGTCGCCGGGCCAAAGCGGTCCGGCTGCTGACGGCCGCCGTTTTCGCCTTGGCCGGACTCATCTTCGTCACCAGCTTCAACACGTCCAAGGGTACGAACATCCGGACGGACGCGTCGCTCCTGAAGCTCTCGGACCTCATCCACGAGCGCAGCCAGAACAACGCGCTGCTCGAGCAGAGCACCGCGGCCGTCCGCAGCCGGGTGGACACCCTCGCCGAGCGCGACGACGGCAGCACCAAGGCCGAGGACGCCAAGCTGGCCGCCCTGCGTGTCGCCTCCGGCACCGAGCCGCTGTCCGGCAAGGGCCTCACGGTCACCCTGAACGACGCCCCGCCGAACGCCACCGCCCGCATCCCCAACGTGCCCGAGCCGCAGCCCAACGACCTGGTGATCCACCAGCAGGACCTCCAGGCCGTGGTGAACGCCCTGTGGCAGGGCGGCGCCCAGGGCATCCAGGTCATGGACCAGCGGCTGATCTCCACCAGCGCGGTGCGCTGCGTGGGCAACACGCTGATCCTCCAGGGCCGGGTCTACTCGCCTCCGTACAAGGTGAGCGCGGTCGGCGACCCGGCCGCGCTGCGCAAGGCGCTCGCGGCCTCCCCGGCCCTGCAGAACTACCAGCTGTACGTGCAGGCGTACGGGCTCGGCTGGAAAGTGGACGAGCACAAGGAGCTGACACTCCCCGGCTACTCCGGCACAGTGGACCTCCACTATGCGAAGCCGCTGGATGCCTCTTCCGCGACCAGTACGCCGTGACGTCGTACTGCGCCTGGTGGTGCGGACGTTCAGCGAGGTGTGCCTGACGGCGGGCACGCTGATCGTGCTGTTCGTCGCGTACGTACTGCTGTGGACCGGGGTCAAGGCCGACCGGGCCATGGACGGGGAGATGGCGCGGATGCGCGACCGCTGGGCTTCGGCGGCCGGGCCCGGAGCCGCCCCGCCGGCCGCGCAGCCCGCGCCCTCGCAGCCCGCGCAGCCCGCCCAGGACGAGCCCGGATACCCCCGGGGCCAGGCCTTCGCCGAGATGTACATCCCGCGCTTCGGCCCGGACTGGAACAAGCCGGTCCTGGAGGGCACCGGCACGGAACTGCTGAAGAAGGGACTCGGCCACTACGAGGGCACGGCCCGCCCGGGCGGCACCGGGAACTTCTCGGTGGCGGGCCACCGGCGGACCTACGGCGACCCCTTCAAGGACTTCCCCGAGCTGCGCCCCGGCGACGCCGTGATCCTCAAGGACGCGACGGCCTGGTACACGTACACGGTCCGCGCCGAGCCGCTGCGCACGCTGCCCACCGAGGTCGGGGCGGTCGACCCGGTGCCGCGCAGATCGCCGTTCACGGGGCCCGGGCGGTACCTGACGCTGACGACCTGCGATCCGGAATGGGGCCACAGCCACCGGCTGGTCGTGTGGGCGGAGCTGACCCAGACCCGGACGGTCGCCCAGGGACGGCCGGAGGGTTTGCCGAGCTGACCCACCCGCCCGGGCCGCTGCCTTTAGTCTGTTCGCGTACCGCCCCCGCGGTGCGTGGGTCGATCGTGGACGGATAAGGAAACAGACGGCATGTACGGCTGGATCTGGCGGCATCTGCCGGGCAACGCGTGGGTACGCGCGATGATCTCCCTCGTACTGGTCCTCGCAGTGGTCTTCGTGCTGTTCCAGTACGTCTTCCCGTGGGCCGAGCCGCTCCTTCCGTTCAACGACGTAACGGTGGACGAGGGATCGGGAGCCACTCCGTGAGCGCGCGCATTCTGGTTGTCGACAACTACGACAGCTTTGTCTTCAACCTGGTCCAGTACCTGTACCAGCTCGGCGCCGAGTGCGAGGTGCTGCGCAACGACGAGGTCGAACTCGCCCACGCGCAGGACGGATTCGACGGCGTGCTGCTGTCGCCCGGGCCGGGAACGCCGGAGCAGGCGGGCGTCTGCATCGACATGGTCCGCCACTGCGCCGACACCGGTGTCCCGGTCTTCGGCGTGTGCCTGGGCATGCAGTCCATGGCCGTGGCGTACGGCGGCGTCGTCGACCGGGCGCCCGAGCTGCTGCACGGGAAGACCTCGCCGGTGCTGCACGAGGGCCTCGGCGTCTTCGAGGGGCTGCCGTCGCCGTTCACCGCGACCCGCTACCACTCGCTCGCGGCCGAGCCGCAGACCCTGCCGGACGTGCTGGAGGTCACCGCGCGCACCGAGGACGGGATCATCATGGGGCTGCGGCACCGGGAGCACGACGTCGAGGGTGTGCAGTTCCACCCCGAGTCGGTGCTGACCGAGTGGGGCCACCGGATGCTCGCGAACTGGCTGGTGCGCTGCGGGGACGCGGGGGCCGTCGAGCGCTCGGTGGGGCTGGCCCCGGTGGTGGGCAAGGCCGTCGCGTGACCGCGGTCGCGCCGTCCGCGCCCACGGAGGGCCGGGCCGCGCGGCGCAGGGCAGCTCAGGAGGCCGCGAAGCGCACGCGGAGGCGGGGCGCCGGGCGGCGGCGCAGGCGGCCCGTGTCGGGCGGCCCGGTGGTCGTCGCGAGCCGGCTCGCCGGTGAGCTGTTCATCACGCTGGGCGCGGTGATGCTGCTGTTCGTCGCCTACCAGCTCTGGTACACGAACGTGCTGGCGGAGCGGACGGCGGACGGGGCGGCGGGCTCGCTGCGGCAGAACTGGGAGCGGGACCCCGGCGGGGCCGCCGCGCCGCCCGCTTCGGCGTTCGAGCCGGGGCAGGGGTTCGCGATCCTGTACATCCCGAAGCTGGACGTGAAGGTGCCGGTGGCGGAGGGGATCAGCAAGCCCAAGGTGCTCGACAAGGGGATGGTCGGGCACTACGGGGACGGCGCGCTGAAGACGGCGATGCCGGCCGACAAGCAGGGCAACTTCGCGCTGGCGGGCCACCGGAACACCCACGGCGAACCGTTCCGCTACATCAACCGGCTGGTGCCCGGGGACCCGGTCGTGGTCGAGACGCGGGACGCGTACTACACGTACGAGATCACCTCGGCGCTGGCGCAGACACCGCCGACGAACGTGTCGGTGATCAAACCGGTGCCGGAGGGGTCGGGCTTCACGTCCCCGGGCCGGTACATCACGCTGACGACCTGCACCCCGGAGTTCACGAGCACCTACCGGATGATCGTATGGGGCAGGATGACCGACGAACGCCCCCGCAGCCAGGGTGCTCCGCCCGCGCTGACCAGCCCGTAAGGACGAACAAGCAGTGTCACGTGCCGCGCCGCCGCCCCAGAGTCGCAGTGTGCTCGCCGGGTTCCTGAGCCTGCTGGGCGAGTTCCTGATCACCGTGGGCCTGGTGCTGGGCCTGTTCGTCGCGTACTCGCTGTGGTGGACGAACGTGCTCGCGGACCGGCAGGCGTCCGCGCGCGGCGACGACGTCCGCCGGCAGTGGCAGAGCGCCCCGGGGGCGAACGCGCCCGCGGCGCCGGGTGCGCTGGACACCGGGGACGGCATCGGCTTCCTGCACGTACCGGCGATGAAGAACGGCGAGGTCCTGGTCAAGCGGGGCACGGCGCCGGACGTCCTCAACGACGGCGTGGCCGGGTACTACACGGACCCGGTGAAGGCGGCCCTGCCGTGGGAGCCGTCGGGGAACTTCTCGCTGGCGGCGCACCGGGACGGGCACGGCGCGAAGTTCCACGACATCGACAAGGTGAAGAAAGGCGACGCGGTCGTCTTCGAGACGCGGGACACCTGGTACGTGTACAAGGTCTTCGCGGAGCTGCGCCAGACGTCGAAGTACAACGTGGACGTGATCTCGGCGGTCCCGAAGGAATCGGGCCGGACGGCCCCGGGCCGCTTCATCACGCTGACGACCTGCACGCCCGTGTACACGTCGAAGTTCCGGTACATCGTGTGGGGCGAGCTGGTGCGCACGGAGAAGGTGGACGCGCGGCGCACGCCCCCGGTGGAGCTGCGCTGATCCGCAAAAGCCCCTGTGGGCGGCTCCGGCGGATTCTTGGGGTCCTCGCAACACCTGATGGCTTACGCGGCTGTCAGTAGATCACGCAGGCGCTCGGCTGGGGTTCTCCAGTCGAGCGTT
>NZ_JBFAJR010000066.1:2139-20468 GCF_040655295.1 Streptomyces sp. NPDC050448 | reverse complement strand
CCACCGAGGTCATCCAACTGACGCAGTTCGGGCCGGCCTTCGGCGTCGCGGCGGTCGCGCTGCTCTGGCCGGGCCGGATCCGGGGCATGCTCGCCTTCATGATCCAGCCGCTCTTGTCCAGCGACTTGATGACCGCGGCAGGCTGATCGACGGCCCGGGTCTCCTTCCAGCCGCCCTTGGCCAGGGTCGCGACCGTGGCGTCGTAGGACTTCCTGGAGTCGGAGACCTTCTTGCTGTCCGCGGTCCAGGAGACCATGCAGGACTTCAGGTTCGCCGGTACGTCGTCCCCGGACTTCTCGGCGAAACCGGCCGTCGTGGCCGCGGCTTCGATCTCCTTCTTCACCGCCGTGGCATCCAGGGCGCCGGCGCCACCCGAACCCGCGCCCGCGCCGGCCGCCGGGGCCGGGGAACCGGCCGCGGGCGTCTCGCCGCCCTTGGACTTGTCCGTACCACCCTCGCTGCTGCAACCCGCGACCAACAGCACCACACCGGCGGCCACGGCCGCCCACTTCGCCTTGCGCACTACTCGCCCAATTCACCGTGCACGGGGGCCCGATGCCCCCGCGATCAAGGGAGCAGTCTGTCACGCGCCTCAGCGTCGACCCCGACCTCGGCGCCCCGCTGCCCTCCACCGCCGACCGGGTACCGCTGCGCGAGTACACCGATCCGATCGAGGCGGTCAGGCTGCTGTACTTCGTGACCGCGCTCCACACGGTGATCACCGTGGCCTGATGGAAGCCTGACCGCCCGGGACGTAAGACTTTCGTCATCGGGGGATCCTGGCGCCCGGATCCCCCGCCCGCGTTGAATGCAAGGGAACGCATCGACGAAGAGGGGCCGGCATGACGAGGACGAGGACGGGGACGGGGACGCGTCGACGCGGCCGACTGGCGGCCGGGGTGCTGATCGCGGCGACGCTGGTGCTGGGCGCCGGGCTGTACTGGTTCCAGCCGTGGAAGCTCTGGCAGAACTCCACGGTCAACGAGGCACTGCCGGCCGTCTCCACGGCCCCGGGGCCCGGCTCCTCACCGTCGGCAGCCGCCACGGCGCCGGGACCGCAGACCGTTGCCCAGGGCGCCCTGATCAGCCACGAGCACAGCACCACCGGCACGGTGAAGCTCATCCGGCTGCCCGACGGCTCCCGCACGCTCCGGCTGGAGAACCTCGACACCAGCAGCGGCCCCGACCTGCGCGTGTGGTTGACCGACGCGCCGGTGAAGGAGGGCAAGGACGGCTGGTTCGTCTTCGACGACGGCAAGTACGTCAGCCTGGGCAAGCTCAAGGGCAACAAGGGCGACCAGAACTACGAGATCCCGGCCGGCGTGAACCTCGCCGACTACTCGAGCGTCACCATCTGGTGCGACCGATTCAACGTGTCCTTCGGCGCCGCGGCACTCCAGGCCGTCTGACAGCCCGCCCCCGACGCCGGCCGCGGCGAAGGCCGCAGTGACCCCGGCGCGATGAGCCGGCCACGCCGCGGGGCCGGGGGCCGGGGGCGGGTGTCAGGCTTCCCGGATGAAACGGGTGAGGGCGGCGACGTACTCCTGAGGATGCGTCATGTGGGGCATGTGCCCCGCGCCTTCGAAGGTGCTGCGCCGCACCTGCGGAATGGTCTCGGCCAGCCGGTCCAGCACGGCGGAGAACCATGCCGGGCTCTCCGTTCCCCGGCTGAGCATCACCGGCACGGTGCAGGCGGCGATCCCGTCGAGGTCCAGCGAGGCCCAGTCGGGGTCCGACTGCTCGTCCAGCCAGGTCTGGGCATGGGCCACGAACGTCTCCTGCATCTCCTCGGGCAGCTTGTCCCACATGCCCGGCCCGAGCGCGACCTCCTCCACGAACAGCCGGGCGCCCGGCCCGTCCTCTCCCTTCCTCAGGTGGTCGAGCGCGGCGTCGATGGAGGTCATCGTCGGCTGCAACTGCGCCAGCAGGGCAGGGTCGTCCGCGATGACCCCGACGAGCGGAGGCTCGTGGGCGCTGATGCTGCGGAACAGCTCGGGCCGGCGCGCGGCCAGTCCGAGCGCGATCGACGCCCCGAACGAGTTGCCGGCCACGTGGACCGGGGATCCCCCCAGCGCCTCGATCAGCGCCGCCAGATCGTCCTCGTCCTGCGTCCGGGTGTTCTGGCCCGGCACCGAGTCGCTTCCGCCGTGCCCGCGGCGGTCGTACGCCACCACCTCGAAGCTGGCCTTCAGATCGGCCTCGATGGCGGGCCGCCAGCTCCTGTGGTCGGTCCAGGAACCGTGCACGAGCACGAGGGGATCGCCCGTACCGGTCCTCTCGTAGTAGAGCTTCACACCGTCGGCGCGCACCTGTGCCATGTCCCGACTCCTCGGAGCGTGAGTTCCCGTCACAGGGTGTCCTAGCAGGGCCGGTGGCCCTCCTGCCGCCGACTCGCCGGTCGGCGGCCCGGCGCCGACGCAGAAGTGACGATCGGGTCTCGGATGCACCGATCGCCGTTGCCTCCGCCGAAGGTGGCCCGTTTGGCGGTCATGGAAGCTTCCACGCGTCCAGCCGTGTCCCCGGACGTTTCTTTCGCAGAGCTCAACGGCGCGTACTGGATCGACTCCGACTCGTCCCTCCACGGTGCGCAGGAGTGCAGCCACTGCGCCCTCCGCGAGGCTGCCGCCCCGTACGCCCGACCCGCGCTGCGGCGTGTCCCGCGGAGCCGCCGCACCTCGTCCGAAGACACCGCTCCCGTCCCGCTCCGTCGGAGCGGACCCGCGGCGCGCAGGACGTGGCGTGGTGGCCCGCGGTGGCGGACGAGGTCCGGGTACGGCGGGCCAGTTCGGCCGTACCGGCCGGGCTCGCCGCGGCGTTCAGGGTACGTGCGCGGGTGTCGCCCGGCAGCGCGGCGAGGGCGCCGTCCGGTTCGGCCGGAGCGGCCGCCGACCAGACGGCCCGGTAGACAGCGCGGGAACCGGGGCACCGGGCTGTGCCTCGAGCATGCCGGCATGCCGTCCGGCGGCCGTCGCGAGATGCTGCACACGCCCTGCAACGGGGGCCGGACGGCATCTGGCGGCGGCGCTGAGGCGCGGGTGCGGCCGCACCACCGCCGTTCACCAACCCCTCAAGGCCTGCGGGCCTTTCGGAGAATCCGTCCGTGCGCGTAGCGTGTTCCCATGACTACGACACCGGCTGATGCGGGCGGGTCGAACGTGCCGCCGTCCTCCCCGCCGCGTACGCCCGTGGAGGCGTCGCGAGCCCGGCCCGTCACGCAGCCGGGTCGACAGACCGTGGACCGTGCCTGCCCGCGGATGGAGATCCGCAACCGGCGGACCGCCGGTCTGACGTTCCGCGCGGACCAATGGGCCGCGAAGAAAGCCGGAGTCCAGGCGGCGGCGGCGGTCCGGGCGTGGGGGTACGCACACCTCGACGAGCGGGACCTCGAGACCGCCGTACGGCGCCTCGTCGAGGCAGCGGTCGCCGACGGCGGCAAACGGATCAGCGTCCACCTCGCCGACCAGGACCACCGCATCCTCGCCGTCGCCCTCAGTCACGTCGCCGGTGCCGTCCCCGACGCGGACGCCGTCCTCGGCGAACTCGCAGCCCTGCGCACCGTCGTCAGCTGCGGCAGCGACGTCGCGCCCGACGGACGCCGGGTCTGGGCCCTGCTCGACGCCGCGCCGCGCGCGCCCAGGGAACGGTCGTCCGGACCGGTCCCGGAGTGATCCCGGCGAGGCCGGGCGGCGGCCCGTGTCGCAGGTGACGGCGGCTCAGGACGGGACGGCGGTGGGCCGGTTCGGCCCGGACCTCGCGTGTGCCGACGCCGACGCCGACGCCGACCCGCGCCGCCGGCGGCGGTGCAGCAGCGCGTCGAGGGACAGAGCAGGGGCGCCCGCGAGGATCAGCGGGATCCAGGCCATCAGGTACACCAGGTCGTTGCCGTAGTAGTACGGGGTGGTCGGCCAGCTGATGGTCAGCCAGAGGCTCAGCGAAATCAGGGCGCCGCCGAGGGCCGCGACCCGGGTCAGCAGCCCCGTCAGGGCGCCCAGCCCGACGGCCAGCTCGCCGAGGGCCATCGCGACGCCGAAGCCCACCGGGCTCTGCGAGGAGAGTTCGATCAGCCCGGGGAGGGCGGCCGAGTCCCGTACGGCCTCCATCTGCTGTCCTATCGAGCCGTCACCGGTGGCGGACAGGAACGCCGCGTCGGTCAGCTTGTCCAGACCGGCGTAGACGAAGGTGATGCCGAGGAAGAGGCGCAGCGGCAGGAGTGCGTACTCGGCCGCTCGGGCGCGCAGGTCGGAGGATGTCGTAGTCACATCCTGCACACGCAGGAACCCGGGCCGCGGTTCGGCCGAATTCGGTGGGGGCAGCGTTGAACCATTCACTGCCTCGCTGCGTGTTCCTGCTGAGGCTGGAGTGACAAGGCATGCTCCGGTCCTCTTCCGGTACGAGAAGGAGATACGGCCATGGGTGACACCACGCGTCGGCGCACGGTTCTCGCGGCGGGCGCCGCCACGCTGGCAGGCACTGTCCTGAGCGGCTGCGGCAACGACGGCGGGTCGGACGCAGCAGCCGGCAGCACACCGGCCGTGCCCCCGGCGGGCGGTGGCGGTGGCGGCGGCGGGCAGGCGCTCGCGCAGACGTCGGAGATCCCGGTCGGCGGCGGCAAGGTGTTCAAGGACCAGAAGGTGGTGGTCACCCAGCCGATGGCGGGGCAGTTCAAGGCCTTCTCGGCGACGTGTACGCATCAGGGCTGCTCGGTCGCGACGGTGAAGGACGGAAACATCGTCTGCCCCTGCCACCAGAGCCTCTTCAAGATCGCGGACGGCACGGTCGCCGGAGGCCCTGCCACGCGTCCGCTGGCGGCGGCGAAGATATCCGTGGAGGGTGACAAGATCTCCCTCGCCTGAACCGGTCCGCCGCCGGACTCGCGGAGCCCGGCGGCGGACGCCCGCACTGCCCGGCGTCAGGCGCCGCCGTCACCGCCGTCAACGCCGGCGTCGCCCAGGTGGGTGGTGGCCAGCCCGGGATAGTCGAGGACGAGTCCGGTCGTGTCGAACTCCACGTCACTGCGGAAGCCGCCGGAGGAATACCGCACACGGTGACCGCCGAGCGGGGTGTACGTCTGCGTGGACGGGGTCACGGTCAGCTCCGGTACGGCCACCCAGGCCATCAGGAACTGCTGCGCGGGGTCCTGTTCGCGGCCGAGGTGGAGCCCGTGGCGGCGCACGGGCATGGTGTTGGTCAGCGGGCAGAGCCCGAGGTCGCAGTCGAGAGCACCGTCGAACTCGGCACGCGGCTGCCCGTCGACCGTCCACCGCCCGTCGTCGGCGCGGCACAGAACGAGTTCACGCCGCGCGTGGCCCGGTCCCTCCACGCTCACGTGAAGCGAGCGGGTGACGAAACGCGGCCCGGTTTCGAGCTGGTAGCCGACCCAGTAGGGGCCGCCCTCCAGCGCGAGTGCCCGGCCCTGCGCGCGTAGCCGGTCTCCCTCGAATTCCCCCCATGCGGTGTCGTAACCCCTGCTGGCCGAGACATGCCAGGTACGGGTGAAGCGTACGAAATCTTCCATGGAATGATCTTCCCGCACGACGAGGCGGATACCGCCGGCCAACCCGTCGAGCGTGTTCGCGGCAGTGGCAGTGGCAGTGGCAGTGGCAGTGGCAGCGGCGCCGGCAGTGGCAGCGGCGCCGGACCGCGGCGTACGTCGATCGGCGGTGCGGCTCGATTCGCCGGCTCGCCGCCTTCGCGTGGTGCGCTGACCGCTTCCGTGGGGTGGCGTACGTCATGGTGGATGTCGTGGACGTTGATGCTGATGTGGATGCGGTTGCCGACGAGCTGTACGGGCTGGTCCCGGCCCGGTTCACCGAGGTCCGGGACGAGCGGGCGGCCGAGGCGAGGAAGGCCGGACGGGCGGCGGCGGCGAGGGCCATCGCAGGGCTCCGGCGCCCCACGCGGGCGGCGTTCGTCTCGAACCTCCTGGTGCGCCGGCGCCCGAAGGAGGTCGCCGCGCTCCTCGAACTCGGAGAAGCGCTGCGCCAGGCACACCGGTCTTTGGACGGTACGCAGCTGAAGGACCTGTCCCACCAGCGGCATGTGGTGGTGGCCGCATTGGCCCGTGCGGCCAGGCAACTGGCCGAGGAGGAGGGCCAGGCGGTCAGCGAGGGCGTCGCGCGCGAGGTGGAGCAGACCCTCCACGCCGTCCTCGCCGATCCGGACGCCGCCGAGCGGTGGTCGAGCGGATGCCTGAGCACCGCACTGACCCCACCCGTCGGTTTCACCGGCCTCCCCACCTCGGCCCCCGCGCGCCCGCGCCCCGCCGTCACGGACGCCGGCAGACCGACGAAGCCGAAGCCGTCCCGCGAGGCAGGGCAGCGCCGGGCCCGGCTCGAACAGGCCCGCCGCACGGCCGAGGAGACCCGCCTCGAGGCGACAGCACGGGAGGCGGAGCTGCGCCGGGCCGAGCAGGAACAACGGGACCACGACCGGATGCTGGCCGAAGCCGGCTCGCGTGTCGCCGAGCTCGAGCGGCAGTTGCGCGAGGCCCGGACCGGGCAGAGCGAAGCGCGTCGTGCGGCGGCCGGGGCCACCGACCGCGTCCGGGACGCCGCCCGCGCGGCGAAGGCGGCGCACCGGAGGGCTGATGCGGCCGCCGACCGGCTGGCGGAGCTGCCGGGGGTGGAGGAGTAACAGGCGTGGTGCCGAGGCGACCACATCCGAAGTTCCCAGGTCACCATCTGTTGCCCGGCCGCCGGGCGACAGGGGGCGATCGGGGAGACACTGGACGCAGGGGGCCGATGTCGGACGAGCTGAGGCGAACGGAGGACAGCCACCATGCTGGGAGACAGCAAGGCATTCAGCGGCTTCTCAGTGGACAGCATCGAAGAAGCCAAGGGCTTCTACGGCCAGACGCTCGGACTGCGGGTGTCCGAGGACAACGATCTGCTGGTCCTGCACCTTGCAGGGGACACGAACGTGATTCTGTACCCGAAGGAGAATCACGCGCCCGCGACTTTCACCGTCCTGAACTTCCCCGTGGACGACATCGACAAGGCCGTCGACGAACTGGCCGCGCGCGGCGTGGTGTTCGAGCGGTACGAGGGCTTCGACCAGGACGCGAAGGGAATCGCCCGGGAGACGCCCGGCCCCGCGATCGCATGGTTCCAGGACCCGGCCGGCAACATCCTCTCGGTGCTCCAGCAGAACGGGGCGTAGCCGTCCCGTCGAGCCCGCAGGATCAGACCCAGGTGTAGGTCTCGTCGGTGACGGCGTCCAGCGCGGCGTTCCCGACGGCCGCGCGGGGGTCGGGCAGGGCGGCGAGCGCGGGCCCGATCGGCGGGAAGATCGGCAGCTGGGCGGTCTTGCGGTAGTCGACCCACTCGATCACCCCGATCTCGTGGCTGCCGTCGGGGAGTTCGTCGTACTCCTCGGTGGCGAGGGCTGCGCGGACGTCGCGGGTGATGTGGAGGCGGTAGATCAGGTGGATCTTCCGCGGTGGCGGGGTGGGGCCGGGGCGGGCGACCCGTTGGTCGACGACCCATACGAGTTCGCCGCCTTCGGCCTGGCCGATGTCGAGGCCGAGTTCCTCGGCGAGTTCACGGGCGAGGGCCGCGGTGAAGTCCTCGCCGGGCTCGACGTTTCCGCCGGGCGGGGTGTAGTGGGTGGAGGCCGGACGGTCGCGGCGGATGAGCGCGACCTCGTCGCCACAGAAGACCAGGGCGCCGGTGCGCACCTTGATGGCGGAGAACGGCACGGGCGTGGCGGGAGTGCGGGTCATGCCGTCCAGTATCACCGTCCGGCGGCGGTCACCTTGAGCAGCGGACCCGAGGGCTGCGTGGAGTCGGCCGGCTGCCTCACCCTGTGACCTGCCGCCGCGCGGGAAATGGGTCGCAGTGGTCCTCCGTGTTCGACTACGGTCCCTGGCATGTTCGTTGTCACCGTCACCTACACGGCACCGCTTGAGCACGTGGATCCGTGGAGACCAGCCCACGGCGACTGGCTGAACCACCTGATGTCACGACGGCTGCTCCTGATGGCCGGGCGCCAGGTGCCTCTCGTCGGCGGTGTCTACCTCGTCCCTCGGATGCCCGCGGACGAACTCGACCGTCTCCTGGCCACGGATCCGTATGTCGTCCACGGCGTCGCCCGGCACACCGTCGTGGAATGCACTCCGCTTCTGGTCGCCGCCGGCCTGGAGGGCCTCAAGTCCCAGGAGTGAGCCGGGTTTCACGTGCCGTCCGTCTGCTTCTCCGCACCTTCCAGCCCGGCGCAGCCGCCGGCCCCCGCCTACTCCTCGGCGTCGCCCTCCGTCGGCACGCACGGCACCGGAACCGGCGACAGGTGCAGCAGTTTGTGCGGGGTGGAGCCCAGCAGGGCGCCGCGGATCGGGCTGTCCCCCCAGCTGCCGACGGTGATCACCCGTGCCCGGTGGCGTTCCGCGGCGTCGAGCAGGGCCTGGGCCGGCTTCTCGTCGACGACCTCGACCGCCGACGGGACACCGGCCTCGTCAGCCGCCTCCACGGCCCGGGCGAGGGCGCTGCGCCCGGGACTCCTCCCCGGCGGCTCCGGGCGCGGCGGCGCCGTAGACGAGTACGAGCGGTTCGCCGAAGGCGGTGGCGACCTCGAGCGCCACGTGCAGGGCCCGTTCCGCGCCGGGTGGCTCGTCGTACCCCAGGACCACGGACATCAGGACTCCTTCCGGACCGCCGGACCGCCGGGCTACGGCTTCCTGCGGTGGACGAGGGCCGGATCGACCACGCCCCGCCGCTCCCGCCAGAACCTGCCGTCCTTCACCCGCCAGAAACACATGATGAGCACGCCGGCCACGGCGATTCCGATCCCCATCACCAGCGGTGGGCCGAGACCGAACCAGGAGACCCCGCTGGCCGAGTTCTCCGGATTCGACATGTCGTTGACCGACTCCACCAGCAGCCAGGTCAGCAGCCCGGCCCCGACCAGCGGCCCGAGGCCGATGAGCAGGAAGTTGTGCGGGTTCTCCAGCAGGTGGCGGCGGTAGTAGACGGCACAGGCCACACCGGTCAGCGCGTAGTAGAAGGCGATGAGCAGGGACAGCGCCGTCAGCGAGTCGAGGAGGGCGTTCTCGCTGATCTGATTGACGATGAGGTACCAGGCGATGGCGATGCCGGCGACCCACCACGTGCTGACGTCCGGGGTCCGGAACCGCGGGTTGATGTGCGCGAGCGGCGGCGGCAGCGCGTGCCGGCGGGCCATGGACAGGGAGGTGCGGGAGGCCGGGATGATCGTGGTCTGGGTGGAGGCGAGCGCGGACGTGCAGACGGCCAGGAGCACCACCCAGGCCCAGCCGCCCATCACCTCGTGGGCGAGGACGGCGAAGATGGCCTCCTCCTTGCCCGCGTTCTCGGCCAGGAAGGCTGTTCCGGCGTAGCCGACGATGGCGAAGCCCACGGACAGGTAGGTCACCAGCAGGACCACGGTGGACCAGATGCCGGCCTTGCCGGGCGCGGTGGCGGAGTCCTCGACCTCCTCGGTGAGGTTCACCGCGGACTCCCAGCCCCAGTAGATGAACACGCCGAGCAGCAGGCCGCCGGTGAGGGCGGCGCCGCCGGCGCCGAAGGGGTTGAGCCAGGTGATGGACGGTTCGATGGAGTCGAGGGTGCTGGTCCCGGCGTAGATCCGGTAGATGGCGACCACCGCGAAGGCCAGGAGGAAGAAGACCTGGGCGAGGATCAGGATGTCCTGGAGGTGGGCCGACAACTCGGTGCCGATGACACAGATGGCGGTCATGGCGAGGATCACCACGACGGCAAGGGTCTGCCGGATCCAGGGGTTGGCCGCCCAGCCGTCGAGGCCGGCGGCGAGCAGGCCGAAGTTGACGGCGACGTCGGCCAGCGAGCCGATGACCAGGACGCCGGTCATCGTGATCGCCCAGCCGCCGAGCCAGCCCGCCCAGGGGCCCATGGCGCGCGTCACCCAGGAGAACGTCGTCCCGCAGTCCTGATCGACCTTGTTCAGGTAGTAGAAGGCGGCGGCGATCAGCAGCATCGGAACGAACGACGCCAGCATCACACCCGGCGCGTAGATCCCGACCAGGGCCACGATCGGCCCGATCACGGCGGCCAGCGAGTAGGCGGGCGAGGTGGAGTTCAGGCCGATGACGAGTGCGTCGAGGAACCCGATCGCGTTGGCTTTGAGCTCCGCGTCCGGCACCTCTGCACCCGTTGCGCCACCAGCACTGTCCTGGGCCATATACGCATCGTCATGCACCCGGCGGTGCTGCGCGAGGCGCGTGCTCTGTCCGAGGAGCCTCGGGAGCACTGCGGAGCCTTCTCGGGGGCGCGGCCAGGTGGCGCACGGCGAGCATGCCTCCGATGCCGGGGATCACGGCGAGGAGCGTCGCGGTACGGCCGGCACCGGTCCCGCGGTCGCCTTCGGTGGCGGGACCGGTGCCGGTGGCGATCGCTGTCGTGATGACGGCGATCAGGCAAGCGCAGCCGTGGAGCGGGCGGAACGAACCGGAGGCGCGTCAGAATGCGGCGGGTACCGGTTCGGCGGCAGGCCACACCCTGCCCGGCGCTCGTGGGCGAACAGCTGCTCCACGGCAGGGGTGATGCGCGGCTCGACTTCGGGCTCCGGCAGGTACGGGGCGAGGTCGAGCCCGGAGGTGACACCCGCGCTGCTCACCAGATCGCCGTCGTCGACGACGCGGGCGTCGACCGCGAGCACCCCGGTGGCGTCCAGCAGGTCCAGCCCCGCCCCGGAGGGCATCTCCCGCGGCCCCTCCGCAGAGACGAGCTCGACGCTCGGCTGCCCCCGCGCGGCCATCGATCCGGCGGACAGCACCTCGTACGGGGCGATCACGTCCAGCGGGTCGAGGCCGTCGAAGAGCACGATCTGGCACAGCATCAGGAGCGTTCCTTTCCGCGGTTCCGGCACCCCGGTCGGGGTTCCGGACCCGAAGCCATGCGCCGTCGGCAGTGATCAAAAGTGGCGGAATTGCCAGGACCCAACAGATTCCCGCCACGAGGGAAAGGGGGACGTTCCATCCTGCTTGGTCGCCCCTTGACCGCATTGCTCGGCTGGTGAGGGGCTGGCTTGGCCGGAATCCGGCGAAGGCCTGGGGTCCAGCCATGCATAGCGTGGCCGTTCTCGCGCTGGACGGAGTCATCCCCTTCGACCTGTCCACCCCCATCGAAGTGTTCGGGCGTACCCGGCTGCCCGACGGCCGCCCGGCCTATCGCGTCCGCGTCTGCGCTCCCGCCGGCGAGGTGGACGCCGGCGCGTTCGTACTCAGGGCCCCCTGGCCGCTGGAGGCACTGGCGGAGGCCGACACCATCGTGCTCCCCGGCGTCGCCGACCTCGACGTGCCCGTCCCGCCGGAGGTCCTCGACGCACTGCGCGAAGCCGCCGCCCGCGGCACCGGGATCGCGTCGATCTGTGTGGGCGCCTTCGTGCTCGCCGCAACGGACGTGGCCCTGCTGCGCGGGCCGGTGACGGAGCCGGGGCTGGTCATGGTGCAGCTTCTCACCGAGGAGCGGGTGGCCGTGGTGCCGGCCGGCAGCGACCTCGCGGAGAAGGACGTGCTCACGCCGGCGGACCTCGCGGCGTGGCCGGTCGCCCTGAACACGGTCGCCGGGACGACCACGCTGGACCTGTGGCCGGCGGATGCGCGCCCCACGGCGATGATCGAGGTCGGCAACACGGACGAGTGGCTGACGGCGATCGCCGTGGGCCGCGCGGTGGGCATCTCGACGTCGGCGACACCCGTATGCACACGCACCCGGCGATCGCCTACCGCCCGCTGACGGACGTCCCGCCGGTCCCCCTCGTCCTGGCCTGGCGCAGCGGGCCGCCAAGCCATCCGGCGATCCCGGATCTGGTGGCGCTGGCGCGGGAGGTCGTGGCGGACACCCCCTAAGGCCGTCCAGAGGTATCCGGATGGTGATCCCACGAATCGGCACGGACGATGGTGCTCGAGCCCCCGCCGCAGCGCCAGACCTCCTGGGCCGGTGCGGGAAGGCGACACCAGGGGACGGCCCGGGCCCCATGACGGGGTCCGGGCCGAACGGTGACGATGCGCCAGTCCACCCTGGTCCGGTCGGGACCGGCTTGGCGCCGGATCAGGAACCGGCCGCGATCTGGCGCCGCGCGAGGGCGTCGGAGGCCTTGGCCGTGATGTACAGCGACGCCGCGAGAGTGAGGACGAGCAGGGCACCGGCGCCGAAGATGCTGCCGGTCGCCACGGGTGCCTGGCCGCCGGCCTCGGAGCGGGCGGAGCCGGCGAGGAAGGGCACGATGCCCAGGACGGCGGCCCCGAGAACGACCTCGGCCCAGACGACCTTCGGGAAGTGGCGCAGCGTCAGGTGCAGGAGGGAGGCGGTCTCGTCGGCCTGACGGGCTTGTGCGATGCGCGGCATCAGCCAGAGCTGGTTGAGGGCGCCGGCCGCGACCATCGCGAGTACCAGCAGGATCTTGACGAGGAGGAAGAGGCCGTAGGTCGTCGTCCAGAGCTGTACCACGCTGCCCACGTGCTTCCAGGACATCCACAGACCGGATATCAGCACCGCTGCGACGCTGACCAGGGCAACGAGACCGAATCGTCACCAGATGTCCGCCCACAGCAGGCCGGCGTTGGCACTCAGGTGGCGGCGGGTGCCGGTGAGCGCGAGGAGCAGCGCCAGGCCGCCGATCCACACCGTGCCGCTGATGATGTGGGCCTGGCCGAAGGCGAGGTCGAGCCACTTTTCCGTGTTCTTGGGAGCGGTTGCCGGAATCGCCCCGACGAGTGTGATCGCCAGGGACAGCGGCAGTGCGGTGAGTGCGACAGCGTTGAGGTTGCGGCGGCCCGCCGCGGTGAACAGCGAGATCAGCGTGACGGCTGCGAGCACGAGCACGATGTTCTGGGCGATGTGGATCGTGCCCTGGGCCACCCAGGCGCCTTTGGCCGCAGGCGCGTTCAGGAAGTCGGATATCCGCCCCGGCGCGAGCGCATCCCCGAACGCCATGCCCTTGCCGGCCCGGGCCACGCGTCCGGCGAGCTGGAAGTAGCCCGCCACCAGCAGGACCAACCCGGACCACGCCAGGTACACCGACGTCCGCCGCTGCAGGGCTGCGACGTCGTCAGCCTCGCTCTCCGGCGCGCGCAGGCCGGGACGAACCGATACCGCGTACGTGACGGTGGAGCCGATGGCGCCGCTGAGGCCGACGAAATAGCCGGTTTTGGTAAGAATCCGCCAAAGGGGAGGCGTGGTGTAGGCCGCAGCTGCAGCAAGATCCGCATGACTCATGAAGGTGAGGCTAACCTAAATAAAGATGGCATGAGTGTAAAGCACGGGCAAAGGCCACGTCGCGCGCCGGTGAGCCTGGACCGCCCGTGGCGGGACTGGGTTGGCCGGTGAGCCGAGGTGCGGCGGGGGAGGAGAGAGCACGGCAGCGCCCCGGGAGGCGGCCGGAAGGGCCGCCATCCCGGGGCGCTGTCGTGCACGCCTGTCGGTGGATCAGTTCGTCTGGTACACGCCGAAGATGTCGACGACGACGTCGATGTCGTCCCAGCCGCGGTTCCAGTAGTCGACGATGCCGTTGTTGCCCATGCCCGCCTGGACCAGGTTCGGGACGGTGTCGCCGTTCTTCCAGTTCAGGTTGGAGGAGTTGGGCGGCGTCGGCCAGACGGCCCAGTTGTTGTCGTAGTCGGTCAGTGTGTTCGGGTCCGGGGATACCGTGAGGTATCCGTCGCCCCGGGTGTTGGTGACGGTGGTGTTCAGCACGTAGGCCGTGTTGGCCGGCCGCTTGGTGGACAGCGGCATGTAGATGTAGCCCTGGCCCCCCAGCGGGCCGTACGGCCAGTCCGCGGGGTCGCGGGTGTCGAGCAGCCGCTCCGGCAGGAACGGCAGGTACGCGCCCTGGCTGTCCTTGCTGTAGTAGCCGACCACGTCGACGATGACGTCGGCGCCCTTCCAGGCGCCGTTGCGGATGTTGATCGAGCCGTCGGGTCCCACCGGCACGATGACCGAGTTGGCGACGGTCTGGCCGCCGCGGAAGTTCAGGTTGGACGTGGTCGGGACCGACCCGCCGCTCGGGAAGACCGTCAGGTGGCCGTCCTCGTGCGGGTTGGTGACGGTCACGTTCAGCGCGACGGCCGTGGCGCCGGACGGGATGCCGCTCTTGCCGGTGATCTGGACGCCGATGGAGCTCTGGCCGGCGACCTGGCCCTTGTCGGCGCCGAGGCCCTCGCGGGTGTCGACGAAGCGCGAGGGGGTCAGCGGGGTGTAGCCGCTGGAGGAGGTGCGGGTGAAGTAGCCGGTGATGTCGGCGATCAGGTCGACCGACTCCCAGCCGCCGTTGTACAGGTCGACGTAGCCGTTCTTGTTGACCGGCACGATCACCAGGTTCGGAACGGTCTGTCCTGCCGAGAAGTTGACGTTCGACGTGGCCGGACGGTCGCTGCCCTCGGGGAAGACCGTGACGTGGCCGCCGCTGGTGGTGTTGGTCGCGGTGACGTTGAGGACCACCGCCGTGACCCCCGCGGGGATCGCGTCGTTGCCGGAGATCTTGACGCGGGTGGTGCCGTACGGGGCCACCTTGCCCTTCACCGCGCCCGTGCCGTCCCGGGTGTCCAGGAGGCGGGTGGGCGCGTACGGGGTGAAGTCGGAGCCGGGCGTGGCGATGCCCAGCTGGTTGACGGCCCGCTCGCCCGAACCGTCGGACAGCGTCACCTTGATGGTGTACGAGCCGATCTCCGCATAGGAGTGCGTCTCGGTCGAGTTGGTCGGCCCATTGGCACCGAAGGTCACGCTGGTGCCGTCCCCCCAGTCGACGTTGACCGAGAGCGCGGTGCCCGGGTCGCTCGTGACGGCTACGTCCAGGCTGATCCCCCGCGCGCTGGTGCCCTTGGCGGTCAGGCCGACCGTCGGCTCCGCGGCGGCGCTGCCCGACGCCTGCGGGGTGGCAGCGGCCTTGCCGTCGGCCTTGGCGGCGGACGAGGTCTGGACCGTGTGCTCGGCAGGGCTCTTGAAGGTGGTGAAGTTCGATGCCGCGGCCTTGTTCAGGTCCGCGTCGGGCACGGATACCCCGTGCGTGCCCCCGCTGCCCGGCGCGGCCGGCCCCGCCTGGGCCACCCCCGGTATGAGACCCACGCTGGCTGCCACGACGGCAGCGGACATTACGAGTCGGCGATTGCGCACCGGCCCCCCATTTCGGTCAACGCTTGAACAGGTTCGAAAGCTTGCTCAGCGTACACAGCCGCAGGGCGTTGATCAGGTGTCCTGCACCCTTTGATCGCCGCGAATCCACGGGGCTCGTCGGGGCGGCCCGGCGGACAATCGGGGCGAGGCGGTACAGCTGGGTGGACCGACCTGCCGCAGCGGAAAAGACGAGATCCCGCCGGTCCGCGTCCGGCCAGCACCCCCAGTGGCAGACGCGAGCCCCCGAGGGGCTCCTGGACCTATGGACCCGGCAATCCCGCCGGATCCGTCGCTCTCCGGAAACGACCGATGAAGGCCTGCGGGTGACCCGGGTCATGGTCGCCGCGGGTGACCGGACGCCGCCAAAGCGGCCTGCCCGGCCTGCCCGAACTGACCGGGCCAAGCCGCGCATCACGATGCGGTGGATGACGATCACCTCCCTCGGTGTGGGCTGCGGGTTCCTCAGCCCCTTCTGAACCGCCCCCTACGGCGCCCTGATCGGCTTCTGCGACCGCAAACGCGCCGAGGGCGAGCGCCACACCCAAGCTGCCCTCGCGCTCGCCCGCCGCCGCGTCAACGTCCTCGGGGCCCTTCTCCGCGACGGACGGCGCTACGAGCTCACACCGCCCACGGCCCTCGTAGCTATCGTTGCGGGGCGGTGGCCAGGGTGCGCTTCACGCGTGTGTTCTCCAGAAGTCCCAAAGGGAAGGCCAGGGCAGAATGCCAGGCGGCCGGAGTTCCCCACCAGTTCCTCCCTGCACCGACGCCACTGAATCCAGGCCGAATTCGATCGTCACACTGAACCCCCTGCGCAGAAATCGTTGACCCACAGCGCCCGCTGGAGCAGGGAACAGACCATGTCCTGGCTCGTAGCTGCCGCTGCTTGCACTGCCGCCACGAACGCAAGGCCGAACACTTCCTCGCCTTCACCAACATCGCCTGCACCCTCATCTGCTACCGCAGACTCGCCCAATGAGATGACTTGATTTCATGAACGGCCCAACCTCGAACGCGATTTGATCATCTTCCTTGCCGAGTCCGTCATCGCCCCCAAGGTGACGGCACGCGATCGAGGAGGTTCGCATCCCCATGAGGCTGCCCCGCAAACGCCGCGCGGATCGCACCGGTAGTCCGGACGGCATCGGAAGCCCGGAACAGGCGGAAGGCCCGAAGCGCACACGGCGCCCTGCGGGCCGAGCGAAGAGCCATAGGAGAGCCGCCCGCAAGGCCCGTCGCCCCCGCATCGACTTCCCCAGGCGCGGTCGGCGGGGCTGGCGGCGCTGGACGCCCTCCTGGAAACTGACCTCCGGCTTGTTCCTGCTCTTCGCCGGCGCCCTCGCCGGCCTCGTAGCCGCCGTCTACGTACAGGTCGAGATCCCGAACCCGCACGACTCCGCGCGCCGGCAGGCCACCGTCTACTACTGGGCGGACGGCAGCCGGATGGTGAGCGTCGGCGATGTGAACCGGCAGGACGTGAAGCTCTCCCAGGTGCCCGATTCCGTCCAGCGCGCCGTCATCGCGGCGGAGAACGCGGATTTCTACAGAGACTCGGGCGTCTCTGTGACGGGCATCGGCCGCGCCGCTGTCAACATCGTCAAGGGCGAGGAGACCCAAGGCGGCTCGACGATCACCCAGCAGTACGTGAAGAACACCTATCTGAGCCAGGACCAAACCGTCCAGCGAAAGATCAAGGAACTCTTCCTCTCCCTGAAGGTCAGCAACCAGCGGCCCAAGACGGAGATTCTTGAGGGGTATCTCAACACCTCCTGGTTCGGCCGCGACGCGTACGGCGTCCAGGCAGCCTCGTACGCGTACTACGGCATCCCCGCCAAGGAGCTGAACCCCAGTCAGGGCGCTCTGCTGGCCGCTGTCCTCAAGGGCGCGGAGAGCTTTGACCCGTCCCTCAGCGCCGACAACCGCCAACGCGCCGAGGAGCGCTGGAGCTGGATTCTGGACCGTCAGGTCGGCACGGGTTCGATGAGCGCCGAGGAACGCGCGAAGTACACGAAATTCCCCGAGCCGAAGCCTCCCGTCAAGCCGACCAGCCAGGCCGGGCAGATCGGCTACCTCGTCGACATCGCCAACAAGTACCTCAAGAGCCGCAGCGGGATCACGGGCAAGGATCTGGCCAGTGGCGGCTACAGCGTCCACACCACCTTCGAGAAGGACAAGGTGCTCGCGCTGACCAAGGCCGTCGAGCAGGTACGTGCGGACCGACTGGACCCGAAGAAGCGCGCGGACGACGAATACGTGCAGGTCGGCGCCGCCTCGGTACGCCCCAAGGACGGAGCGATCGTCGCGGTCTACGGCGGCTCCGATGCGATCGAACACTTCACCAACAACGCGGACACCTCAGGCGTCCCTGCGGCCTCGGCGTTCAAACCCTTCGTGTACGCCGCCGCTCTGGAGAAGGAGCTCGAAGGCAGGGAACGCTCCGCCGAGGGCACTGACCCGGACCCCCTGAAACCCACGCCGATATCGGGGCCCATGGCATCCATGAACCTCCACTCGGCCCTGGTGGACTCCGACCACACGCCGTTCGTGGAGATCGGCAAGAAAATCGGGCTGCAGAAGGTCAAAGAGCTCGCGGTCGCGTCGGGACTGCGCGAGGAGAGCATGGCCAAGCTGGAGCCGACCTTCTCCATCGGTACCTCCACCCCGAGCGCCGTCCGGCTGGCCAGCGCCTATACGACCTTCGTCAACCAGGGCCGGGCCACCGAACCCTACTCGGTGTCCAAGGTCGAACGGAACGGCGTCGCGGTGGACGGTTTGGGCCAACCCAAACCGCGGCGGGCAATGAGCTCCGAGGCGGCCTCGATCGTCGGCGCGGCGCTCCGCCAGGTGAGCGGGAGCGCCGTCGGACTGCCGAAGGGCCAGCGGACCTCCCCGTCCTGGGCAGGCAAGACCGGTCCGAACGACCGTATGAACTCAGCCTGGTTCATCGGCGCGACGTCGGACCTGAGCACTTCGGTCGCGATGTTCCGTACGAAGCCCGACGTCCCGCAACTGCTGCCCATGCAGGGTGTCGGCGGCACAGATTCCGAGCGGGGCAGCGCCTTCCCGCCGCTGATCTGGAAGGCTTACAACGAGGCGGCGCTGCCTGCGCCGCCTTACCCGGCGGATGGTCCCCAGGACCGCCCGTGACGGTCTCGTAGCGCGGGACGCTCTCCGGCGTGGGGGGGGGGGGGGGCGGGAGATAAGCGGGGCCCGCCCGGCGCGGGCCGCGCG
>NZ_JBFAJR010000066.1:0-2129 GCF_040655295.1 Streptomyces sp. NPDC050448 | reverse complement strand
GCGCGATCGACACGATCGCGCCCCGGACCGACGGGACAGCGGACAGCGCCGGGGTCAGCCGGCCACCGAGGACCGCTCGCCGGTCGACCCGCTCCCGGGCGAGGGCCCATTCCTGCCGCAGGCGCGGCGACCTGCGTCCTGGTCCGGCGTCGCCGTGGCGCGTTTTGCGGCCCCCCGGAGCGGGGGCGAGCGCGGGACATCGCCGGCGCCCGGGCCCAGATGTCGGCGTACACACGAACGTGGCTCTGGCAAGATTTTCGTAGCCGGAGATCATCTCGGTGACACGGTCCGAAGGTGACCTTCGCCGAGCAGGTGCCGGGCTTGACCGTGCGCTACCAGCGGTGCACCCCGCTCCTGCACGGCTTGGTGGAGGCCGTAGGGATGGTGCCGGCCGGCCGGGGCGGTGCCCGGATGCTGCGGATCCTGAACGTCACGCTCTCGCGGTGCACCGTCCTGTCCCAGCTGATGCGGATGCCGCTTCCGCCAGTGGTCGCTCCACGAGTGCTGGGGGTGGTCGACTTCGCGCTCTACGGCGACACTTACGGCCCCCTGCTGGTCGACGCCACCAGTCGGCTCCCGCTCGCACTCTGGGAAGGACGCGACGCCGAACAGCTCGGCCAATGGCTCCGCGAGCACCCCGGTGTCGAGGTCGCCTGCCGCGACGGATCCCTCACCTACCGGCAGGGAATCACCACCGGCGCCCCGGACACCGTGCAGGTCAGTGACCGCTTTCACCTCTGGCAGGGACTCTCCCGCCGCGTCCAGGACATCGCCTCCACCCACCCGCGGCTGCCTGCTCGCAACACTGCCCCCGGTCAGCGAGACCCATCCCGCACCGGTCGAGGAAGCCGCTGAGAACACCGCGGCCGACACCCGGGCCGGGCAGCATGCCCGCCGGCTCTAGAGCTTCTGGTCGGCATCGATCCTCTCCTGCAGCCGCTCGGACTCACGGCGGTCACCACCGTTCAATTGGGATAGACCGCCTTCGGACACGGGCGCACCCAGATCCTGGAGCCCGGGCTGATCTGAAGGCAGTCGGTCCCGAGCACGCGCGGCCGAGGACTGCCCGCCCGCGTCGTCGCCCTCCATCCCTCTCCCTTCCGGTCGTCCGGCCGTCCCTGTTGTAAGTGCGCCACTCTGGGACACCCCACGGATCTTCTCGAGATTTTCCGGAGGCCATGTGGGCCTCGAATCAATCCGTGGGGTACGTGGCTAGGCGCGACGTAGAAGCTGGCGTCCGACACTCATGAGACGGGTGGGTGACCGCGAGGTCCTGGCCGTGATCCGGTGGCGTGATAGTCGATCACGGAAGGTGCGGGCACAAAGGGTTCCTCTCCGCGTGAGGGGTGGGCACCTCTCACGCGGAGACGTGTGGCCTCGGCCTTGGGGCCTTACAGCGGGCTAATCACTCTGGTGGCGGCCTTCATTCGCCGAAGGACAGAGGCCTACGGGAGGCCCGGCCAGTTGCCGGCGATCGGCTTCGGGTAGCCCTGATCGACCTTGTCTCCGGCCATGTCGTAGCGCACGTACTGGGAGCCGCGGAAGAAATACGCCTTGCCGTTGTTCCACACCACGGCGGCGTCGACCCGAGACGGGAACACTCCGGGCCAGTGGGCGGCGATCGGCTTGGGGTAGCCCGGATCGACCTTGTCGGCGGCGACGTCATAGCGGTAGTACGTACTGCCGTCGAAGAAGTACGCCTTGCCGTTGTTCCAGCACCGGTGCTGTAACCATCTGCTCGGACACCTCCTCGGTGAATGCACTCGTGGTTGCCTGCGTTGCGGATCGCATCCGCGGCCGGTCGTTCGCCAGGTTGCCCGCCTCGTCCGGCCCGTCTGGCCAAGGACGAGGTCGTCGCTGCTGGAGCGGCGTGGCCGAACTCGTGCACCAGGGTTGAGACCAGACTCCGTTTACCGGTCGTCCTGTGCCCCAGCCCGTGGAGCAGCGCCAGACCCTGTGTGCCTCCAACACCTGCCAGCCCAGGATCTTGGCGGTTGATGAGGTATCCCCAGATAAGGGGATACCTCATCAACTCACTAGTGTGATGCGCCGGAAATCTCAGGGTTAAGTCTGTAGCCTGTTGTTATGTCGCCGGGTCCTCGTGCCGTTGAAGTCCGCCTGTCCGATGA
>NZ_JBFAJR010000065.1:0-20916 GCF_040655295.1 Streptomyces sp. NPDC050448 | reverse complement strand
GCCGTTGCGAGGGTGTCCAGGTCTTTCGTCACACATTGACCCTGGACGCCCTCGCGCCATGTCCGCAGGCGAACCCTTGGACTCATTCATCTAGCGGGCGGTACGAAGACCCGCTCCGGCGGTTCGACGACCCGCTCCGGCGGTTCGAGCGGCCCGAGGGGGACCGGCCGCGGCGGAAGGAGCTCCTCCAGGACCGCGGCCCGGGCCAGTACCGGCCCCGCCGTCGCCTTGCGCAGCCACAACCGGCGCAGCAACTCCCGCTCCCGGCAGGCGAAATCGGGCTCCCCCGCCGGACCGCCGTGCCGGGCCCGGTGCCGCAGCAGGGCCAGCGCGGCCGCGTCCGCCTCGTACAAGGCCACCGCCCTGCCCGCCGCCCGGCCCCCGGTGCTCCGGGCCAGCGACCGGGCCAGCGACCGGGCCGGCATCGACACCAGGGCCGGCACCTCCGCCGGACGCAGCCAGCCCGCGGCCGCGTACACCGCCAGCTCCCCGGCGACAGCCCGCAGCCTTCGCCGCCTTATCCGCACGGCCAGCCACAGCAGCAGCCCGAACACCGGGACCATCACGCAGCCGTAGACCACGTAGAACCCGTACTCCCCGAACCGCGAGGAGCTGTTCCACAGCGCGTGCAGGCCCATCGCGGTCAGCAGCCCGAGCAACGGCGGCCCGATCCGGCGCAGCCGGCCGGTGCCGAGCGCGGCCGCGCCGAAGCCGAGCCCCGTGAGCACCGTGAACAGCGGGTGCGCGAACGGCGAGATCACGATCCGCACGAAGAAGGTCGCGGCCGTCACCGAGTCCAGCGCCGTGGCGCCGCTCCGCAGGTCCTCGCCGAAGGCGTTCCCGAGATAGAGGACGTTCTCGGTGCAGGCGAAGCCGGTGGCGGTGAACCCGGCCACCACGAACCCGTCCGCGGGGCCGGTGAACTGGCGCCTTCGGAATACGAACACCAGCAGCAGCGCCCCCGCCTTGGCGCTCTCCTCCACCACCGGGGCGATCGCCACCGAGCCGAGCCGGTCGGCCGCGGAGGCATCCGCGGTGGCCGCCGTTATCCACTCCGTGGCGAAGTTGTTGGCCAGTATCGCGATCAGGGCCGCGGTGCAGGCGCCCCAGCCGAAGCAGAACAGCAGCTGCGCCCAGGGGCGGGGCGCGGCCCGGCCGAGCCAGCGGAAGGCCGCCATGAGCGGCGGCACCGGCAGTACCGCCAGCCCGAGGCCGACGAAGAACCCCGCGGTGCCGGTCTGCGCCCGCACGAGTTCGAGGATCGCCAGCCCCGACAGCGACAGCACGGCGAGCACGCACGTACGGACACCAGGGAGCGCTCGGAACACGCGATGACTGTAGCGAGCCGCTCCGACACGTGGAGTGACGTTGGTGGTTCTCTACCCGTTGGGGGTGCCCCGGCGGGCGAAGAGCAGGTCGTGCACCACGTGCCCCTTGTCGAGACCCTGTCCCTCGAAGCGGGTGAGCGGCCGGAAGTCGGGCCGCGGCGCGTAGCCGCCGTCCGCCTGGGTGTTCTCGAACTCCGGGTGCGCGGTGAGCACTTCGAGCATCTGCTCGGCGTACGGCTCCCAGTCGGTCGCGCAGTGCAGCACGGCCCCGGGGGCCAGGCGGGTGGCGGCCAGGTCGAGGAACTCCGGCTGGATCAGCCGCCGCTTGTGGTGGCGGGCCTTGGGCCACGGGTCCGGGAAGTACACCCGGAGCCCGGCGAGCGAGTCCGGCGGCAGCATCTCGCGGAGCAGGATGATGGCGTCGCCGTTGGCCACGCGGACGTTGTCGAGCCCGTTGCGCTCGGCGAGCGCGAGCAGGTTGCCCTGGCCGGGGGTGTGCACATCGGCGGCGAGGATCCCGGTCGAGGGGTCGGCTGCGGCCATCTGCGCCGTGGCCTCACCCATCCCGAAGCCGATCTCCAGCACGACGGGAAGCCCGTCGAAAAGCTGCTCCAGATCGATGACGGAGTGCCCGTCGATGTCGAGCCCCCAGGTACCCCAGAGCCGCTTCAGGGCTTCGCCCTGCCCGGTCGTCACCCGGCTGCGCCGCGGCTGGAAGCTCCGGATCCGCCGCTCGTGGTGCGAGCCGGCCGGATCGGGGGAGGGCCCGTCGGGGAAACGGGGCTCGGTCCGCCACTTGGGGGGCACGTAGGAGTTCGCCTCCGGCGCGGCTGCCGGGGCGCTGGGCTGGGGGGTGAGGGACTCAGACACAATGCCCAGATTCTACGACCCTCTCCCCCGTCCCCGCCGCCTCCGCCCGGGGGCCGGGATCGGGGCCCGGCGCAGGGTCCGGCCCGTGCCCGGCCCGCCCGCGTGCCCGGCAGGGGGCCCTGCCGTGTCCGCCGACGCGCCCGGTGTGGGGCGCGGCCCGGGACCCGACCCCGGGGCCGGCTTACGTTCGTGCCCGCCCGCCCGCGTGCCCGGCAGGGGGCCCGGCGTCGGGGTCAGGACACCCGGAGGGTGTTCAGCGCTCGCCGGGCGATCTCCCGCCCGATCGGCAGCGAAGCGGTGGCCGCCGGCGAGGGCGCGTTCAGGACGTGGACCGTCCGCGGGGCGTCCCGGATCAGGAAGTCGTCCACCAGCGTCCCGTCCCGCAGGACGGCCTGCGCCCGGACTCCGGACCCGGCCGGAGCCAGGTCTGCGGACGAGACCTCCGGCAGGAGCCGCCGTACCGCCTCCGTGAAGGCCTGCTTCGACAGCGACCGGTGGATCTCGCCCGCCCCGTACCGCCAGTGCCGCCGGGCCATCCGCCAGGATCCCGGCCAGGCCAGCTCGTCCGCGACGTCCCGCGGCCGGACCACGCCCCACCCGTACCCCTCGCGGGCCAGCGCCGGCACCGCGTTGGGCCCGACGTGGACGCCGCCGCCGATCCCCCGCGTCAGGTGCACGCCGAGGAAGGGGAACGCCGGATCCGGGACCGGGTAGACCAGCCCCCGGACCAGCGAGGGCCGCGCCAGGTCGTAGTACTCCCCACGGAACGGCACGATCCGCATTCCGGGGTCGTCCCCGGCCAGCCGCGCGACCCGGTCGCACTGCAGGCCCGCGCAGTTCACCAGCACCTGCGCCCGCACCACGAGCCCCGCCGTCGTCCGCACCGCGACCCCGCTCGACCGCCGCGAGATCAGATCCACCGCCCCGCCGTAGACGATCTCCGCGCCGGAGGACTCCGCGAGCTGCTGTGCCACCTGCCCGTAGTCCACGATCCCGGTGGTGCCGACGTGGATCGCGGCCAGGCCGCGCACCTCCGGCTCGTACTCCGAGATCTGCGCGGGGCCCAGCTCGCGCACCGGGATGCCGTTCTCCCGGCCCCGCTGCACCAGCGCGTGGAGCCGCGGCAGCTCCTCCCGCCCGGTGGCGACGATCAGCTTCCCGGTGACCTCGTGGGCGATCCCGTGCTCGGCGCAGAACTTCACCATCTCGGCGGCCCCGCGCACCGCGAAGCGCGCCTTGAGCGATCCCGGCCGGTAGTAGATCCCGCTGTGGATCACCCCGCTGTTGCGGCCCGTCTGGTGGCGGGCCGGGCCGGACTCCTTCTCCAGCACCACCACCCGCGTCCCCGGGGCCAGCTGCGACAGGGCATGCGCCGTCGACAGGCCGACGATGCCACCGCCGATCACCAGCACATCGCAGTCGATCCTGCCCACGCTGCCCACGCCGCCGCCCAAGCTGCCACCTCCCACCCCTGCATACTGCACCCCGCCTCTGACAAAGCGGCTACGCGGGGGCCACCAACAGCGGCCGTGCCCGCTCCCGCAGCTCCGCCACGCGCGGCTCGTCCCCGTACGGCTCGAGCCGGTGCAGCAGGTCCCGTACGTACTCGGTCGTCCGCGCCGAGGAGATCCTGCCCGCGACCTCCACCGCCCGGGTGCCGGCCGCGCACGCCGCGTCCAGGTTGCCCGACTCCAGCTCGGCGACCGCGCTCACCACCAGCCGCAGCCCGTGCGAGCGCACGTACTCCTCCGTCGGCCGCGACAGCGCCTGCTCGGTGAAGCGCCGGACCTGCCGGGGGAGTTTGAGGTCCCGGTAGCATTCCGCAGCATCCGCCGCGAAACGGTCGTACGAGTAGAAACCCAGCCAGGTCGGATCCGGGTCGCCCGCCCGCGCCCGCTCCAGCCAGCCCTCCGCCGCCCGCAGCGCCGCCCCGGCGGCCGCCGAATCGCCCGCCTTCGCATGCGCCCGCGCCTCGACGAGCCGGAAGAAGCTCATGGTGCGGGCGGTGGCCAGTCCCCGGTTGCGCTCCACGGCCGCCTGCGCGAGGTCCACGCCCTCGTCCGGGAAGTCCCGGTACGTCGCCTGCAGCGACATGGAGGCCAGCACGTACCCGCCCAGCGGTACGTCCGCGGCCGCGCGGGCCAGGCGCAGCGCCTGGATGTAGTAGCGCTGGGCCGCCTCCTGCTGACCGGTGTCGAAGGCCATCCACCCGGCCAGCCGGGTCAGTTCGGCGGTCGCGCCGAACAGCGCGCGGCCCACGTCGTCGCTGTACGAGCCGAGCAGCAGCGGCGCCGCGTCGACGCGCAGGCACTCGGGCACCATCGACGAACGCCAGTCGCCGCCGCCGTACTTGGAGTCCCAGCGGCGCGCGTCCTCGGCCGCCTCGCGCAGCTTGGTCACATCGCTGTGGCCCACGCGCTGCGGCGACGCCTCCGGCAGTCCCACGACGGCGGCGGGCACGGGTGCGGGCACGGGGGCGTGCGGCGGCGCGGGCGGGGCGTGCGGCGTTTCACCCGAAGACTGCGCGGGCAGACCCGTTGACGACGACGTCGGCGACGCCGTCGGCCCCTGCGCCGGGGCCGCGGGTGCCGCGTTCGTCACCGGCTCGCGCGACGCCACGGTCTCGCGGGGCGGTGCGGGCTCGCGCGCCACCGAACCGTCCGCCGGAGATATCAGCCAGCGCGAGGCGGGCGTCGCGTATGCGGACACGGCGAAGGAGCCGGCCAGCGATTGCCAGATCCCGCCACCGCCGCGGCGGCCGGCGAGGTCGAGCCGGTAGAGATCGGTGGCCGAGCGCACCGCCTCGCCCACGTCCCGCGGGAAGGCCAGGCCGACCTCGGGTGCGGGATCCGCGTCCGCCAGCCCGATCTCGTGGAGCGGCACCGGCCGCCCCAGCTTCGCGCCGATCGCGGCGGCGATCAGATGCGGGGCCGCGCCCTGCGGCACCATCCCCTTCGACACCCACCGGGCCACCGACGTCTTGTCGTAGCGAAGCGTCAGGCCGCGCTGTGCGCCGAGGTCGTTGACCCGCCGGGCCAGCCCGGCGTTGCTGATGCCGGCGAGGGCGAGGACGGCGCCGAGCTTCTCATTGGGCTCGCGGAGCTCCCTGGACATGCGCCACCCCTCGTCACACGCGGAACGCACACAACGCATACGCCGCCGAGGCATAGTTGCCCGGCATTTCGTAAACCCAGCGTAGTTCCCCGCCTCCCAAGCGTTAAGGCCCCGACTTCCGGATGGCGGGATTGTTGTCCGCCTGCACAGTCCGGTCGGCGCCCGCGCCGCGGGCGCACGCCCCCTTCCGTGCTCCGTCCGTGTGGCCGTGCGCCCGCCCGTGCGCTCTGGCCGGTCACCGGGCCCGGCGATTCGATGTGCCGTGCGTGGGTCGGCCCGCTGCGTGGATCCGGCGGGCCGGGGGATGCCGCTGCCTCAATCCCCGCGGGTGGCGGAACGGTCCGGGGGGCGAATCCCGTCTCCCGGACCGCGCCCGCGTGCCGCTGCGGTCGGGCGCCCGGGAGCGCGCGACAGCACTCAGTACGGCCGAAGAATGGCCGAAACCGACCTATGGGGCGGTGGGAACGGAACGCCAAATACCGCGTGGCCGGGGCGTGTTCGTTTGCATGTGCGCCCTCCTGCGCCACTCTCGCACGCCTGTCTCGTGGCAGCATGGACCCCGAGCCACCCGGGGTCCCGTCGGCCGCGCACTCTGCGCTGACCATGCCGTTCAGGCCCCGGTCAATTGCCCACAGGCTGGGGAGGCGGCGGTGCGCTGGTTGGTCGGCTGGAGCAGTATCGCCGCGAGCTTCGGCACGGCCGGACGCGTCTCCGGCCAGGGCGGATACGGCTCCGGCGGATACGGCTCCGGCGGACCCGCGAGCGGCGGCATCGCGGACGCCGACCATCCGGACGACCCGGCCGCCCAGGACGCCGAACGCACCGTCGTGCCCGTGGGCGCCCAACTGCTCTGGGGAGACCCCGACCCCCTCTGGGCCGTCGGCGACTGGCGCCCCGACGAGATCCGCACCCTCGCAGCCGACCCCGCCGACCCCTTCACCCGGCTCGCCGTCCTCGGCTGCTGCGGCGCCACCGACGCCGAGCTGCGGCGCGCGCTCCTCGCCGCCCGCGGCGGAGCCCTGCGCCACCTCACCCAGTGGTCCGGCAGCTACACCGCCGTCGTCCAGACCGGCCGCCGGATCACCGTCGTCGGCGATCTCGCGGGCGCGCGGCCCGTCTTCTACACACCCTGGGCCGGCGGCACGGCGTACGCCACCGCCGCCCTGCCGCTCGCCGACCTCATCGAGGCACAGCTCGACATCGGGCATCTCGCGGCCCTGCTGGCCTGCCCCGACAGCCCGGAGGCACTGGGCGACGGCACACCGTACGTCGGCGTACGGCGCATCCCGCCCGGGCACGCGCTGATCCTGCGCGAGGGCTCGCGCGAGATCACCGGGTACGAGCCGGTGGCCTCCCTCGCGGTGGCGGCGCCCGCAGCCGACCCCGAGCACGCGGTGGAGGGCGTACGCGAAGCATTGGTGGATGCGGTGCGCGCCCGGCTCACGGCACCACGGCATGCCCCCGACACGCTGCCCCACGACCCCGGCCCGGTGCCCGGAATGGGCCCCGCCGACCGGCGCGCGGCCCGGGGCGCGCCCGCGCCCGCACCCGGCGTGGGCGCCGACCTCTCCGGAGGCAGCGCCTCGGCGACCCTGGCCCTGCTCGCCGCCGGCCTTCCGGGCGCACCCGGAACGATCGTCAACCGCTCCGGCGAACGGCTCCTCGCCGTCACCTTCAACGACCTCGCCACCCCCCAGGGCCGCGAGGCCGAACTCGAACGCGCCCGGGCCATCGCCGCCAACCCCCGGCTGCACCACGTGGTCGTGGCCGCCGCCGAGGAAGCCCTCCCGTACGCGGAACTCGACGGCCCCCTCACCGACGAACCCGGCCCCTCCCTCGTCACCGCCGCCCGTGAGCGGCGCCGGCTGGCGGCCGGCTCGGCGGACCACTTCGTCGGACACGGCGCCCGCCAGGTCCTCGACGCGCACCCGGCCCGGCTGGCGGACCTCCTGATGGACCGCCGCCGACGCCACCTGCTGCGCCCGGTCGCGGCCCTGGCCCGCTCGACGCCCGGCGACTCCGCCCTGTCCCTCCTGGTCCAGTTCTCCGTCTACTCGGCGGCCCGCCGGCTCGCCCGTACGCCGTACCGCGCGGGCATGGAGGCCGCCGCGGCCCGCCTGCGCGAAGGATCCGTCGAGGGGGGCGCACCGAACCCGGTGGACGCCTCACTGGCCGCCCTGACCTGGTCCCGCCCGGGCCCAGCGGCCGGCTGGCTGACCGGCGAAGCCCTGGCGGAAGTATCGATCCGCCTGGCGACCGCCGCGGGCCGGCCGCCGCTCTCGCTGCGCCCCGGCGAGGCCCGGGCCCGCGCCGCGCTGACCCGCCACGCGGCGGACCACCGGGTCTTCGAACAGGCCGTCGAGGTCCGCAGCCAGCGCCTGCACGCCCCGTTCCTGGACAACCAGGTCGTACGGGCGGCCCGGGCCCTCCCGGAATCCCTGCGGGTCCAGCCGGGGGCCCGGGCCGCGATCCTGCGCAGCGTGCTGTCCTCGGCGGGCGTACGCGAACTCCCGCCGGGCTGGGGCGCATCGGCCCACACCCCGAACGAGACGGCCACCCGCGTGGGCCTGCGCGCAGCGCTCACCTCCCTCCTGGCCCTGTTCGCCTCCCCCCTGCTGGCGGACGCGGGCCTGATCGAGGCCGGTGTCGTCCAACAGGCCCTGCTGGACGCGGCGGAGGGCTGCCCGGTCCCGCTCGACGGCCTCGCGGAGCTCGTCTCGATGGAGCTGTGGCTCGGCCGCCTCCTCGCCCGCCGCGGCACCTGCTGGACGGGCACCTCCACCCCCCGCCGCCGAGCGGTCCCCACAGGAGTCCCCACCCGCCGCCCAGCCCTCTCCTGACCCCGGTGCCTGCCCCCGCCCGGCGATATCCGGCCCGCCGACATTTGAGGCGGGGGGCCCTGGCAGCGGAGCCGCACCGGATCCTCCGGCAGCCGCCGACCGTGCACTGGCCAGCCCCTCCTGACCCTTGTGCCTGCCCCCGCCCGGCGATATCCGGCCGCCCGGCGTTTGAGGCGCGGGGCCCGGGCCGGGGCCGGGGTAGCGGAGCCGCACCGGATCCTCCGGCAGCCCGCCGACCGTGCACTGGTCAGCCCCTCCCGACCCTTGTGCCTGCCCCCGCCCGGCGATATCCGGCCCGCCCGGCGTTTCAGGCGCGGAGCCCCGGTAGCGGCGCCGCACCTGTCCACCGGCAGCCGCCGACCCGCCGGGCATCTCCGGCCCCCCCACGATGGAGGCGCGGGGGTCCACGCGAAACTCCCCGGCACCCCCGGCACGGGCAGGGCAGAATTGACCGGTGCGGTATCTCATCCTTGGCGTCACCGAGGCGCGTGACGAGACCGGCGCCCCCCTCCCCATCGGCGGCGCCCGCCTGCGCGCACTCCTCACCGCCCTCGTGCTCCGCGCCGGCGGGCCGGCCGCCGCATCCGTCGCCGATCTCGTCGACGAGGTCTGGGGCGACGACCCGCCCCAGGACGCTCCCGCCGCCCTGCAGGCCCTCGTCGGCAGGCTCCGCCGGGCCCTCGGCGGGCGGGACACCGTCCACTCCGACCCCGCCGGCGGCTACCGCCTCGCCGTCGCCGACCGCGACGACATCGACCTGCACCGGTTCACCCGGCTCGCCCGCCACGGCGCCCAGGAGCTGGCCGCCGACCCCGCCACCGCCGCCGGAACCCTCCGCACCGCCCTCGCCCTCTGGCGCGGCCCCGCCCTCGCCGACCTCCCCGAGCCCGCCCGTACCGCCCACGCCGCCGCCCCCGAAGCGCACCGCACCGCCGCCCTCCGCGCCCGGATCGAAGCCGAGCTCCACAGCGGATCCGCCGACCCGGCGTCCCTCCTCCCGGAGATCGAGGCGCTGATCCAGGACCACCCGTACGACGAGCCCCTGCGCGCCCAGCAGCTCCGTGCCCTCCGCGCGGCCGGCCGCCCCGCCGACGCCCTCGCCGCGTACGAGCGCACCCGCCGCACCCTCGCCGACGGACTCGGCACCGACCCCGGGCCCGAACTCACCGCCCTGCACGCGGAGCTGCTCCAGCCCGCGCCCCCGGTGCCCGCCGGCAACCTCCGCCCCCGCCTCACCTCCTTCGTCGGCCGCGAGCCCGAACTCGCCGCCCTCCACTCCGACCTGGCCCGCTTCCGCCTCGTCACCCTCACCGGACCCGGCGGATCCGGAAAGACCCGCCTCGCCGAGCACGCGGCCTGCGCCCACCCCGAACCCGGCTGGCTCGTCGAACTCGCCCGCCTCGACCACCCCGCCGCCGTCCCCGGCGCCGTCCTCAGCGCCCTCGGCCTGCGCGAGAACACCCTCGTGGCCCGTGAGAAGACCGCCGCCGACGACCCGGCCGCCCAGCTCGTCGAGCACTGCGCGAACCGCCGCCTGCTCCTCGTCCTCGACAACTGCGAGCACGTCATCGCCGCCGCCGCCGAACTCGCCGAGCGCCTCCTCACCCACTGCCCCGGCGTCCGGATCCTGGCCACCAGCCGCGAACCCCTCGGCGTACCCGGAGAAACGGTCCGCCCCGTCGACCCCCTGCCGCCCGACCCCGCGCACCGCCTCTTCGCCGACCGCGCCGCCGCCGTCCGCCCCGGCTTCACCCCCGCCGAGGACCCGGCCGCCGTCGCCGAGATCTGCGCCCGCCTCGACGGGCTGCCGCTCGCCATCGAGCTGGCCGCGGCCCGGCTGCGGCTGCTCACCCCGCGCCAGATCGCCGACCGCCTCGACGACCGCTTCCGCCTCCTGACCAGCGGCGCCCGTACCGTCCTGCCCCGCCAGCAGACCCTGCGCGCCGTCGTCGACTGGTCCTGGGACCTGCTGGACGAGCCGGAGCGCACCGCCCTGCGCCGCCTCTCCGTCTTCGCCGGCGGCTGCGACCTCCCGGCCGCCGAAGCCGTCTGCACCGGCGGGGCGGCCGAGGACGTCGCCGACCTCCTCGGCTCACTCGTCGACAAGTCCCTCGTCGTCGCCGCCCCCGGCCCCGACGACACCGGCATGCGCTACCGGATGCTGGAGACCATCCACGAGTACGCCGCCGACCGCGCGGCCGCGCACGAAGCCGACCGCGCCGCCGCCGCCCACCGCCACGCCGCGCACTTCCTGGCCCTCGCTGAGGAGGCCGAGCCCCTCCTGCGCGGCGCCGCCGAGCTCCCCTGGATCCGGCGCATCGAGACCGAGCTCGACAACCTCCGCGCCGCGCTCCTCCACACCACCCGGACCGCCGCCGCCGAATCCGCCGCCGCCGAATCCGCCGCCGCCGAATCCGCCGCCGCCGAATCCGGCGCCGCCGAGACGGGCGCCGCCGAGACGGGCCAGCGATTGGTCCTCGCCCTCGGCTGGTTCTGGTGGCTGCGCAACTACCGTACCGAGGGCGCGGAATGGGCCGCCCGCGTCCTGGACTCCTTCCCCGCCGAGCCGCCCGAAGGCACCCCCGGGTACTGGCGCTTCATGCGCCTGCGGATGCTGCGCCTCGTCCTGTTCGCCGAAGGCTACGGGCCCGAGGAGTTCCGCTCCCCCGAGAACGTGGCCCTCGCCGACCGCCTCCAACAGGTCTTCCGGACCACCGGCCCCGACACCACCCGCTTCCCCGGCATGCTCTGGCCGATGACTGACTTCCTCGCCGGCAACACCCTCGCCGTGCTCGACGGTCTCGGCGAGACGGTCGACAACTGCCGCCGCCACGGCGGCGACTGGGAACTGGGCATCGCTCTCATGCTCCGCACCCACATCGCCATCGACACCACCGGCGGCCTGCCCACCGTCGACGCCGACCTTGCCGAACTGCACGAGATCGCCCGCCGCGTCGGCGACCGCTGGACCCGTGCCCAGGTGGCGGGCGCCGCCGGCGAGGTCGCCCTATCCCGCGGCCGGTACGACTGGGCCCGCGCCGAGTACGAGGAGTGCCTGCGCCTCGCCCGCGAGGTCGGGGCCCACGTCGAGGTGCCCTTCGCCATCGCCCGGATCGCCGAGTCCGCCTTCTGCGCAGGGGACTACGCCGGCGCCGAGCAGCTGCTGGCGGAGGCCGCCCTCGAAGTCGACCCCTATGGCGGCGTGTACGACGCCCGGGCCTACGGCAGCATGCTCGCGGCGCTCCTCGCCCTCGTCCGCGGGGACCTCGGGCGGGCCCGTACCGAGTACGAACTCGCCCTCGCCGCCGCCGGAAAGATCTCGCCGATCCCGCAGCTCACCGCCGGGCTCGACAACATCGACTCCGTCCTCATCGCCCGCGAACTCGGACCGGAGGCCGGCCTCGCCACGCTCGGGCCGGCCCTGGAAGCGGCCGTGGCCGCGCACTGCGCGGAACGGGTCCTGGCCTCGCTCACCGACACCGCAGCCGTGCTGCTGGCGGCCGCGGGGCGCAGCGCAGCGGCCGTACGGGTGTTTGCCGCGGCCACCGCCTGGCGCGCGGGCCATCCGCGGTCGGTCCCGGAGCAGGCAGCCGTGGACGGACTCCCCGACCGTACGCGCGCCGTGCTGGGGCCCGACCGCTACGAGGAGGAGGCAGCGGCCGGCGCCGCACTCTCCCCGGCCGAGGTCGCCGCCCTCCTCACCGGCAGCTGATCACGGCGTCGGCCCAGCTCGCCAGGGTCGGCATATTGCCCTGTCCGGCCTGTTCCACCACCAGCCGCAGCGTCTTGCGCCCGGCCAGGGGGACGTCGACGGCGGCGGCCGGGTCCTCGTAACCGAGCGCGCCCGACCGCCACAGCCGCTGTCCGTCGGCGTACACGGAGAACCGCACCGTGCCGTCGGTGAACAGCGACAGGCCGTCCACCCCGGCGCGCCCCGAGAACGCGGTGCACTGCCGGTTGAGGGTGATCTCCACCGAGGAACGGGAGTTCACGGTGATCCCCTGTGCGAACGGCCGGTCCGCGATTCGCAACCCCCACCGCTGCCACACCCAGCTGCTGCGCCAGGTTTGCAGCTCGGGACCGCTGTGGTCGCCGAACGCCGCTTGTTCGAGCCCCGCCAGCTGGAACCCCCGCAGCGGCTTCGCCGCGGACGGCGACGGCGACGGGGTCGGCTTGGCCGGGCTCCGGCTCGGTACCGGGCTCGGGGTCGGGGTCGGCGAGGGGTTCGGGGAAGGCGCCGCGGAAACCGGCGGGGCCGGGGCCTTCGACTGAGAGGGGGAGGGAGCCGGCGAAGCGGGAGCCGTGCCCGGCGCGGACGGTACGGAGCCCTGCGCGGCCGGCGGCTCCGCATCGGCCGGGGCCGGGGTGCGCGGGGCCGGGACCAGCGGCACCACGGGCGCCGCCGCACTCGGCGCGGGCTGCGCCCGGACCCCCGGCTCGGGATCATCCCCGGCCAGCGCGAACACCACCCCGGCTGCGGCCGCCGCGACCGCGATCCCGGCGGCCAGGGCGGCCTTCGCCGGCAGCCCCAGCCCCTCGGACACCACCGCACCCCCGACCCCGGACCCGGCACCACCACCCGCGCCCCCGGCCCCGGCCCCGGCGGTCCCACCCCCGGCCCCCGCCCCGGCGGTCGACCCGCCCGAGGCCGCGGCGGCAGCCCCCGCGCCGGCGGCGACGGCTCCGCCGGCCACCACGCCCGCCGCCTTCGCCGCGTATCCGGCGGCGAACCACCCGATGACCGCGACCGGCAGCAGCGCGGGAATGCCCGCGTTGACGTCCTTGAGCTCCCCGGCGGCCAGCCGGCACTTCGCGCACTCCTCCAGGTGCCCCCGCAGCCCCCGCTCCGCCCGCATCCGCAGCCCGCCGCGGGCATACGCGCCCAGCCGGTCCGCGTACCGCGCGCAGTCCCCGCCCGCGCTCAGCGCCGAGCTCACATGCGCCTGCAGATAGGCCTGCTTGAGCCCTTCCCGGGCCCGGCCGGCCAGCACCGCCGTCGCGTTGGCACTCAGCCCGAACAGCGGCGCGATCGCACTCGGCGAAGCATCCTCGACGGTGGTGTGCCACAGCACGGCCTGCCACCGCTCGGGCAGGCTCCGGAAGGCCTGCAGGGCCAGCGACTGCTCGGCCTCGCGCATCGCCCGGACGTCCGCGCCCAGCTCGAGGGTGTCGTCCCCGGACAGGCCGGACAGCCCGCCGCCGGCCTCGGCTCCCGCGGCCGCCTGCTCCGCGAACACCGCGAAGTCCTCGACGAGATGCTCCCGCCGGGACGTCTTCGCCCACGCCGCCGCGACCCGGCGCACGGTGGTCAGCAGATAGGCGCGCACCGACTGGTCCGGGCCGGCCCCGCCCCGCACCGCCTGCAGCGTCCGGGCGAACACCTCGGCGGTCAGGTCCTCGGCCGTGTGCCCGTCACGGCAGCACGTCCGCGCGTAGCGCCGTACCGAATCGGCGTGCCGGAGGAACAACTCCTCGTACGCGCCGTCGTCGCCCCCGCGCATCCGGGCGATCAAGTCCCCGTCGGAAGGCGGCAGCTCGGCACCGGAATACCTCGACGCCGCGTGCCGCCCCCGCGGTTCGCGCTGGGCCGGGACCTGGCGTGCGGCCGTGCCGGCCGTCCCGACCTCGCCACCGGCACCACCGAGCGGCTCTTCCCGACCGTCAACGCCCATCGCGGAAGCCCCCGCACGACACACTCAACCGGTACACCGTTCAAGCCTGTCACACGGGGGGCGCGCGTCGAACCCCTCTCCACGCCATCCACTCGTCCGGGCACCATCCGGTCAATCCCCGTACCGGCCGCTCACCCTTTCGGGTGAGCGGCCGTTCGGGGGACCGTTCGACGAGCCGGTCGGAGGGTGGGACGGGCAGCCGCATGCACCCCTGCAGGGGCCTCCGCGAGGACTGCCTCCCGTACGGCTCAGGCCGTCCGGGACCGCAGTCCTTCGAGCAGGATGTCGAGCAGCCGGGACGAAGCCGCCGCCTGCTGCGCCGCGTCGGGCAGGGCCGGCGCGGCCGTCGCTATCACCAGCAGCACATCGGCCACCGTGACATCGCCGCGCAGCTCACCGGCCTCCCGGGCGCGGTCCACCAGCCGGCCGACCACCTCGAGCAGCGCACCCGCGCCCGCGTCCTCCGAGGGCTCGTCCTCGACGGGAGTCCGCCCGCCCACGACCCGCAGGTCGGGAGCTCCGCCGCCGGTCACACCGGCCTGGCGCTGGTGCGGAACCCGCGCCGTCTCCGCGACCTCGACGCCGTCCTCGCTCGCCGGCCCGACCCGCAGCACCTGCGGCGGCAGCAGCCGCCCGGCGCCCGAGGCCACGGAGGTGCGCAGGAAGCGCGACAGCGCCTGCCACGGCTCCTCCTCCTGGCCCAGTGCGGTCCTGGCCTGCTCGGTCAGCCGGGCGGTCTCTTCCTCGGCTATCCGGCGGACCAGGACGTCCTTGCTCGGGAAGCGCCGGTACACGGTGCCGACGCCGACGCGTGCGCGCCGCGCCACGTCCTCCATCGGAGCCCCGTAGCCCAGCTCGCCGAACACCTCGCGCGCTGCACGCAGCACGTGCTCGAGGTTGCGCTGGGCGTCGACGCGCAGCGGCGTGGAGCGACCCACGCCGTGCGTGGTGCCGCCTGCCATCAGGCGACCGTTGCTCTCACCCGAGAGTGCGGTCGCAGAACCATGGAAATCGGAAATGTTCATATGTATCCCCCGGTAATCATTTGTCTCCCCCCGGAGACACTCCCCGCCTTCGTGTCGAGGTGGGCCACGGTCATGTGGGCCCCGGTCTTACTCCTCGACGAGATACGAACATAGTTGAGCCAGAGTCAATTCAGAAGAGGCAGCCCCGGACGGACCACCGCCCGATCGGAGCATTCACCCCCACTTTTCCGATCCAAGCCCCCGGAATCACCCCCTCCGCACCCCCTGACCTGCGGAACTCCGCCCCCACTCCAGCCATCCGACAGCCCCGTACCGGCATCCCCTCCAGTCACACAATGTGTCAGGCCTGTGGACAAACTCCCGGCCACGTTGCGTCATGGGGTGGTGAAGGCTGCTAACTCCCGGGGCACGGCCCCCGGTACCCCGCCCCGCACGCGCGTCCTCGTCGTCGGCGGGGGCTACGTCGGCATGTACACGGCGCTCCGGCTCCAGCGAAAGCTGAGATCCGGCGAAGCCGAGGTCACGGTGGTCAGCCCCGAGCCCTACATGACGTACCAGCCCTTCCTCCCGGAGGCGGCCGCGGGCTCGATCTCCCCACGCCACGTCGTCGTCCCGCTCCGCCGCGTCCTCGACAAGTGCCGCATCGTCATCGGCGAGGTCCAGCGCGTCGACCACGCCAAGCGGACCGCGACCGTCACCACCCTCGCCACCGCGGACGAGGGCACCGGCGCCCAGGAGATCGAGTACGACGAAATCGTCCTCGCCCCCGGATCCGTCTCCCGCACCCTGCCGATCCCGGGACTCGCCGACTACGCCATCGGATTCAAGACCGTGGAAGAGGCCATCGGCCTGCGCAACCACGTCATCGAACAGATGGACATCGCCTCCTCCACCCGCGACCCCGCCCTCCGCGACGCCGCCCTCACCTTCGTCTTCGTCGGCGGCGGCTACGCGGGCGTCGAGGCCCTCGGCGAACTGGAGGACATGGCCCGCTACGCGGCCCGGTACTACCACAACGTCAAACCCGAGGACATGAAGTGGGTGCTGGTCGAAGCCAGCGACCACATCCTCCCCGAGGTCGGCCCCGAACTGGGCGTCTACACGATCCGCGAACTGCGCCGACGCAACATCGACGTCCGCCTGGAGACCCGGCTCGAATCCTGCGAGAACCGCGTCGCCGTCCTCAGCGACGGCGCCCGCTTCCCCACCCGCACCATCGTGTGGACCGCCGGCGTCAAACCCCACCCGGTCCTCGCCGCCTCAGACCTCCCGCGCAACGAGCGCGGCCGCCTCGCCTGCACCGCCTTCCTCACCGTCGACGGCGTCGAACACGCCTGGGCCGCAGGCGACGCCGCCGCCGTCCCCGACATCACCGCCGCCGAACCCGGCCGCGAATGCGCCCCCAACGCGCAGCACGCCGTCCGCCAGGCCAAGGTCCTCGCCGACAACCTGCTGGCCTCCCTGCGCGGCGAACTCCTGACGGAGTACGCCCACAAATACGCGGGCTCCGTGGCCTCCCTCGGCTTCCACAAGGGCGTCGCCCACATCTACGGCCGCAAGCTCAAGGCCTACCCGGCCTGGCTGATGCACCGCACATACCACCTCAGCCGCATCCCCACCTTCAACCGCAAAATGCGCGTCCTCGCCGAATGGACCCTCTCCGGCCTCTTCAAGCGTGAGATCGTCTCCCTCGGCTCCCTCGAACACCCCAGGGCAGAATTCGAACTCGCCGCCGGACACGGCCACAGACACCCCCCGCCCCCGCCCGCCCCCACACCCCCGCAGGACAGCCAGGGCTGACGTTGTCAGTGCGGTCGGCCACACTGGACGTGTGACCATAGGTGGGCTCACACCTGCACACAGTGACATTCACCGAGCGACACCGGCCAGCGACCGACTACGAGAAGCACAGCGACCACTTGCGACACCACGAGGCTTGAACGCAGTGAACTTCACGCGCTGGAGCGCCCGTTTTCCCGGAACGCAGCGCCGCGCCGCCGCCCGGTCCGAACACGCCGCCGCCCAGGCCAAGCGGGGTGAGGGCGCCGTCCCGGCAGCCCGCGGCGCCGCCGCCCGCCCGGCAACGGCGCCGGACGGCGGCCCCGCCGACCCCACGGTCTGCGGCACGGGCACGAGCACGGGTACCGGCACCGGATCGGGCACCGGCAGCGGCGCCCTCGCCGCCGTGCCCTCCCTCGACGAGCTCTCCGTACGGGAGGTCCTCGGCCGGCTCCCGGCCCTCGTCGCCCTCGTCCACGGCGCCGAGCACCGCGTCGCCTACGTCAACGACGCCTACACCGCGGGCTTCGGCCCCCGCCCCACCGGCGCACCCGCTCACGAGGCCCTCCCCGAACTCGGCGAGCTCGGCCTCCTCCCGCTCCTCGACCAGGTCCAGCGCAGCGGCAAGCCCCGTACCGCCAAGAACCGCACCGCACCCGGCGGCTCCAGCTCGTACACCGTCACCTGCACCCCCGTCGACTTCCCCAAGGCCGACACCGAAGGCGGGACCGACCCCCACCACACCGGGGTCCTGGTCCACCTCGCCGACGTCACCGACCACGCCGAAGCCGTCGAACGGCTGCGGGCCAGCGAGCGCCGCCAGCGCGAAGCCGCCGTCACCCTCCAGCGCTCCCTCCTCCCGCAGGAGCTGGAACAGCCCGACGACCTCCGCATCGCCGCCACCTACCAGCCCGGCGGCACCGAAGCCGCCGTCGGCGGCGACTGGTACGACGTCATCACCCTCGGCGCCGGCCGCACCGCCCTCGTCATCGGCGACGTCATGGGCCGCGGGGTCCGCGCCGCCGCCGTCATGGGCCAGCTGCGCACCGCCGTCCGCGCCTACGCCCGCCTCGATCTGCCCCCGCACGAGGTGCTCCAGCTCCTCGACGGCCTCGCCGCCGAGATCGACGCCAGCCAGATCGCCACCTGCGTCTACGCCGTCCACGACCCCAACGAGGGCATGCTCGCGTACGCGTCCGCCGGCCATCTCCCGATCCTGGTCCGCGACGAGGACGGCATCGTACGCCGCGCAGCCGACCCCACCGGCCCGCCGCTCGGCACCGGAGGCTGGCTGCACACCTCGGGCACCATCGCGCTGGGCCCCGGCTCCACCGCAGTCCTCTACACCGACGGCCTGGTCGAACGGCGCGGCGAGGACATCGACGAGGGCGTCGCCGCCCTGGAGCGCGCCCTCTCCGGCGCCCAGGGCACCCCCGCGGTCATCTGCGACCGCCTGATGCGCGCCCTCGGCGTGGACGCCGACCACGACGACGACGTCGCCGTGATGGTCCTCCAGCAGCCCGCCCGCACCGGAGCCGACGCCGAGCTGTTCCACAACGCCGCCCTGGAACTCCTCGGGGGCGTAGAGGCCGCCCCGCGCGCCCGCGCCTTCGCGTCCGGAGTCCTCGCCTCCTGGCGCTTCCCGGTCGAGCTGTGCGACCTCGGGGTCCTGGCCGCGAGCGAGCTCGTCGCGAACTCCCTCCAGCACGGCACCCCGCCCATGCGGCTGCGGCTGCGCCGCACCGACCGCCGCCTGATCATCGAGGTCACCGACGGGGACGACCGCCTCCCGCGCCGCCGTCGCGCCGAACCGGCCGACGAGACCGGCCGCGGCATCTCGATCGTCGCGACCATCGCCTCCTCCTGGGGCTCCCGCCGCACCCCGGGCGGCGGCAAGGCCGTCTGGTGCGAGTTCGCCCTGCCGGACAAGTAGCCGTACGTACGTGCCGTATATGAGGAAGGCCCGGTCCAGGGGACCGGGCCTTCCTCATATACGGCGTATACGGCTGTTACGCGGGCACGCGCTCCGGTTCGGCGACCTTCACCGCCACGGCCGCCACCGTCCCGCCCTTCAGCAGCGACGGCCTGTCCTGCACCGCGCTCAGCTGCTTGCCGAGCCGCAGCGCCAGCCACGCGATCCCCAGCGAGACCGCGACGAACACACCGATGTAGAGCATCGGCACACCCGCACCCAGCGGCACGCCCAGCGGACCCAGGGCCAGCGCCATCTGCTTGACCAGGGCGAAGGCGGAGTTGTACTGGCCCACCGAACCCTCCGGCGCCAGGTCGGCCACCAGCGGAGCCAGGGTCGGCGACAGCATCGCCTCGCCGATGCCGAAGAGCGCGTACGTCGTGACGAACGCGGCGGCGGCCATCACCGCGCTGCCGTGCCCCAGGCCCGAGAACCCGGCGATGACCCACGCGACGGTCCAGATCAGGCCGACCAGCGCGATCACGCGGGACCGGCGGCGCTTCTCGACCAGCTTCAGCACGACGAACTGCGCCACGACGATCGCACCGGTGTTGGCGGCGAGCGCGAAACCGAGGGTGGACGGGGAGATCCCGGCCGCCTCCGTACCGAAGGCGGCGAGACCGGACTCGAACTGCCCGTAGCAGGCGAAGAAGATCACGAAGCCCAGCACCAGCAGCTTGACCATGGCCTTGTGCTCGAGCAGCCGCTTCCACGCGCCGCCCGCCCGGGAGGGGTCCCGCGGCACGGCGTCCTTGATGCTCGGCGCGTGCGGCATCCGCACGGTGAGGATGACGCCGGCCAGGACCAGGAACATCACGGCCTCGATGCCGAACAGCAGCGTGAAGCTGGCGGGCCGGCTCTCGTCCACGATCTGGCCGCCGATGAGGCCGCCGATGCCCAGGCCCAGGTTCTGCATGAAGAACTGCAGGGCGAAGGCGCGCGTCCGGGTGCCCGGGGTCGAGCACCACACGATCATCGTGGCCAGCGCCGGCTGCATGACGGCCTGCCCGGCGCCGAGCGCCAGGGCGGACAGCAGGATCGGCACGATGCCGGTGGAGAGCCCGATCGAGAGGGCGCCGGCCGAGGCGGCGACGGCCGCGCCGATGACCACGGGGACGGGACCTCGGCGGTCGATGACCCGACCGGTGAGGGGCAGCGCGACCAGGGCACTCACGGCGAAGGCCACGAACGCACTCGTGGCCGTCATGGAGCCCAGACCTCGCACCTGCGCCACGTAGATGTAGAGGAACGGAACCGTGAAACCGATGCCGAACGCGGTCAACGCGTTGCCGGCCTGGATCCGCCGCATCGCAGCGCCCATCACCTTGGTCACTTCTCACCTGCCTTAAGAACTGAAGCCCGAAGACTTCATAGCTAAATTTCGATCCTTAACTCTACACATCGAAGGAGTTAGACGCCAACGGGCTCATGCGATACTTCGAACCATGGGTGACACCCCCGACGGCACTGCGCCCGTCCATGAGCCGAGCCTCGACGAGCAGATCGCCGTCTATCAGCGCGAGTTCCAGGACCTCGATCCCCAGGTCGAGAAGGTGGTCTCGGCGCTGAGCCGCCTGAACCGCCGCATGAACGTCGCGTACGGACGCCAGACCGCCGCCCTGGGCATCAGCAACGCGGAGTGGGAGGTCCTCAAGGCCCTCGTCATCTCCGGAGCCCCGTACCGGATGGGCCCGAGCGAGCTCGCGAAGCAGCTGGGCCTCACGCCGGCGGCGATGACCCACCGGATCGACCGCATGACGGCGGAAGGACTGGTGACGCGCGAGCGGGACGAGTCCAACCGGGTCCGCGTGATCGTGGAGCTCACGGACGAGGGCCGCAGCAAGTGGCTCGACGCCATGCGCGCGGCCACGGTCTTCGAGGAGGACCTCCTCCAGGACCTCTCCACGGCGGAACGCGGCGTGCTGGGCGACATGCTCACCCGGCTCCTGGACCGCGTGGAGGACCTCCAGTCGCGGAGCTGACGGAGCCTTCAACTGCGGAGTTGACACCGACCCCTGGGGTCCGTAAGGTTCTTCGAGTTGTCCCAGAGCCGGAAGGCTTTGGCGACGACACCTCCCGCCGCCTCGTTGCGGCACCCAACTCAGCACGATCTCCCACCGGGAACGAATTCGGCATGCCCGAATTCATTTCTGAAGGCCGATTATGAATCGACCGGGAAATCCACTAGAGTTCAGGGAGTCGGAAGGGCCCAACAGCCCGGAAGACAAACCCCGCTGACTGGGGGTCAGGCCCGAAAGAGTCTGATAGAGTCGGAAACGCAAGAACGAAAGCCCGGAGGAAAGCCCGAGAGGGTGAGTACAAAGGAAGCGTCCGTTCCTTGAGAACTCAACAGCG
>NZ_JBFAJR010000064.1:0-21052 GCF_040655295.1 Streptomyces sp. NPDC050448 | reverse complement strand
GGTCACCGCCCGCGACGGCGGCCAGACCGCGCAGCAGTTCCTCACGGTCGCCGGCCACGACCACCGCGCGGTGGCCGAAGGCCGCGCGCCGCGTCGCCAGCGAGTAGGCCACGTCGGCGGCCGGCACGTCGGCCGCGTCCTCCAGGTGGCCGCGCAGGCGGGCCGCCTGGCCGCGCAGGGCGTCCGCCGACTTCGCGGAGACCAGGTACGGCAAGACCGGCGGCAGCCAGTCACCGGAGCCGGTGGCCGCGGCCACTTCGTCCGGGGCCTGCTCGATGATCGTGTGCGCGTTGGTGCCGCTGATGCCGAAGGAGGACACACCGGCCCGGCGCGGACGGCCGGTCTCCGGCCACGGCACGGAATCCGTCAGCAACGTGACGGCGCCGTCCTCCCAGTCCACGTGCGGGGTCGGCTCGTCGACGTGGAGGGTCTTCGGCAGGACGCCGTGCCGCATCGCCATGATCATCTTGATCACGCCGGCGACACCGGCCGCGGCCTGCGTGTGGCCCATGTTCGACTTGATCGAGCCCAGCCACAGCGGCTCGTCCACCGCCCGCTCCCGGCCGTACGTGGCCAGCAGGGCCTGCGCCTCGATCGGGTCGCCCAGCGTCGTACCGGTGCCGTGCGCCTCGACCACGTCGATCTGGTCGCTGGTCAGCCCGCCGGAGGCCAGGGCCTGGCGGATGACCCGCTGCTGGGACGGACCGTTCGGGGCGGTCAGGCCGTTGCTCGCGCCGTCCTGGTTGATCGCCGACCCGCGGACCACCGCGAGGACCGGGTGGCCGTTGCGGCGGGCGTCGGACAGCCGCTCCACGAGGAGCATGCCCGCGCCCTCGGCCCAGCTGGTGCCGTCGGCGGCCGCGGCGAAGGGCTTGATGCGGCCGTCGGCGGCCAGACCGCGCTGGCGGCTGAACTCGGTGAAGGTGCCCGGCGTCGACATGACCGTGACACCACCGGCCAGCGCCATGTCGCACTCGCCGCCCCGCAGTGCCTGGATCGCCCAGTGCAGCGCGACGAGCGAGGAGGAGCACGCCGTGTCGACGGTGACCGCGGGGCCTTCCAGACCGAACGCGTACGAGACGCGGCCGGAGGCAATGCTGCCGGAGTTGCCGGTGCCGAGGTAGCCCTCGACGCCGTCCGGGACGGAGGTTATCCGGGTCGCGTAGTCGTGGTACATGATGCCCGCGAAGACGCCGGTACGGCTGCCCCGCATGGTCGCCGGGTCGATGCCCGCCCGCTCGAAGGCCTCCCAGGAGGTCTCCAGCAGCAGACGCTGCTGCGGGTCCATCGCCACGGCCTCGCGCGGGGAGATCCCGAAGAAGGCGGGGTCGAAGCGGCCCGCGTCGTGCAGGAAGCCACCGGAGCGGGTGTAGCTGGTGCCCTTGCCGTCCGGGTCCGGGTCGTAGAGCGAGTCCAGGTCCCAGCCGCGGCCCTGCGGGAACTCCGAGATGGCGTCGATGCCGCCGGCCACGAGGCGCCACAGGTCTTCGGGGGTCTCGATCCCGCCGGGGTAGCGGCAGCTCATACCGACGATGACGATCGGGTCGTCGCCGTGGACGGCGTTGGCGAGCGCGGAGCCGTGCCCGGCCGCGGCGGCCGTGTCATCCTCCAGCGAGAGGCCGAGGACCTCGGCCCGCAGGTACGCGGCGAGCGCGTTCGGGGTCGGGTAGTCGAAGACGAGGGTCGCGGGCAGACGGACACCGGTGACTCCGCCGAGCCGGTTGCGCAGCTCGACGGCGGTCAGGGAGTCGAAGCCCAGCTCCTTGAAGGCCCGGTCGGCCGGAACCTCGTCCGTGGAGGCGTGGCCCAGTACGGCGGCCACCTCGGCGCGGACGGTGTCCAGCAGGGCCGCCTCACGCTCGACGGCGGGGAGCGCCGAGAGCCGCGTACGGAGCGCGGAGGCGTCCGCGGAACCACCCTGGCCCGCCGCCCGCCGGACCGGGACGCGGACCAGGCCGCGCAGCAGGTCGGGCACCATGCCGCTGCGGGCCTGGGCGCGCAGGGCGGCCAGGTCGAGCGGGAGGGGCAGGAGCAGGGATTCGGCGGTGCGGCCGGCCGCGTCGAACAGGGCGAGCCCGGTCTCCGGGGTCAGCGCGCGGATGCCTCCGCGGCGGATGCGGTCCCGGTCGCCCTCGGCGAGGTCACCGCCCATACCGCCGACCTCGGACCACAGGCCCCAGGCCAGCGAGGTCGCAGGCAAGCCCTGGGCCCGGCGGTGGGCCGCCAGCGCGTCCAGGAAGACGTTACCCGCGGCGTAGTTGGCCTGTCCCGCACCACCGAAGACACCAGCGGCGGAGGAGAAGAGCACGAACGCCGACAGATCCAGCTCACGAGTCAGCTCATGGAGGTTCCAGGCCGCGTCGACCTTCGGGCGCAGCACCGCCGACAGCCGCCCGGCCGTCAGCGACCCGACCACACCGTCATCCAGCACACCGGCCGTGTGGACCACCGCGGTCAACGGATGCTCCGCCGAAATCCCGGCCAGCACAGCGGCCAGAGCCGCACGGTCGGCCACGTCACAAGCCGCCCAGACGACCTCGGCACCCAGACCCGCCAACTCCGCCGACAGCCCGGCAGCACCCTCCGCCGACTCACCCCGACGGCTCACCAGCAGCAGACGACGCACCCCATGCTCTGTAACCAGATGACGCGCGAACAGCCCGCCCAGCGAACCACTCGCACCCGTCACCAACACCGTACCCTCGGCACCCCACCCGACGGGCTCACCCACAAGCGCAGCAGCCCGGGCCAGGCGCGGCACCAACACCGCACCGTCCCGCACCGCCACCTCGGACTCACCCGAAGCCAGCGCGGCGCAGACACCCTCGTACACATCCGCGTCCGCGTCGACATCGACCAGGACGATCCGGCCCGGGTTCTCCGACTGCGCCGAACGCACCAAACCCCGCACGCCAGCATGCACCAGGTCCGACACACCCTCACCCGGCACAGCATCCACCGCACCCCGCGTCAGGAACACCAGACGGGACTCCGCGAACCGCTCGTCAGCCAACCACTCCTTCACCAGCCCCAACACCCGAGCAGTCTCCTCGTGCACCGCAGCCGCCACATCACCCCCGGGCAGCCCCACACACGGCACCACCAGCGCCGCCGGAATCTCACCACCCTCGACAACCGCCACACCCAGCCCGGCCAGGTCCGCGAACACCTGCGCACCCTCACCCAGCAACAACCAGTCGTCAAACGACCCGGCCGCAGCCGCCGCCGTCCACTCCACCCGGAACAGGGAGTCCCGGGTCAGGTCCGGCGCGGTGTCGAGCTGGTCCCGGCTCACGGCCCGCAGGGCCAGTCCTGCGACCGAGGCGACCGGCGCACCGGCCGCGTCGGCCAGGGTGAGCGCGACCTCGCCGTTGCGGGCGACGGTCAGGCGGACACGGAGCTCGGAGGCCCCCACCGCGTGCAGCGCAACACCGGTCCAGGAGAACGGGAGCCGTCCTTCCGTGCCCGCGGTGTCCGCGGTGCCGCCCAGTCCGAGGGCGTGCAGGGCGGCGTCGAGCAGGGCCGGGTGGAGGCCGAAGCGGGCTGCGTCGTCCGCGGCGCCCTCGGGGAGGGCCACCTCGGCGTAGTAGGCGCCGTCCTGCAACCAGGCCGCACGCAGGCCCTGGAACACCGGGCCGTAGCCGAAGCCGGAGTCCGCAAGGCCGTCGTACAGACCGTCCACCGGGACGGGCTCCGCTCCGGTCGGCGGCCAGTCGGTCAGGCTCTGCGGGGCGGGGTCGGCCCCGGTCGCGAGCGCGCCGACGGCGTGCCGCGTCCACGGGGTGTCCGGGTCCGCGTCCTCGGGGCGGGAGTGCAGGGCGAGGCTGCGGCGGCGGCCCGACGGGTCGGGCGCGCCAATGGAGAGCCGCAGCTGCACGGCGCCGTGCTCGGGGAGCACCAGCGGCGCTTCCAGGGTGAGTTCGTCGACGAGGTCGCAGCCGACGTGCTCTCCGGCCTGGAGGGCCAGCTCGACGAAGGCCGTGCCGGGCAGGAGGACCGCGCCCATGACCCGGTGGTCACCGAGCCAGGGGTGGGTGGACAGGGAGAGGCGGCCGGTGAACAGGTGGCCGTCGGAGTCGGGGAGCTGGACGGCCGCGCCGAGCAGCGGGTGGTGGGCGGCGCCGAGACCGGCAGCGGTGACGTCGCCGTCGGTGCGGCCGGCGTCGAGCCAGTAGACGGCGCGCTGGAAGGCGTACGTCGGCAGGTCCACTCGGGTGGCGCCCAGCGGGGCGTAGTACGCCTGCCAGTCGACGGAGGCGCCGCGGACGTAGGCGGTGGCGAGTGCGGTGAGCAGGGTCTCGGCCTCGGTGCGGTCCTTGCGGAGGGCGGGGGCGAAGGCGGCACCCTCGACGGTGACGCAGTCCTGGGCGAGGGCCGACAGGACCCCGTCGGGCCCGAGCTCGAGGTACGTCGTCACGCCCGCGGCCTCCAACACCCGGACACCGTCCAGGAAGCGAACGCCCTCACGGACATGCCGCACCCAGAACTCCGCGGAACCCATCTCGCCGGAGACGAGGGCACCAGTCAGGTTGGAAACAACCGGGATCCGCGGAGCGGCGAAGGACAGCCCCTCCACCACTGTGCGAAAGTCCTCCAACATCCCGTCCATGTGCGGCGAGTGGAAGGCATGACTGACCGTCAGCCGCTTCCACTTGCGGTCGGCGAACGAAGCCACCACGGCCAGCACGGCATCCTCATCACCCGCGATGACCACGGACGTGGGCCCGTTGACCGCGGCAATACCGACCCGCTCGTCCAGCAGCGGCAGCACCTCGTCCTCCGACGCCTGCACCGCGATCATCACACCACCCGACGGCAGCGCCTGCATCAGACGACCCCGCGCAGCAACCAACGCACACGCATCGTCCAGCGAGAACACACCCGCCACATGCGCGGCAGCGATCTCACCGATCGAATGACCGGCAACGAAGTCCGGCTTCACACCCCACGACTCCAGCAGCCGGAACAACGCCACCTCGACCGCGAACAACGCGGGCTGCGCATACTCCGTACGATCCAGAACAGCCGCATCCCCCCCGAACAGCACCCCCTTCAACGGAAGTTCGAGCAATCCGTCCATGCGGGCGCAGATCGCGTCCAACGCGTCCGCGAACACCGGGAAGGCATCGCACAGCTCACGCCCCATCCCGAGCCGCTGACTGCCCTGCCCGGTGAACAGGAAGGCCAGCTTCTCCCCCGTCGCCGGCGGCGTCCCCCGGACCAGTCCGGCCGCCGGACGGCCCTCCGCGAGGGCCGTCAGGACGGTCCGGAAGCCGTCGAGGTCGGCGGCGACCACGGTCGCGCGGTGCTCGAAGACGGCGCGGGTGGTGACGAGCGCGTGGCCGATGTCGGCGGGGTTCGCCTCCGGGTGGGCCTCCAGGTGGGCCAGGAGCCGCTCGCCCTGGGCACGCAGGGCCTCGGACGTACGGGCGGACAGGTGCCAGGGCAGCGCCGCCGGGCCCGCGAGGGCCGGGGCGGCCGCGTCGGTGGCGGCCTGGGTGCTGCCGGACTGCGGGAGTTCGATGATGGCGTGGGCGTTGGTGCCGCTCATGCCGAAGGACGAGACGCCCGCACGGCGCGGCCGGCCGGTCTCCGGCCAGGCCCTCGGCTCCGTGAGCAGCGAGACCGCGCCCGCCGACCAGTCCACGTGCGGGGACGGCGCGTCGACGTGGAGGGTCCGGGGCAGGACGCCATGGCGCATGGCCTCGACCATCTTGATGACGCCCGCGACACCGGCGGCGGCCTGGGTGTGGCCGAAGTTGGACTTGATGGACCCGAGCCACAGCGGGGTGTCCGCGGGGCGGTCCTGGCCGTACGTTGCGAGCAGGGCCTGGGCTTCGATCGGGTCACCGAGCCGCGTGCCGGTGCCGTGGGCCTCCACGGCGTCGACGTCGGCGGTGCTCAGGCCGGCGTTGGCCAGGGCCTGACGGATGACCCGCTGCTGGGCGGGGCCGTTCGGCGCGGTCAGGCCGTTCGAGGCGCCGTCCTGGTTGACGGCGGTGCCGCGGACGACGGCCAGGACCTGGTGGCCGTTGCGGCGGGCGTCGGAGAGGCGTTCGACGAGGAGCATGCCGACGCCCTCGCCCCACGCGGTGCCGTCGGCGGCGGCCGCGAAGGGCTTGCAGCGGCCGTCGGCGGCGAGGCCGCGCTGGCGACTGAACTCGGTGAAGACGTCGGGGGTGGTGATGATCGTGACGCCGCCGGCGAGGGCGAGGGTGCACTCCCCGGCACGCAGGGCCTGCGCGGCGAGGTGCAGGGCGACCAGTGAGGACGAGCAGGCGGTGTCGACGGTGACGGCCGGGCCCTCGAAGCCGAAGGTGTAGGAGACGCGGCCGGAGGCGATGCTGCTGGAGCCGCCGGTGCCGAGGTAGCCCTCGACGCCCTCGGGGACGGTGTTCAGGCGCGAGACGTAGTCGTTGTGCATCTGGCCGACGAATACGCCGACCTGCTGTCCGCGCAGGCCCGTCGGGTCGATCCCGGCGCGTTCGAAGGCCTCCCAGGAGGTCTCCAGCAGCAGGCGCTGCTGCGGGTCCATGGCCAGGGCCTCGCGGGGGTTGATCCCGAAGAACGCGGGGTCGAAGTGGTGGGCGTCGTAGAAGAAGCCGCCTTCGCGGGCGTACGACGTGCCCGGATTGTCGGGGTCCGGGTCGTACAGCGCCTCGGTGTCCCAGCCGCGGTCGGCGGGGAGGTGGGCGATGCCGTCGCGGCCCTCGGCGAGGAGTTCCCACAGGTCCTCGGGGCTGCGGACGTCGCCGGGGAAGCGGCAGCTCATGGCGACGATGGCGATGGGGTCGTCGGCGTCGGCGGTGCCACCTGGTCCGGCGGGGTGCCGCGGGAGCGCGGCGGCCGCGGCGGCCTCGGAGCCGAGGAGTTCGTCCCTGAGGTAGGCGGCGAGGACGGTGGGGTTGGGGTAGTCGAAGACGAGGGTGGCGGGTAGGCGGACACCGGCGGTGGCGCCGAGCCGGTTGCGGAACTCGACGGCGGTCAGGGAGTCGAAGCCGAGGTCCTTGAAGGCGCGGCCGGGTTCGACGGCGTCGGGGGTGGCGTGGCCGAGGACGGCGGCGACCTGGTCGCGTACGAGGTCCAGGAGGAGGGCGTCGCGCTCGTTCCCGGGGAGCCGTACGAGCTGCTCGACGAGCGGGGTTCCGGTGCCGGTTGCGGTGGCCTCGACGGCCCGGCGGGCCGTGGTGCGCACGAGGCCGCGCAGCAGTGCGGGGACCATGCTCGCGTCGGCCTGGCGCAGCGGGGCGAGGTCGAGCTGCATGGGGACGAGGTGGGCGTCGCCGGTGCGGTGGGCGGTGTCGAGGAGGGCCAGTCCCTCCTCGGAGGACAGGCCGAGGACGCCGGAGCGCGTCATGCGGTCCTTGTCGGCGGCGTCCAGTTCGCCGGTCATGCCGCTGGCGTCGGCCCACAGGCCCCAGCCGAGGGAGGTGCCGGGCAGGCCGTGGGCGTGGCGGTGGCGGGCGAGGGCGTCGAGGAAGACGTTCGCGGCGGCGTAGTTGGCCTGGCCGGCGCCGCCGAAGGTGCCTGCGGCGGAGGAGAAGAGGACGAAGTCGGCCAGGTCGAGGTGGCGGGTCAGCTCGTGGAGGTGGAGCGCGGCGTCGGCCTTGGGCCGCAGGACGGTGTCGAGCCGCTCGGGGGTGAGGGCCGTGGTGATGCCGTCGTCGAGGACGCCGGCGGTGTGGACGACGGCGGTCAGCGGGTGCTCGGCGGGGATGCCGGCGAGGAGGGCGGCGAGCGCGTCGCGGTCGGCGGCGTCGCAGGCGGCGACGGTGACGTCGGCGCCCAGCGTGCGCAGTTCGGCGGCGAGTTCGGCGGCTCCGGCGGCGGATTCGCCGCGGCGGCTGGTCAGGATCAGGCGACGGGCACCGCGGACGGTGACGGCGTGGCGGGCGACGAGGGCGCCGAGGGTGCCGGTGCCGCCGGTGATGAGGACGGTGCCCTTGGTGTTCCACTCGGAGGGCACGGTGAGGACGATCTTGCCGGTGTGGCGGGCCTGGCTGAGGTAGCGGAAGGCCTCGGGGGCCTGGCGCAGGTCCCAGGAGGAGACCGGGATGGGGCGCAGGGCGCCGGATTCGAAGAGGCCGAGGAGGGCGGTGAGCATCTCCTGGATGCGGTCGAGACCGGCCTCGGTGAGGTCGAAGGCCTGGTAGGTGACGCCGGGATGGGCGGCTGCGACGTCCTGCGGGTCGCGGACATCGGTCTTGCCCATCTCGACGAAGCGTCCGCCGCGCGGCAGCAGCCGCAGCGAGGCGTCGACGAACTCGCGGGCCAGGGAGTCCAGGACGACGTCGACGCCCCGGCCGCCGGTGGCGGTGCGGAAGGTGTCCTCGAAGTCGAGGGTGCGGGAGGAGGCGATCCGGTCGTCGGTCAGGCCGATTCCGCGCAGGGTGTCCCACTTGGCGGGGCTGGCGGTGGCGTAGACGTCGGCGCCCCAGTGGCGGGCCAGCTGGACGGCGGCCATGCCGACGCCGCCGGCGGCGGCGTGCACGAGGAGGGTCTCGCCGCCCTGCAGGCCGGCGAGGTCGTGCAGGGCGTAGTAGGCCGTCATGAAGACGATCGGTACGGCCGCTGCGTCGGTGAAGGTCCAGCCCTCGGGCATCGGGGCGATCATGCGGCGGTCGACGACGGCTAGCGGGCCGAACGCGCCGGGCAGCATGCCCATGACGCGGTCGCCGGGTGCGAGGTCGGTGACGCCGGGCCCGGCCTCCAGGACGATGCCGGCGCCTTCGGAGCCCATGAGGCCAGGGTCGCCGGGGTACATGCCGAGGGCGTTGAGGACGTCGCGGAAGTTGAGGCCGGCGGCGCGGACGGCGACGCGGACCTGGCCGGGCTGCAGCGGGGCCTCGGACTCGGGGCTGGGCAGGAAGGTGAGGTGGTCGAGGGTGCCCTTGTCCTCGATGTCCATGCGCCAGGCGGAGCCGTCGGCGGGCGGGGTCAGCGGCGTGGTGGCCGGGATCCGGGCGAGGCGGGGGGCGTGGACGGTGCCGCGGCGGACGGCGAACTGCGGCTCGCCGGTGGCGAGGGCTGCGGCCAGGAGCGTGCCGTCGGCGGTGGGGCCGTCGAGGTCGGCGAGGACGAACCGGTCGGGGTTCTCGGACTGCGCGGAGCGGACCAGGCCCCAGACGGGGGCGTGGACCGGGTCGGTGAGGTCCCAGTCGCCCTGGGTGGCGACGGCGCCCCGGGTGACGAGTACCAGACGGGAGGCGGCGAAGCGGTCGTCGGCGAGCCAGCCCTGGACGAGGGCAAGGGCCCGGTGGGCGGCGGCGCGGACCGCGTCGGGGCTGAGCGCGGCCCCGGTGTCGGATGCGGCCGGGCAGGGGGCGAGGACGTACGGGGGCAGGGGCGCGCCCGCGTCGAGGGCGGCGGCGAGCTCCGCGAGACCGGCGTACTCGCGGCCCGGCAGGCCGTCGCCGGTGCCGAGGACGGCCCAGCCGTCGCCGGGGGTGGTGTCCTGGGCGGTGGCGGGCAGCGGGAGGGTGGCCCACTCGATACGGAACAGCGACTCGTGGTGCGCGGTGCGCGCGGGGCCCGCGAGGCGGTCGGCGGAGACGGGCCGGACCCGGAGCTGCTCGACGGCGGCGACGGGTGCGCCGGTGGTGTCGGCGAGTTCGAGGGCGAGGAGGTCGTCGCCGTCGGGGGTGAGGCGGACGCGGAGCGCGGCGGCGCCGACGGCGTGCAGGGACACGCCGCCCCAGGAGAACGGCAGCCCGGCCTGGCGGTCGGTGTCGGCCGGCTGGACGAAGGCGGCGTGCAGGGCGGCGTCGAGGAGGGCCGGGTGCAGGGCGAACCGGGTGGCCTCGGCGTGGCGGTCCTCGGGGAGGGCGACCTCGGCGTAGACGTCGTCGCCGAGGGTCCAGGCGGCGCGCAGGCCCTGGAATACGGGGCCGTAGGCGAAGCCACCCTGGGCGAGGTGCTCGTACAGGCCGTCGACGGAGACGGGCTCGGCGCCGGCCGGGGGCCAGGCGGTGAGGTCGAAGGCGGGCCGGGGCGCACCGGTGGCGAGGATGCCGGTGGCGTGCCGGGTCCAGGGTTCGTCGTCGGCGGCGTCGGGGTCACCGGAGTACAGGTCGAGGGTGCGGCGGCCGTCCCGGCCGGGGGCGCCGACCACGATCTGGAGGCGGACCGCGGCGTGCGGGGCCAGGACGAGCGGGGCTTCGAGGGTCAGCTCTTCCAGCAGGTCGCAGCCGGCCTGGTCGCCCGCGCGGACGGCGAGTTCGACGAAGGCGGTGCCGGGGAGGAGCACGGTGCCCATGACGGCGTGGTCGGCAAGCCAGGGGTGGGTGTCGAGGGAGAGCCGTCCGGTGAACAGGAAGCCCTCGCCGTCGGCGAGCGGGACGGCGGCGCCGAGCAGCGGGTGGTGGGCGGCGCCCAGACCGGCCGATTCGACGTCTCCGATGAACCCGGCGGGGGCCTCCAGCCAGAACCGGCGGCGCTGGAAGGCGTAGGTGGGCAGGCCGGTGCGGCGGGCGCCGGTGGTGGCGAAGTACGCGGTCCAGTCGACCGGGACGCCCCGGGTGTGGACGGCGGCGACCGCGGCGGCGAGGGCCTCGCTCTCGTCGCGGTCGCGGCGCAGGGCCGGGACGAAGACGGCGTCGGGCGTGGTGGCGGTGTAGGTGTCGGTGTCGGTGAGGCAGTCGCGGCCGAGGCCGGACAGCACGCCCTGCGGGCCGAGTTCGAGGTAGGTGGTGACGTGCTCGGCGTCGAGGGTGCGGATGCCGTCGAGGAAGCGGACGGCTTCGCGGACGTGGGCGACCCAGTGGTCGGGGGTGCGCAGGGCGTCGCCCGCGATCTCGCCGGTGAGGTGGGTGACGACGGGGATGACGGGCGGGTGGTAGGTGAGGGAGGCGGCGACGTCGCGGAAGGCGTCGAGCATGCCGTCCATCAGCGGGGAGTGGAAGGCGTGGCTGACGGTGAGCCGCTTGGTGCGGCGGCCGCGCCGCTCGAATGCGGCGGCGATCTCCAGTGCGACGGTCTCGTCGCCGGAGACGACCACGGAGGAGGCGGAGTTGACGGCGGCGATGCCGATCCGGTCCTCGTGGCCGGCCAGCAGCGGCCGGACCTCGTCCTCGGTGGCGGCGAGCGCGATCATCGCGCCGCCCTCGGGGAGTGCCTCCATCAGGCGGCCGCGGGCGGCGACGAGGGCGGCCGCGTCGGTCAGGGTGAGGACGCCCGCGACGTGCGCGGCGGTGATCTCGCCTATGGAGTGGCCGGCCACGAAGTCGGGGCGCACCCCCCAGGACTCGACGAGCCGGTAGAGGGCGGTCTCCACGGCGAACAGGGCGGGCTGGGTGGTGCCGGTCCGGTCCAAGAGCGTCCCGTCCTCGGCGAACAGGGCCTCCTTGAGGGGATGTTCGAGGTGCGGGTCCAGGGCGGCGCACGCCTCGTCGAGGGCGGCGGCGAAGACCGGGTGGGCGGCGTACAGGTCGCGGCCCATGCCGGGGCGCTGGCTGCCCTGGCCGGTGAAGAGGACCGCGAGGCGGCCGTCGGCGGTGTCGTGCCGGACGAGCCCGGCGGCGTCGCGGCCCTCGGCGAGGGCGGCGAGGCCGGTGAGGAGCGGCTCGCGGCCGGCGGCGACGACCGCGGCCCGCCGGTCCAGGGCGGTACGGGTGGTGGCCAGGGAGAACGCCGCGTCGGCGGGGGCCGCCTCGGGGCGGTCCGCGAGGTGGGCGGCGAGGCGTGCGGCCTGGGCGCGCAGCGCGTCGGGGGTACGGCCGGAGAGGACGAACGGCAGTACGGCGCCGGTGGCGGCGGCGTCCGCGGCGGCCGGGGCGGCGTGGGCCCGGTCCGTGTCGGCCCCGTCCTCGTCGGCGGGCGGCTGCTCGATGATGACGTGCGCGTTGGTGCCGCTGACGCCGAAGGAGGAGACGCCCGCGCGGCGCGGCCGGCCGGTCTCGGGCCACTCCGCCCGCTCGGTCAGGAGGGATACGGCGCCGGCGGTCCAGTCGATGTGCGGGGACGGCTCGCCGATGTGCAGGGAGGCGGGCAGGACGCCGTACTGCATCGCCTGGACCATCTTGATGATGCCCGCGGCGCCCGCGGCGGCCTGCGTGTGGCCGATGTTGGACTTGATGGAGCCCAGGCGCAGCGGCCGGTCCTCGGGGCGGCCCTGGCCGTAGGTGGCGAGCAGGGCCTGCGCCTCGATGGGGTCGCCGAGGGTGGTGCCGGTGCCGTGGGCCTCGACGGCGTCGACGTCGGCGGTGGTCAGCCCGGCCTGGGCGAGGGCCTCGCGGATGACGCGCTGCTGGGAGGGCCCGTTGGGGGCGGTCAGGCCGTTGGAGGCACCGTCCTGGTTGACGGCCGTGCCGCGGACCACGGCCAGGACGGGGTGGCCGTTGCGGCGGGCGTCGGAGAGCCGCTCGACGAGGATCATGCCCGCGCCCTCGGCCCAGCCGGTGCCGTCGGCGTCGGCGGAGAAGGACTTGCAGCGGCCGTCGGTGGACAGGCCCCGCTGGCGGCTGAAGTCGATGAAGGTGTCCGGGGTGGACATGACGGTGACGCCGCCCGCGAGGGCGAGGTCGCACTCGCCGCTGCGCAGGGCCTGCGCGGCCAGGTGCAGGGCGACGAGGGAGGAGGAGCAGGCCGTGTCGATGGTGACGGCCGGGCCCTCCAGGCCGAAGGTGTAGGAGATGCGGCCAGAGGCGACGCTGCCCGCGGTGCCGGTGCCGAGGTAGCCCTCCAGGCCCTCGGGGACGGCCGGGAGACGGGTCAGGTAGTCGTGGTACATGACGCCCGCGAAGACGCCGGTGCGGCTGCCGCGCAGCGAGGCCGGGTCCATGCCGGCCCGCTCGAAGGCCTCCCAGGAGGTCTCCAGCAGGAGCCGCTGGTGCGGGTCCATGGCCAGGGCCTCGCGGGGGTTGATGCCGAAGACGTCGGGGTCGAAGTCGGCGGCGTCGTGCAGGAATCCGCCCTCGCGGGTGTACGAGGTCCCGGCGCGGCCGGGGTCGGAGTCGTACAGCGCGTCCAGGTTCCAGCCGCGGTCCGTCGGGAAGGGCGAGACGGCGTCGACGGAGCCGGCGACGAGCTGCCACAGCTCCTCGGGGGTGGTGACCCCGCCGGGGTAGCGGCAGGCCATGGCGACGATCGCGATGGGCTCGTCTGCGACGGCCGAGCCATGGGCGGTGGTGCCGGGGGTGCCCGCGCCCGCGGGGGCGGCCAGGTCGCCGAGGAGTTCGGTCCGCAGGAACGCGGCGAGGGCGTTCGGCGTGGGGTAGTCGAAGACGAGGGTGGCGGGCAGCCGGACGCCGGTGGCGGAGCCGAGGCGGTTGCGCAGTTCGACGGCGGTGAGCGAGTCGAAGCCGAGTTCCTTGAAGGCCCGGCCGGGGTCGACGGCGTCGGGGCCGGGGAAGCCGAGGACGGCGGCGACCTGGACACGGACGGTGGCCAGCAGCAGCCGGTCGCGTTCGGGGGCGGTCAGCGGCAGCAGCCGCTCGGCGAGCCCGTCGGCGGGCGCGGCGCCCTGGGCTGCGGCGGGGCGGCGGGCGGCGGGCCGGACCAGGCCGCGCAGCAGCGGCGGGACCATGCTCGCGTCGGCCTGGCGCAGCCCGGCCAGGTCCAGGTGCATGGGGACGGCGGTGGCCTCGCCGGTCTCGCGGGCGGTGTCCATGAGGGCGAGGCCTTCGGCGGAGGACAGCGCGGCGACTCCGGCGCGGGAGATCCGCTCCAGGTCGGTGTCGGCGAGGTCGCCGGTCATGCCGCTGCGCTCGGCCCACAGGCCCCAGGCGAGCGCGGTGGCGGGCAGGCCCTCGGCGCGGCGGCGCTGGGCGAGGGCGTCGAGGAAGGTGTTGGCGGCGGCGTAGTTGGCCTGTCCGGCGGCGCCGAGGGTGCCGGCGGCGGCGGAGAACAGGACGAACGCGGCGAGGTCGAGTCCGCGGGTCAGCTCGTGCAGGTTGACGGCCGCGTCGACCTTGGCGGGCAGGACGTGGTCGATCCGCTCGGGGGTGAGCGCTTCGAGGATGCCGTCGTCGAGGACGCCCGCGGTGTGCACGACGGCGGTCAGCGGGTGCTCGGCCGGTACGGAGGCCAGGACGGCGGCGAGCGCGCCGCGGTCGGCGGCGTCGCAGGCGGCGAGGGTGACCTCGGCGCCCATCGCCCGCAGCTCGGCGAGGAGTTCGGGGGCTCCGGCGGCGGCCTCGCCACGGCGGCTGGTCAGCAGCAGGCGGCGGACGCCGTGGGCGGTGACCAGGTGGCGGGCGACGAGCCCGCCGAGGGTGCCGGTGGCTCCGGTGACGAGGGCGGTGCCGTCGGTGTCGAGCGGGCGGGCCTCGCGGCCCTCGGTGGCGGGGACGGCCGGGACGCGGGCGAGCCGGGGGACGACGGCGCGGCCCTCGCGCAGCGCGAGCTGCGCCTCGTCGGTGGCCAGGGCGGCCGGGAGGGCGCGCAGTGACTCGTCGCGGTCGTCCAGGTCGAGCAGGACGAAGCGGTCGGGGTGCTCGGACTGGGCGGCGCGCAGCAGGCCCCACAGCGGGGCGTGCGCGAGGTCGGCGACGTCGGACGCGACGGTGGTGGCGACGGCGCCGCGGGTGACGAACACGAGCCGGGAGGAGGCGAACCGGTCGTCGGCGAGCCAGGCCTGGGCCAGGCCGAGGGCGTCGTGCAGGGCGGCGGCGACGGCGGTGGGCAGCTCCGCGTCGACGGGCGTCGGCCCGGCCGGCAGCTCGCCGGGGACGGGCACGAGGACGGCCTGCGGAACGGGGGCGCCCGCGTCGACGGCCGCAGCGAGGGCGGCGAGGTCCGGGTGGGCCGCGGCGGTCGGCAGGACGGCGGCGAACCGGGAGGCGACGCCCGCGCCGGCGACGGCCACGCGGGAGGCGACGCCCGCGCCGGACTCAACGCCCGCGCCCGGGGCGACGGCCCCGCCGGAGTCGGCGGCCGCGCCGAGCACGGCCCACTGGCCGGGGGCGACGGTGGTGGCCGCGGGCAGGGCGAGCGGGCTCCAGTCGACGCGGAACAGCGCGTCGTGGAAGGTGGTCCGGGCGGCCCGTACCTGGTCGGGGGTGACGGGACGGAGCAGCAGGGCGTCGACGGCGGCAACGGGCGCGCCGGTCTCGTCGGCCAGATCCACGCAGACGGTGTCCTGCCCGGCGGGGGCGAGGCGGACTCGCAGGGCCCGGGCACCGACGGCGCGCAGGGTGACGCCGCTCCAGGAGAACGGCAGGCGGCCGTGGTCGGTGTCCTCCAGCAGGGAGCCCATGCCGACGGCGTGCAGGGCGGCGTCCAGCAGCGCGGGGTGCAGGCCGAACAGGGGGGCTTCGGCGTGGGCCTGCTCGGGCAGGCGGACCTCGGCGAAGACCTCCTCGCCGCGCTGCCAGGCGCCGGTCAGGCCCTGGAAGACGGGCCCGTAGGCGAAACCGGTGCCGGTGAGGTACTCGTACAGGCCCTCGACGGGCAGGGCGGTGGCGCCCTGCGGCGGCCAGACGGCGAGGTCGCCGCCGGTGCCCCGGTCGGTGCCGGCGGCGGTGGGGGCGAGGAAGCCGGTGGCGTGCCGGGTCCAGGCGCCTTCGCCCCAGGTGTCGTCGACGGCGTCCTCGGGCCGGGAGTGCAGGGTCAGGTGGCGCCGTCCGTCGGTGTCGGGGGCGCCGACGGCGAGCTGGATCTGGACGCCGCCGTGTGGGGGCAGGACCAGGGGGGCCTGGAGGGTGAGTTCGTCGAGGAGTTCGCAGCCGGTGTGCTCGCCGGCCCGCAGGGCGAGTTCGACGAAGGCGGTGCCGGGCAGCAGCACGGTGTCCATGACCGTGTGGTCGGCGATCCACGGGTGGGTGGCGAGGGAGAGCCGCCCGGTGAAGAGGTAGCCGTCGGCGAGGGCGATGGCGGCGCCGAGCAGCGGGTGGTCGGCGGAGCCGATGCCGGCGGCGGTGACGTCGCCGGTCCAGGCGGTCGGCGGCTCGGGCCAGTACAGGCCGCGCTGGAAGGCGTACGTGGGCAGGTCGACGCGGGTGGCGGAGCGTCCGGCGAAGACGGCGGACCAGTCGACGCGGACGCCGTGCGCGTGGGCCCCGGCTACGGCGACGGCGAGCGCGGCCGGCTCGGGGCGGTCGGTGCGCAGCGCGGGGACGAAGACGGTGTCGTCCCGGCCGGCGAGGCAGTCCTGCGCGAGGGCGGTGAGGACGCCGCCGGGGCCGACCTCCACGAAGGTGGTGACGCCGAGGGCGGCGAGCGCGGCGACGCCGTCGTGGAAGCGGACGGCCTCGCGGACGTGCCGGACCCAGTACTCGGGGGTGCAGATCTCCTCGGCGGTGACGGAGGCACCGGTGAGGTTGGAGACGATCGGGATGACGGGCGGCGCGTAGGTGACGGCTTCGGCGGCCTCGCGGAACGCGCCGAGCATGTCGTCCATGAGCGGCGAGTGGAAGGCGTGGCTGACGGTGAGCCGCTTGGTGCGGCGGCCGCGGGCGCGCAGGGTCTCGGCGAGGGCGGTGGCGGCGTCCTCGTTGCCGGAGACCACCACGGAGCGGGGGCCGTTGACGGCGGCGATCGAGACGCGGTCGGTGAGGAGCGGGGCGACCTCGTCCTCGGTGGCCTCGACGGCGATCATCGCGCCGCCGGCGGGCAGGGCCTGCATGAGGCGGCCGCGGGCGGCGACGAGGGCGGCCGCGTCGGCGAGGGTGAGGACGCCGGAGACGTGGGCGGCGGCGAGCTCGCCGATGGAGTGCCCGATGAGGAAGTCGGGGGTGACTCCCCACTGTTCGAGCTGGCGGCAGAGGGCGACCTCGACGGCGAACAGGGCGGCCTGGGTGTGGGCGGTCTCGTCGAGGAGGGCCGCCTCGGCGGTGCCTTCGGCGGCGAACAGGACGTCGTACAGGGGGCGTTCGAGGTGCCGGTCGAGTTCGTCGCGAACGGCGTCGAGAGCGCGGGCGAAGCCGGGGTGGGTGGCGTACAGCTCGCGGCCCATGCCGGGGCGCTGGCTGCCCTGGCCGGTGAGGAGGAAGGCGGTGGTCCCTTCGGCGACGGCGCCGACGACTCCGGTCGCGGGCTGTTCCCCGGCGGCGAGGGCGTCGAGGCCGGTGAGGAGTTCCTGGGGACCGGTGGCGAAGAGTACGGCCCGGCGGTCCAGCGAGGAGCGGCTGGTGGCGAGGGAGTAGCCGAGGTCGGTCAGGGCCGCGGGGTCCGCGGCGAGCGCGGGCTCGGCCCGCAGGTGGGCGGCGAGGCGGGCGGCCTGGGCGCGCAGGCCCTCGTCGCCGTGGCCGGAGACGAGCAGCGGGACCGGGCCGGTGGCGCCCTGCGGCGCGGTCCCGTCCACGTCCTGCGGGTCGGCCGGCTCGGGGGGCGGGGCCTGCTCGATGACGGTGTGGGCGTTGGTGCCGCTGACGCCGAAGGAGGAGATGCCGGCGCGGCGCGGCTGGCCGGTCTCGGGCCACGGCACGGGCCGGGCGAGGAGTTCGACGGAGCCGGTGCTCCAGTCGACGGCGGTGGACGGCTGGTCGACGTGCAGGGATTCGGGCAGGAGGCCGTTCTGCATGGCGAGGACCATCTTGATGATGCCCGCGACACCGGCGGCGGCCTGGGTGTGGCCGATGTTGGACTTGATCGAGCCCAGCCACAGCGGCCGCCCGTCGGGCCGGTTCTGGCCGTAGGTGGCCAGGATGGCCTGCGCTTCGATGGGGTCGCCGAGCGTCGTGCCGGTGCCGTGCGCCTCGACGGCGTCGACCTGGGCCGGGGTGAGTCCGGCGTTGGTGAGGGCCTGGCGGATGACGCGCTGCTGGGAGGGCCCGTTGGGGGCGGTGAGGCCGTTGGAGGCACCGTCCTGGTTGACGGCGGAGCCCCGGACGATGGCCAGGACGGGGTGGCCGTTGCGGCGGGCGTCGGAGAGCTTCTCGACGAGGAGCATGCCGACGCCCTCGCCCCAGCCGGTGCCGTCGGCACCGTCGGCGAACGGCTTGCACCGGCCGTCGGGGGCGAGCCCGCGCTGCCGGCTGAACTGCACGAACGCACGCGGGCTGGACATGACCGTGACACCGCCGGCGAGGGCCAGGGAGCACTCGCCGCCCCGCAGTGCCTGCACGGCGAGGTGCAGGGCGACGAGGGAGGAGGAGCAGGCGGTGTCGACGGTGACGGCGGGGCCTTCGAGGCCGAAGGTGTAGGAGAGGCGGCCGGAGACGACGCTGGCCGCGTTCCCGGTGAGGAGATACTGCTCGACGCCCTGGGGGACGCCGTCGCGCAGCAGGTCGGGGTAGTCCTGGCCGTTGGTGCCGATGAACACGCCGGCCTTGCTGCCGCGCAGCGTCGCCGGGTCGATCCCGGCGCGCTCGAAGGTCTCCCAGGACGTCTCCAGCAGCAGGCGCTGCTGCGGGTCCATGCCGAGGGTCTCGCGCGGGCTGATCCCGAAGAACGCGGCGTCGAACTCGCCGACCCCGTCGAGGAATCCGCCTTCGCGGGTGTACGAGGTGCCCCGCTGCTCGGGGTCGGCGTCGTACAGGGACTCGATGTCCCAGCCGCGGTCGGTGGGGAAGTCGGTGATCGCGTCCTTGCTGCCCGCGACCAGCTCCCACAGGTCCTCCGGCGACTGGACGCCGCCGGGGAACCTGCAGGCCATGCCGACGATCGCGATGGGCTCCGGCTCCTGGGACTCGACTTCGCGCAGCCGCTGCCGCGTCTGGTGCAGATCGGCAGTCACCCGCTTCAAGTAGCCGAGGATCTTTTCCTGATCCGACGCCTGGCCCGCCATTGGAACCTCACCCATGTTCGTCACAAACCCTTGTGCTGCTACTGCCTGCTGTCCGCTGTGCTAGATCCCGAGCTCGTTCTCGATGAAGTCGAAGAGCTCGTCGGGCGTGGCTTCCTGGAGCTTCTCGGCCACGGCCCCGTCCCTCGAATGGGCCTGCGGTTCACCCCACTTCGCCAGGAGGGCCTGCAGGCGCGAGGCGATGTCGGCGCGCGTATCGCCGTCCGGATCGAGGACGGACAGCGCGGATTCGAGCCTCTCGAGCTCGGCGATTCCGGGCGCGGCTCCGGTGGAGCCGTCCTGGACGATTTCGGCTCGCAGGAAGTCCGCGAGGACCGCCGGCGTCGGGTGGTCGAAGACCAGCGTCGCCGGGAGCTTGAGTCCGGTGGCCGCGTTCAGGCGGTTGCGCAGTTCCAGCGCGATCAGGGAGTCGAAGCCGAGCTCCTTGAAGGCGCGGCCCGCGCCCACCTCGTCGGTGGTGGGGTGGCCGAGCGCGGTCGCCGCGTGGGAGCGGACCAGTTCCAGGACGACGACGGCCTGTTCGGCCTGCGGCATCGCCGACAGCCGGCGGCGCAGGGCCTCGGCCGGGGAACCCTCCGTGCCCGTGTCCGTGGCGGCCGCCGCGGTCTGGGCGAGGCGCCGCACCTCGGGCAGGTCGCCGAGGAACGGGCTGGGCCGGACGGCCGTGTAGCCGGGGGTGAAGCGTTCCCACTGGATGTCGGCGACGGCGACGGCCGCTTCGGCGTGGTCCAGGGCTTGCTGGAGGGCGCGGATCGCGGCCCGCGGCGCCATGGCGGGCACGCCGCCGCGGTCGAGCCGCTCCCCGATGGCGCCGTCGGCGGCCAGTCCGCTGTCGCCCCAGCGGCCCCAGGCCACGGAGGTCGCGGGCAGGCCGTCGGCGTGCCGCTGCTCGGCGAGGGCGTCGAGGTAGGAGTTGGCGGCCGCGTAGTTGCCCTGCCCGGCGTCACCGAGGGTGCCGGCGACGCCGGAGAACAGGACGAATGCGGAGAGGCCGAGGTCGCGGGTCAGCTCGTGCAGGGTGAGCGCCGCGTCCGCCTTGGGGGCGAGTACGGTCGCGAACCGCTCGGGGGTCAGCCCGTCGATGACGCCGTCGTCGAGGACACCGGCGGTGTGCACGACGGCGGTCAGCGGCCGGTCGGCGGGGATGCCGGCGAGGAGCGCTGTGACGGCGTCCCGGTCGGCCATGTCGCAGGCGGCCAGGGTGACCTCGGCGCCGAGCGCGGTCAGTTCCTCGCGCAGTTCGGCCGCGCCGGGGGCCTCGGGGCCGCGGCGGCTGGTCAGGACCAGGTGCTCGGCGCCGTTCCCCGCCAGCCAGCGGGCGACGTGCGCGCCCAAGGCGCCGGTGCCGCCGGTGACGAGGGTCGTCCCGGCCGGCTTCCAGGCGGGCGGGGTGGGGGCGTCGGCGAGCGGGGCGTGGGCCAGGCGCCGGCCGTACAGCCCGGAGGCACGTACGGCGACCTGGTCCTCGGCGCCGGCGCCGGCCAGGACCCCGGCGAGCCGGGCGAGGGCCCGTTCGTCGGCCTGTTCGGGCAGGTCGACGAGGCCGCCCCAGCGCTCGGGGAACTCCAGCGCGGCGGTCCGCCCGAAGCCCCATACGAGGGCCTGCGCCGGATCCTGGAGCCGCTCGGAACGGGCCACGGAGACGGCGCCTCGGGTGACGCACCACAGGGGCGCGGTCACGTCGGCGTCGCCGAGGGCCTGGACGAGGGCGGCGGTGGCCAGGAGCCCGGCGTGCGCGCGGAGCGGGGCGGTGCCGTCCCCGGCGAGGGCGAGGAGGGACAGGACCCCGGCGGGGTCCTCCGTCCCGTCGAGGGCGGCCTTCAGGGCATCACGGTCGGCGTCGGCGGCGGCGGTGAGGGTGCGGACCTCCGCGCCGCGGTCGGCGAGGGTACGCAGGACGGCGGCTGCGGTGTCCCCGGCCGGGCCGGTGAGCTCCTCGGGCACGACGACCAGCCAGGCACCGGAGAGCGCGGCCTCTGGCGGGTCGGCGGAAGGCTTCCAGGTGATGCGGTAGCGCCACCCGTCGACGGTGGACTGCTCCCGGCTCTGGCGCCGCCAGGAGGAGAGGCCGGGCAGGACCGTGCCGAGCGACTGGATGGCGTCTGGGGTGTCGAAGGCCAGGGCCCCGGCCAGCGCGGCGAGGTCCTCGCGTTCGACGGCGTCCCAGAAGCGGGCGTCGACCGCGCTCTCCGCGGGGAGGGCATCCGGCTCTACAGGGGCCGCCTCGGGCCAGAACCGCTGCGCCTGGAAGGCGTAGGTGGGCAGGTCGACCCGGCGGGCACCGGTCCCCGCGAAGACCGCCTCCCAGTCCACGGCCACACCCCGGACATACGCCTCACCGACCGACAGCCAAAACCGCTCCAGACCACC
>NZ_JBFAJR010000063.1:0-25665 GCF_040655295.1 Streptomyces sp. NPDC050448 | reverse complement strand
CAATGCGGTGGGGGCACCTCCCAGCGGTAGCTGGGGGATATTGGCGACCGACGACAACGCGGCAAGGCGCGGTGCCAGACGACCCGGGCCCGGCCATGATCCGCCGGACACCCCCTAGGTCAGCGGTGACGCGTTCCTCCTGCTGGCCGGGGTGCTCCACGGCCACCCCGTCAGTCCTCCGTCCCCTCCTCGTCACCGAGCCCGGCCGCGACCGGGTCCCGCAGCGGGCGCAGGCCGCCGCCGTACGGGACGCGGTTCCATTGATCCCCGAGGCCGGATCAGGACGGGTTCGCGTTGCCGGGCGGGGTCCGGCGCCGCAGTCACACCGGGCCGCCGGCCGCCTGCGCACGGGCCGGCGGGCGGCGGCTCGGAGCCGACTAGGAGAGCTTGCCGTCGTAGTCCGGCAGCTTGAAGGTGCGCTCTGCGTGGCCGCCGACCAGATCGCTGTTGTTGTTGCCGATGTTGGCGATGATCGTGTAGCCGCGGGCCTCGATCTCGGCGCGCTTGGCCGTCTTGTAGGCGCTGACCTCGCTGAAGAGGGCGGGCAGGTCCCGGACGTACAGGTCCGAGACGGGGTAGCCGACCGCCTTGAGGTTGTGCTCGGTGAGGGAGTGGATGATCCCGGGACGGGCGGTGACGAAGATGATGGCGACGCCGCGCTCGTTGGCGTACTGGGTCAGGTCGCGGACCTCGGAGATCGCCGGGGTCGGGAAGGTCCAGAACCAGTGGAAGTCCGTCTCCAGCGAGGAGTTGTCGATGTCGAGGACGATCGCGGGCTTCTCGCCGGCGGGCGACTGGGCGATGCGCTGCTCGACGTACGGGCGGGCCGTGGCCATGACGGCGGCGACATCGCGCTTCCACATGCCGTAGTCGATACCGCGGATGAGCGCGTTGCCGCCGGGCGCGGAGGCCGTCGCTGCGGCGGGAACGGAAGCCGGGACCGGGACCGGGGCGGCCTGGGCGGAGGCGACGGGGGCCAGCAGCAGGACGGCGGTGGCCGCGGCCGTGCCGGTGGCGGTGCCGAGCGTGCGGATGCGGGCGCGGGTGCTGCGCATGTGGGGGCGCTCCTCAATGGCTGAAATGACATGTACGGGGCCAGAATCCGCGAGGTCGCTCCGCCTGTCTACTGATCGGTAGTTAATTTCTGGTGGACGTCCGGTTCAGGTGGCGGTCCAGCCGCCGTCGAGGGGGAGCGAGGTTCCGGTGAGGTAGCCGGCGTGGGGCCCGCACAGCCACACCGCGGCGGCCGCGACCTCCTCGGGCTCGATCAGGCGCTTGATCGCGGAACGGGTGAGCAACACCTCGGACAGCACGTCGCCGGGGCTGATGCCGTGCGCGGCGGCCTGCTGCCCGATCTGGGCCTCGACCAGGGGCGTCCGAACATAGCCGGGGCTGATGCAGTTGCTGGTCACGCCGTACGGGGCGCTCTCGAGCGCGGTGACCTTGCTGAGCCCCTCCAGGCCGTGTTTGGCGGCGACGTAGGCGGACTTGTAGGCGCTGGCACGCAGCCCGTGGACGCTGGAGATGTTCACCACCCGGCCCCAGCCGGACGCGTACATGTGCGGCAGCACGTGACGCAGCAGCAGGAACGGCGCGGTGACCATCACCTGCTGGATCAGGGCGAAGCGCTCGGCCGGGAAGTCCGTGATGGGGGCGACGTGTTGCAGCCCGGCGCTGTTGACCAGGATGTCCACGGCGGCGGGCAGCCCCTCGATCGCGGCCGGGTCCGCGAGGTCGACGACGTGTGCCTGCCCGCCGACCAGTGCGGCGACGGTCCTGGCCGACTCCTCGCCGATGTCCGCCACGTGCACGGCGGCGCCCGCCTCGGCCAGGGCGATCGCGCAGGCCCGGCCGATGCCGCTGCCGCCACCGGTCACCAGCGCGACGCGCTCCCGCAGGGAAGGAAGTTGGCTCGTCATGGCTGAACAGTAGGGAGGGCGGGCGGCCGCGCCCATGGCGGTGCACACCACTCTCGGGGACACCGGTGTGGCGATGCCCGCCATGCGCGTGGTCCGGCTACTGCCCCGTCAACGCCGTTGCGCGGCCAGGAAGTCGAGAAGGGTGCTGCTCGCGTCCAGTGCCGTGCTGACGGAGCCGAAGCCCGCGGGCGGCGCCACGGTCGAGCCGGGCCAGGTGTGGCCCGCGCCGTGCACGACGAGCAGCCGCACGGTGGCCCCCGCGGAACCGGGCTGCCAGGTGACGGAGTCGTAGCCGGGCCTGCCCTCCTCGACGGGATCGCCGGCCCCGGCTGCGGCGGCGAACGCCTCCGCGCCGGCCCGGGCGGACATGGTCGGAGTGAGGGGCTCCTCCCCGGGACCGGCCGGCCCGGGACTGGGCAGGCCGGCCAGCGGCCGTACGGGGTCCTCGGCCCCGTAGACGATCAGGACGGGGACCGCCCCGCTGGGCTTCACCGCGGCGGCCCCGGTGGGGAGTTCACCGGAGACCGAGGCCGCGCCCGCGACGAGGTCAGGGCGCTGCGCGGCCATCCGCAGTGCCATGGAGCCGCCGTTGGAGAACCCGGCGACATAGACCCGGTGCGGGTCTGCCCGGCCGGTGCGCACCAGTTCGGCGACCAGCGCCTCGGTGAACCGCACATCGGTGTCCGGATCCGGGCGCTGCCCGGTGGGAGCGGTGCCCGCGCCCCAGGCCTTGCCCAGGGCCTCGGGATACACCAGGAGCATGCCGCGGGCCTCGGCGGCCCGGTCCAGGCCGCTCTGCTTCCGCAGGTGCTCGGCGTCGGCGCCGCGCCCGTGGAACGCGATCAGGAGAGGCCGGGGTCCGCCCCCGCCCGCGGCGGGGCGGTGCAGCAGGTACTCCCGGGTGCCGCCGTCCACGGTCAGCCGCTCCCGGCTGTCGGCGGCGGCGGGGGACGCGCTCACGCCCGCGGTCGGCGCGGGCGGCCGCGAGTCCGCGGCGCAGCCGGTGAGCCCGGCGGCCAGCGCGAGGCCGAGGGCCAGGGCGGCGCCGTACGGGGTGCGCCGGCTGCGCAGGGGGTGTCGGGCGTGCCGGGTGCGGTCGCGGGACAGGAAGAGGGAGGAGGCCGAGAAGTTCGAGGACATGCCGTGAGCACAACACCGCCGCCCGGCCTCCGTCCAAGATCCGTATCAAACTCGGATCGATCAAACTCCGATATCGTTGCTGGCCGTGGACCTGATCCGGCATCTGCGGTGCTTCGTGGCTGTTGCAGAAGAAAGACACTTCGGCCGTGCCGCCGAGCTGCTCGGCATGGCCCAGCCGCCCCTGTCCCAGCGCATCCAGCGACTGGAGCGCGAGCTCGGCGTCCGGCTCTTCGAACGCACCAGCCGCCAGGTGACGATCACCGCGGCAGGCACGATGCTGCTGGAGGACGCCCGGCTGCTGCTCGCCCGGGCGGACGCCCTCACGGCCACCGCCCGCCGCATCCGCGACGGCGAGAGCGGACTCCTGCGCGCCGCGCTGCCGCCCGACCTCGCCGGCGAGACCATAGCCGCGATCCTGGCCGCCTTCCAGCAGCACCACCCCGGCGTGCAGCTGGAGCTCCACGAGCTGTCCACCGCCGAGCAGTTGGCCCGGTTCGCCTCCCGCGAGCTGGACGTCGGGCTCGTCCGGCACCCCTGCGACCTCGCGGGACTGGAGCTGGGCCCGGTCCTGCACCGCGAACTCGGCGTGCTCCTGCCCCGCGAGGCCCCCGCCGCCGCGCTGGACGAGGTACCGCTCGCCGCCCTCACCGGATACGGCCTGGTCCTCTTCCCGCGCGCCGAGGCCCCCGCCCTGCACGACGACGTACTGAACACCTGCGCCCGGGGCGGCTACACCCCCGCCTCCGTCCGCCAGGGCCGCGGCCCCAGCTTCGTCCGCGGCCTCGTCCTCTCCGCGAACGCCGTGGCCTTCGCCCCGCGCGAGACCGAGTCCGCCGAGTCCGCGGGCCCGTACGCGGACATCGTCTGGCGGCCCCTCGCCGGCGCGCCGCTGGCCTCGCGCCACAGCGTCGCGTGGCCGCAGGGCCGCTCCGACGCCGCCGTCGGCGCCTTCGCCGAAGCGGCCATGCGCGCCCTGTGGAACACTGCGGCGGTGACCGCCGACGTACCCGCGCGGCCGCTCCACCTGCGCCCGGCAGCGGAGTACTGGCTGTGAACCACACCCTCCACCGCATTCGCGCAGCCTTCGCCGAAGCCGGCGTCACCGGCCGGCTGCACGCCGTCGACATCGATTCCGGTACGGAGATCGACGCCGGCGCGGACCAGCCCGTCGTCACCGCCAGCGTGCACAAGCTCTGCCTGCTCGTCGCCCTCCACCAGCACGCCGCGGCCGGCCGCGTGGACCTCACCGAACAGGTCGAGTGCCCGCCGGCCGACCGCACCGCCGGCCCCACCGGACTCGCCGCCATGCTCGATCCCGTGCGCGTGTCCCTGCGCGACGCCGCCTACCTGATGACGGCCGTCAGCGACAACGCCGCCGCGGACCTGCTCCTCGCGCGCATAGGCCTCGACGGCGTCAACGAGGCCACGGCCCGGCTCGGCATGACCCGTACCCTCGCCGTCCACACCTTCCGCTCGCTCTTCGCCACCGTCCGGGAGGACGCGGGCCCCGCCGGCGCCCGGGCCCTCGCCGATCCGCACGTCATCGCCCGGCTCCGCGCCCTCGACCCGGCCCGCAGCAACCGCAGCACACCCCGCGACATGACCCGGCTCCTCGGCGCCGTCTGGCGCGACGAGGCCTGCACCCCCGAACACGGCGCCGCCGTCCGCCGACTGCTCGGACTCCAGGTGTGGCCCCACCGGATGGCCGCCGGATTCCCCTTCGACGACGTCCACGTGGCCGGGAAGACCGGCAGCCTGCCGACCGTGCGCAACGAGGTCGGCGTCGTCGAGTACCCCGACGGAGGCCGCTACGCCGTCGCCGTCTTCACCCGCGCCGCCAACCCCGCAGCCACCCTTCCCGCTGCCGACGCGGTGATCGGCACCGCCGCCCGCATCGCCGTCGACGCCCTGCGCGCGAGGTAGCCGGCTCGGCACCGGTTCCCTACCGGTTCCCCACCGGTTCCCCACCGGCTCGGCACCCGCGCCGCGGCGGCCGCGACGGTGGTGACGGCAAACCACCCCGCGAGGGTGAGCACCCGGGCGACAGCCTCCGGATTCCGTTGCGGCCACCGCCGATCCCCCTGCCGGGGGCGGTCGTACGATGCGAAGACCGGCCCGGCGGGACCGGCCGCGCGCCGCGCACGTACTCCGCGGGGAGTACCCCCGATCGGCCCGTCCGGCGGACGACGGCGGCGACCCCGGAGGTCTAGCGTGGCCGCATGGCGGAGCGGCGGCGGCAGTACTGGGCGGAGCGCACGCGCGGCGGACGGCTGCCGTGGCGGTCCTCGCTCCTCGTGGCCGTGTTCGCGCAGGCGGCCACCGGCTGGGTCCACCACCTCCAGCCCGGCCGGGAGCCGGTCGGCGCGCTCGGGCGGCTCCTGCTGCTCCTCGGGCCCGCCCTGCTGGTCCTGCGGCACCGGTACCCGGTGCCCGTCCTCTACGGCGTCTGCGCGGTCACGCTGGCCTACCTCGCCGGCGGATACCCGTACGGCCCCGTCATCCTGAGTGTCGCCGTCGCCTGTCTCGCCGCCGTCGTCGCCGGACACCGCCACGCCGCCTGGGGCGCGGTGGGGGCCCTGTGGGCCGGCCATCTGCTCATCGGGCACTGGCTGTACCGCTGGCTGCCGCCGCCCGGCGACGGTCCGGCGCCGTGGGGGACGGAGGGCGGCGTCACCGCCTGGGCGATCGCCGTACTCGCCGCCTCCGAGGTGGTCCGCGTACGCCGGGAGCAGTGGGCCCGGGACCGGGCCGAGCGCAAGGCCGCAGAGCGGCGCCGGGCCGACGAGGAGCGGCTGCGGATCGCCCGCGAGCTGCACGACGTACTGGCCCACAGCATCGCCGTGATCAACGTGCAGGCGGGCGTGGGCCTGGCCCTGCTCGACACGGACCCCGAGCAGGCCCGTACGGCGCTCACCACCATCAAGGCGGCCAGCAAGGAGGCGCTCGGCGAGGTCCGGCAAGTCCTCGACACCCTGCGCGGCCCCGGCGAGGCACCCCGGACGCCCGCCCCCGGCCTCGACCGGCTGCCCGAACTCGTCGCCCAGGCGGCCTCGGCCGGGCTCACCGTCTCGGTGGAGGGGGAGGCCGCGGCCCGGGGGCTGTCGCCGGGCACGGATCTCGCCGCGTTCCGGATCCTGCAGGAGGCGCTCACCAACGTGGTGCGCCACTCGGGCTCGCGGACCGCCAGGATCCGTATCACCCGGCCGCCGGGCGCGCTGGAGCTGCGCGTGGACGACGACGGGCCCGCAACCGGCGGCGACGCCGGCGGCAGCGGCACCGGCCTGATCGGGATGCGCGAGCGGGCCGCCGCGCAGGGCGGAACCATCGAGGCCGGCCCCCGGCCGGACGGCGGCTTCCGGGTACTGGCCAGGCTCCCGGTGGGGAGCACCGCAGCGAGGGAGGAGGACCGGTGATCCGCGTACTGCTCGCCGACGACCAGCAGTTGGTGCGGGCCGGCTTTCGGGCACTGCTCGACGCGCAGCCGGACGTCGAGGTGGCGGGCGAGGCCGCCAACGGGGCCGAGGCCGTCCGGCTGGCGCGCGAACTGCGTCCGGACATCGCCCTGATGGACATCCGGATGCCGGTGCTCGACGGCTTGGCCGCCACCCGCACGATCACCGGGGACCCCGGGCTGGCCGCGGTCAAGGTGGTCATGCTGACCACCTTCGAGCTCGACGAGTACGTCTTCGAGGCGATCCGATCCGGCGCGTCCGGCTTCCTGGTCAAGGACACGGAACCGGAGGAACTGCTGCGTGCCGTACGGGCGGTGGTGGCGGGGGACGCGCTGCTCTCACCCGGGGTGACGCGCCGTCTGATCGCGGAGTTCGCGGCCCGGTCGAAGGCTCCCGAGGCGGCGGCGGAGCTGGACCGGCTGACCGAGCGGGAGCGCGAGGTGATGGCCCTGGTGGGCCTGGGCCTGTCCAACGAGGAGATCGCCCGCCGGCTGGTGGTCAGCCCGCTGACCGCGAAGACGCACGTCAGCCGGACCATGATCAAGCTCGGCGCCCGGGACCGCGCCCAGCTGGTGGTGCTGGCCTACGAGTCGGGGCTGGTCCGGCCCGGCTGGCTCGGCTGAGGCGTACTCCCGCGGTGGCTGCTCCCCCCGGTGGGCTACTCCCGCGGTGGGCTACTCCCGCGGTGGTACGTGCAGTGCCGCCGGCCGTACGACGCCCCGGGCACCCTCCCGGGGCGAGTCTCGGAAGTGACAAGGGAACCCCTTCCGAGGAGCTGAACCGAGATGAACACCCTGGCGTACTACGGGCCCGGCCCGTGGATCCTGTTCTTCCCGCTGATCTGGGCGGCCGTCGTCTTCGGCGCCGTCACGGTCCTGCGCCGCACGGTGTGGCGCGGCGGCCGCGGGCCGCGCGGACCGTGGGCCGCGACCCGGGGCTCGTACGGGGAGAACTCGCCGATCGCGATCCTGGGGCGCCGGTTCGCCACCGGCGAGATCGACGAGGACGAGTACTGGCGCCGGCTGTCGGTCCTGGACGAACAGTTCGGCCGCACGCCCCTGGACGGCAAGGGCGACCCCGTCTGACCCGTCCTCGGAGGTGAGGGCCACCATGTGGCGAGGTCCGCGCACCCGCGGACCTCCACCCCCGTCCCGCGCACCCCGTCCCACACACTCCGGCCGGCACCGGCACCGGCACCGGCCCGGAAGCCGTGGAGCCAGGACTCAGGGCTTCACAGGACGCGGCGCATGCAGACCCGTGGCCAGCGGTCCAGGCCGTGTTCCGCCTCGCGGTCGCGGATGTCCTTCAGGCCGGGGCTGAGCTCCCCGTCGGCGAGGCGCTCGAAGCCGCAGCGAGCGTAGTACGGGGCGTTCCACGGGACGTCCTCGAACGTGGTGAGGGTCAGCGCCGGTATGGAGTCCGCCGCCGCCCGGGCCGCCAGATGTTCCAGCAGCGACCGGCCGATGCGGCGGTGCGCGCCGTCCGGATGCACCGACACCTGCTCGATGTGGAGGTTGCCGTCGAGGCGGTCGGCGATGAGGTAGGCCAGGGGAGCATCGGCCTCCGTGACCGCGACCCAGGCCAGTCCGGCCCGCTGGTAGCGGGCGAGCTCGCCGAGCGGCAGCGGTTCGTCGTCGGCGATCTCCGGCATGCCGATGCCGCGGAAGCATTCTCCGGCAGCCCTCTCGATGGCCTGGAGAAGGGGCAGTTCATCGATGTGCACTGCTCGAATACGCATGGCGCCCATTGTTCCCGCCGGACTCGCCGGCGCGGAGCCGGGTGGACGAACTGCCTCGTCCGCCCGTCGCCCCTGTCCGGCGGCCCGGACCGGACCGGCCCGCGCGGCGACGGCGCACCGCGATCCGGAGGCGACGCCTGCCGCAAGGGGGGGGGTGTCACGTCCGCAAGCTGTGTCCACATAATGAGATTTCGGTCTCATTCGAGCCGGATCCGGGGTGGATCCCGCCATTCCTCCCCTCGCCCGGCCGAGGGGTCCGGATGCCGGGTTACCGTCCCGCGATGTATTCGAACACGCAGACAGCCGACGCCCCTTCGCCCAGCCGTCGCGGCCTGCTCCGCGCAGCCGTGGCGGGCTCGGCGGCCGTGGGGTCCGTCCTCGCCCTCGGTTCCGCCTTCCCCGCCTCCGCCGCCTCCGCCCCCGCTCCCGCTCCCGCCGAACCGGAGGCCGCCGGCCGTCCCGTCTCCCCGGAGGAGGCCCTGCGCCGGCTGACCACCGGCAACCGGCGCTGGCGCACGTACTGCCAGGAGCACCCGCACGAGTCCCCGTCCGAGCGGCTCCGGCTCACCCGGGCCCAGCACCCCTTCGCGATCGTCCTCGGTTGCGTGGACTCCCGCGTCCCACCGGAGCTCGTCTTCGACCAGGGGCTCGGCGACCTCCTGACCGTGCGCTCCGCCGGTGAGGTCCTGGACGAAGCCGTCCTCGGTAGCATCGCGTACGGGGTCCTGGAACTGGAGATCCCCCTGGTGCTGGTCCTCGGCCACCAGTCCTGCGGGGCGGTCCGCGCCGCCGTCCACGCCGACGAGACCGGCGAACAGCTGCCCGCACACATCCAGTACCTGGCCGACCAGATCCGGCCGTCCATCGACCACGGCCAGCACGGCGACGCCCGCGTGGACGCCGCCATCGACGCGCACGCCCGGCGCACCCGCGGCCGACTCGCGGCCGAACCCGACCTGGCCCGCAGCATAGCCACCGGCAAGCTGGCCGTCGTCGCCGCCCGCTACGACCTCCGCGACCAGAGAGTGCGCACCCTGGCGTAGACCAAGCTCCCCGGGGGCGCTGGAGCGCCGCCGTGCGCCCCTGGTGGAGACGGCCGGCCGACCCCCACGCTGGAGCCTGGTACACCAACCGGGACGGGGGTCATGGTCGATGGAGAACCAGGGGAAACCGATCACCACACACGACATGGTGGTGGTCCACCGGATGTTCCGGCGCGAGTTCCGGGAGGCGGCGGGCCGGGTGCGCGGGGTGCGCCACGGGAGCCGCGCGCAGGTCAGGCTGGTCGCCGACCGGCTGGCGCTGCTGCTGGACACCCTGCACCGCCACCACGAGGGCGAGGACCGGCTGCTGTGGCCCAAGCTGGCCGAACGCGCTCCCGGGTACGGCGAGTTGTGGAAGCGGATGCAGGATCAGCACGCGGACCTGTCGGCCCGCCTCGGACGGGCGGACGCCCTGCTCGGGCCGTGGGCGGCCGCCGGGGCGGCCATCCATGGAGAGGAGCTGGCCGCCGTACTCGAGCAGGTGTCACGGGCCGTCGAGGAGCACTTCGACCAGGAGGAGCGCGAGGCACTGCCGCTCGTCCCGGAAGCGGTGTCGCAGGCGGAGTGGGATGAGATCGGCGACGCGGCCAGCGCCGCCGTGCCCAAGAGCAAGCTGTTCACCGTCCTCGGGATGATCCTCAAGGAGGCGGACCCGGGGGAGCAGATCCTGATCATGGCCCATCTGCCGCTGCCGCCCCGGGTGATCTGGCGCGCCGTCGGCGAGCGGAACTACCGGCGGCTGGAACAGCGCCTGGCGGAGGCGGTGGGGCAGCGGTAGCCGGCGCGCCCCGCCATCGGATGCCGCGTACCCGGGGCCCGTGGCCGGAGGCGGGTTCCCGGGCCGTGGCAGCGTCCTAGGAGCGGTACACGCGCAGGTCCGAGACTTCGTACGACATCTCGGAGACCGCCGGGTCGGGGGCCGGGTGGTAGCGGCCCGCGCTCACGGACAGGTTCACGATGATGTACGCCCGCCAGCGCCGGCCCACCCCGCTGCGATCGGAGAACACACACGTGCCGTTGACCCACCAGACGACCGAGTTCGCGCCGAACTTGACCTTGAGGTCGACCCATGCGCCGGGCTGCACGGCGGCATCGCGGAAGTAGAACGATCCCCCGCCCCGGACGTGGTTGGAGAGTTCCAGCAGGTCCGGGTTGTCGGGGTGGTACTCGAAGACGTCGACTTCCTGGCCGCCGTCCCGCCAGGTCCAGATCGCGGGCCAGGCGCCGACCTCCTCCGGCAGTCTGACCCGGGCCTCCAGCACGTCTTCCGCGCGCAGCAGGAACCCCTCGTCGCTGCCCTCGGTGGTCAGCAGTCCGGTGTCCCAGTTGCCGTCCGGCCGCCGGGTGGCGCGGAAGGTCCCGCTGCGGCTGTAGGCGGGATCGTCGACCAGGTAATCGAGTTTGTTGTCGCCCGGATTGACCGGACCGCCGTCGGGATAGGCCCAGGACCGTCCGGCGACCCACCGGGACGTCGAGCCGAAGTCGGCCGAGAAGACGAGTGCGCCGGAGCGCTTGAACTTGGCGAGGAGTTGCGAGATCACCCCGCAGCTCTGCCCACGGCGCGCCGTCCGTATTCCGGTGATCTTTACCCGAATGGCCTGGGATGGGGCACTTCGGGGCACCGGCGGCGCCCGCGGCGCACGCCGGTCAGGAGCCGGACTGCTCGATCCGCTCCGCGCGCTCCGCGTGCTTCTCCTTGATGCGGACCGCTTCCTTGCGGACCTCGGCCTGGGTGGCGCGCTCCTTCTGGAGCCACTCCGGGTTCTCCTGCTTCAGCGCGTCGATCTGCTCCGTGGTGAGGGCCTCGGTGACCCCGCCGCGCGCGAGACCGGCGATCGAGACGCCGAGCTTGGCCGCGACCACCGGCCGGGGGTGCGGGCCGCCCCGTCGCAGTTCCTGCAGCCACTGGGGCGGATCGGCCTGCAGCGCGTTCAGCTCGCTGCGGGTCACGACACCCTCCTGGAACTCAGCGGGGGTGGCTTCGAGGTACACACCCAGCTTCTTCGCCGCGGTGGCGGGCTTCATGGTCTGGGTGGTCTTGTGCGACGTCATGGGGTCAAGAGTATCGAGCGTGTGCGCTACTTCTGACCACGGCCGGTAACCTGGCCGGGTGACGGGCTCGGAAGCATCTCCTTCAGCATCTCCTTCAGCATCTCCTTCGTTCCGGCTCGCGTACGTCCCCGGAGTGACGCCCAGCAAGTGGGTGCGGATCTGGAACGAGCGCCTGCCCGACATCCCGCTGACCCTCCTCCAGGTGTCCGCCGCCGAAGCACCCGGCGTACTGCGGGGCAGCGGCGCCGACGCCGGGTTCGTACGGCTGCCGATCGACCGGACGGGCCTGGCCGCGATCCCCCTCTACACCGAGACCACGGTCGTCGTGGTCCCGAAGGACCACATCGTGGCGGCGGTGGAGGAGGTGTCCACCGGGGACCTGGCCGACGAGATCGTGCTGCACCCCCTCGACGACACCCTGGACTGGGAGAGCCTGCCCGGGCGGCCCGCGCTCGAACGCCCCGCGACGACGGCGGACGCGATCGAGCTGGTGGCGGCCGGAATCGGCGTCCTCGTCGTCCCGCAGTCCCTCGCCCGGCTGCACCACCGCAAGGACCTCACGTACCGGACGGTCACGGACGCCCCCGAGTCCCGGGTGGCCCTGTCGTTCCCGGACGGAGAGCCCACCGACCTGGTCGAGGAGTTCATCGGGATCGTGCGCGGGCGGACCGTCAACAGCACGCGCGGCCGTGCCCAGACCCCGCCGCAGCCGAAGCAGCGCAAGCGCCCCGAAGCGGCCGGCGCGGGGCGCAAACCCGCAGCCGGGAAGTCCGGCGGCAAGAACCCGCGCGGCGGCTCCGGTGGCTCCGGAGGCGCCAAGGGCGGCAAGAGCAGCAAGGGCGGGAAGCCCCGCCGCCGGCCATAACACCGCCCCGCCCGCCCGGTCCGCGAACGGTCACACCCGGTCACAGATCCGCCCGGCCCCGGCCCCGGGCGGGTCACAGCACTAGGCGCCGATCCTGACCAGCGCGAGCGTGATGTTGTCGGGACCGCCGGCGTCGATGGCGGCCCTCCACAGCTCGAACGCGGCCTTGCCGTCGTCGTGCACCCGCAGCAGCTCGTCGAGATCCTCGGCCGGCACCGGGTCGGTCAGCCCGTCCGAGCACACCAGGTAGCGGGCTCCGGCGGACAGCGGCTCCGTCGAGACGTGGGGTGTGATCGCGCTGCGCCGGCGGGCGCCGCCGAGCGCCTGGGTCAGCAGGGACGTGGTGCGCTGCCCCGGTTCCAGCGGCGGATTGTCGTCCACGCTCACCTGCCGGAGCTCCTGCGCCGTGGCGTCGAACACCCTGCTGTCGCCCACGTTGAACGAGATCAGCGAGTCCTCCAGTACGACGGCACCCGCGACCGTGGTGCCCATGGTGGCCAGCTGCGGATTGCTGTCGGCGGCCGCGTACACCGCTTGGTTGCAGAGGACGAGGGCCTCGCGGACGGCTCCCTCGCTGTCCAAGGAGGGCCCGAGCATTGCGAGTTGGCGTGCGACCAGCGAGCTGGCCACCTCGCCGGCAGGCTGTCCGCCGATCCCGTCGGCGACGGCTACGACGAGCGGTGAGCCGACCGGGAACACGAGCGTCTGCGGATTCCGGGTCACACCGGCGCACAGTGTCCACGGCCCGACGACGAGGCTGTCCTCGTTGTGGTCGCGTATGAGCCCGGCATGGCTCAAGGCGCTCACGGCTATGTACGTCATCGCATCCCCATTGTCCGTCCGCGCACCCGAAGGCGCCCTCGGAGCCGGCCGAGCACCGGAGCCGCCCCTCCCGGAGCCGCCCCTCCCGGAGCCCCGGGGCCGCCGCCCCCGGTGCCGTCCTGCTCACTCGGGCTCCCGGCCGCCGCGCAGCGCCTGCCGCTGCATGAGCCGGCTGACGTCCTTCGCGGTGACGATCCCCACCAGCAGGCCCGCGTCCACCACCAGGACCGGCAGCCCGGTCCCCGGGCGCAGGCCGTCCAGGGCCTCGCCCAGCAGATCGTCCGGGGCGGCGACCGCGCACTGCGCCAGCGGGGTCGCCACGTCGCGCACGCGCAGCGCCTCCCGCTGCGCTTCCGGGATCGGGGCCAGCCCGCGTACGTGCACCACCCCGCTCGGGCGGCCTTCGAAGTCGAGCAGCGGCAGCGCGGAATGCCGGGATGCCACGGCCACCTCGTCGATGAACCGCCGCACGCTCAGCCAGTCGGCACCGGTGGCCACCGGGCTGGACATGGCATCGGCCACGCGCACGCCCCGCAGCGCCGTGCGCAGCACGGCGTGCTGGCGCTCCGCACCCGCGACGAAGGTGATGAAGAGCCCGAGGACGACGAGCCACAGCCCGCTCGACGCCCCGCGCAGGAACGAGATCCAGCCCACGGCCGTCAGCAGCATGCCCATGACCTGCCCGCTGCGCGAGGCCGCCCGCTCCGCCCGGTCCCGGTCGCCCGTACGCCACCACAGCAGCGCCTGCAGCACCCGCCCGCCGTCGAGCGGCGCGGCCGGCAACATGTTGAACACGCCGAGGAAGAGGTTCGTCCAGCCCAGCCACACCAGGACGGCGGCGGGCACCGCCCAGCCGAGGAGGGCGTGCAGCCCGATCCCCGCGCCGAGTGCGGCGCCCCCGATCAGCAGGCTGGTGAGCGGCCCGCTCACCGCCACCGCGAAGGCCGCCGCGGCGGTCTGCGGCCGGCCCATCCTGGTCATCCCGCCCAGCGCCCACAGGGTGACGTCCTCGACGGAGATCTTCTTCCTGCGGGCGGTCGCGGCGTGCGCCGTCTCGTGCAGGAGCAGGCTGCCCATGAGCAGCAGGGCCCCCACGACACTGGCGAAGGTGTACACGGCGTTCGAGCGCCCCGGAGTCCACACGGGGAGGGTCTGGCGGCCGAGCCCGTACGCGAACAGCACCACCAACAGCGGCACGCTCCAGTGCATGCGCAGCGGCACACCGACAACACGTCCGATAGGGACCGAGCCGTTCATCGTCGTCTCCTGCCGGCTCGGCAGCGGGTCCACACACCCCATTGTCACTCCGGGAGCGGCGGACCCGCGCCAGGTGCCGTTTCCAGCCGCCGGCGCGGGCCGGCCGGCGGTCGGCACCCGGCGGCGCTCAGCCCTCCGTGGCGGCCGGAGCGGCCAGGGCCTCGTCGAGCTCCCACGCGTGACGCTTGAACTCCCGCAGGAAGTCGCAGTGGTCCTCCCACTGGCGGGCGATGCCGCGCAGCACGTCCCAGTGGTGCTCCACCGACTGGTCGATGACCCGGCGCAGTGCCGGCTCGGCCTCTGCCCGCTTCTCGATGAGCCCCTTGACCGCCGAGGCCTCCAGCACCGCGTTGCGCAGTGCGCGCAGTGCACGGGAGGTGTCGTCCATCGCGAAACCGCGCTCGCTGCCGGTGGCCTCGTCGAACAGCGGGGTGAGCCGCGCCTCGATGAATGCGGTGATCCGCTCGAAGTGCTGCACGTCCATCGGGGCTCCATCTCCTGCCGCGCGCGGTGCGGCCCGGCACATCGGGTGTTGCTTCTGCTTCCAGGTGAGCCGGTTGCTCGCCGGCGCGGATGCAGAATATCCGTTGAAGATCGGGTGGAGCCGGGCGGCGGGCGTGATCACCTGACGCAGTGTCCCCGTAGGGGTGCGCCGTCCAGTCCCTTTCCGGGCATCTCCGTGCGTCCCGGAATTCCGGGAAAGGGATCCGCGGCATTCACCGTCGCTCCACGTCCTCCCGGTGTTACCTTCCGTGTCGTCGGCGCGTGCGTCGTATTTTCGGTTGGGGGGCGGGGGAATGGTGAGCGCAACGGCGGAGCTCGGCCATGCGGAGGGGACCGACGCTTTTCTTCGGCACATGATCTGGCGGTTTCCGGACCAGCGGCAGCCCGTGGTGGCGCTGCTCGGGCCCCGGCAGTCGGGCAAGACCAGCATGCTCCGCTCCCTGTCCCAGGGGTGCGGCTCCACGGTGGTCCATGCCCACCTCGACTTCCACGAGACGCCGCTCGACCCGGTGTCCGCCGCGGCCCTGGTGGCGTTCCAGATGATGCGCGGCTGGGACACTCTGCGCCGCAGCCCCGTCTTCCACCGGTTCGCCCTGGGGCTGCTGGCCCTCAACGAGAACCTGGAGCCGGACCGCTCCCGTGCCACGGACCAGATCAAAGGGCTGATCCAGCAGTACACGCGCAACACCCGCCGCGGCAGGTTCGCCACCCGGCTGGAGGTGGCGGTGGACGCCACGATGGACGTCGTGGTCACGGGCGCGCTCAGCCCGCTGGTGCAGGGACAGGCCCGCGAAGTGGTCGGCGCCGTACGGGACCAGGCCCGGCCGGTGATCGGATCGCTGCTCCAGAGCACCGCCCGCTGGGGCCTGCGCGACGCACTGCGCTGGCACGTCGCCATCCCGGAGGCGGAGGCCGCCGGCTCCGTGGACGCGCTGATCAGACTGAGTTCCGCGTCGCGGTCGGCCGCGGTCGGGCCTCTGCTGGCCGCGTTCCTCGCCGACGCCAAGGACCAGGCGGAACGGCACCCGGCGCTGCGCTCCTCGTGCTCCTGCGAGCTGCCGGAGGAGTACGCCGGCCGGGCCGCCCGGCACGACCACGCATGGGTCCTCTTCGTGGACGGCGCGCAGACGCCGGCCGGCCGGCGGTTCCTCGCCGCACTCGTCGCGGCGCGCATACGCAACGAGCAGAACGGGCCGGGCTCAGGGGCTGCAGCGGACCCGCTGGTCGTCCTCGCCGCCTGCGACCAGTGGCAGCCGGAATGGACCACCCGCTGGTGCGAGCCCTGGCGCACCACCCCGCTGCCGGGCACTCCGCAGCGCCGTGTCCCCCTCCTCAGCCGTGCCACCCGTACGCGCTGGACCCGCCAGGACGAGGCCGGCGCCGGACCGGACCCCGCCTCGGCGGCGCACTACTGGTATCCCGTCTGGCTCGATCCGGTGTCCGAGGAGCGGGTCTCGTACCTGACCGATGACGCCGCGTCACTTGCCGCACCCATTCCGGCGTCCGTCGTCCACGCCCTCACCGGCGGCCACTGGGGCGCGGCCATCGCCCTCCAGGAGCAGCGCGAGGGCGCACCGCCGGACGGGGAGACCGGCGTACCGCAGAGACCCCTGCCCGCCGCGGTCGACGCGAGCGGAAGACCGCTGTGGTCGCGGGCCCTGGAGACCAGCCTTCCCGAAGGGCTCGCCGCGCCCGTGCCGGGATGGGCCGGCCCGCAGCCCGTGGTCCTGGCGGCCGCCTACCTGGCGGACATGCGCACCGCCGACGACCCCCGCGTACCGCCGGAGATAGCGGACCTGCCCCGCAGCCTGGAGCTGTTACGCCGCAACCTGTGGGTCAGCACCTTCTTCCACCGCCCCTCCCGGATCCGGGAGGTCGGCTGGGGCGAGGCGGACAGACCGCCCGTACTGCACCCCTGGCTGAGCCGCTGCGCGCTCAGTGCCCTCTCCGCCGCCGCTCCCGCAGGCGCTCCGGCCGCCAGAGCGGAAGGGGAGCGGCGCGCCGACCCGTGGCACGACGTCTTCACCCGCCAGGCCCAGGCCCTGGCCTCCCTGGCCGCCACCCACAACGGCTCGGGCGTCGCACCGAGCGAACAGCAGCTCTTCTACGACCTGGCCCTGGGCGAGTTCGCTTCCGTGGCCGAGGCGCTGGCCAACCGGTTCGACCGGGACCACCGCGCGTGGGTGCGCCTCCTCGACTACCTGGCATCGGCGCCGTGCCGCCTGGTTCACGAGCTGTCCGCCCAGGAGTCGTACGCGCTCCTCCTCGCCGGAATCGAGCAGACCGGCCGGGACGTCGTGGCGGTCGCCACGGCCAAACTCCTGGCCCTGCTGTGGCTGTACAACGATCCGCTCACCGAGCGCAACCGGCGCTGGGACGCCCAGATCGAAGAGGGCTTCGAACGGCTCTCGCACAACTCCCGCCTGCTCGACGTCAGCGCCCTCCAGCAGGCGGGCGCGCTGTTCGCCTGACCCCTCCGTGCCACGCCGCCGGCGTGGCCGGGCGCACCACAAGGAGTCCTCATGTCCGCAGGTGTACACAACCCCCGGCTCGGCCGGCTGCGCCGCCATCCCGTGCTCTCGCTGACCGCCGCACTCCTCCTCCTGGCCGGTGCCGTGTTCGGCGGCACGTGGGGCTACGGCGTGCTGTTCCCGCCCGCCCTGTCGTGCGGCCGCGGAATGACCGCCGCCGGCACGCCTTTGGCGTGCGTCGGAGTGAACCTCGACAGCGCACCCTTCACCAAGGGCGAACCGGCGCGCATGCGCAAGCTGGAGGAGACCGTCCGCACCGCCAACGAGGCGGTGAAGGGGAACTCCGCCGGTGTGGTGCTGATGATGAACCTCTCGCCCGTCGAAGACGTGGACACGCTCACCTACGACTCGCTCTACCCCAACATCGAGGGCGCCATAGCCGCCGTCTGGCGGGCCAACAACACGGCCGCGTACGGCAGTACGCCCGGGGTCAAGCTGTACCTGGCCAACATGGGCAGCCAGTACGGGTCCTGGCAGGCCGCGGTGGACTCCGTGAAGAAGAATGCGGCGGCCGAGCACATCTCGGCGGTCGTCGGCCTGGGCCAGAGCACCGAGCAGAGCCGGCAGGCCGCCGCGGCCGTCTCCTCCCAGCTGCACATCCCCGTCATCGGATCGACGGTCACCGGCAATTCGATGAACCTGGACCCCGCGGACCCGGCGGGCAAGCGGCCGATCCCCGACATGTTCCGGGTCTCGCCCACCAACTCCGACTCCGTGATCGCCGCCAACCAGTACGTGTCGGGACTCAGCCCGGCCGTGACCTCGCTCGCCGTGGTGGCGGACAGCGTCGCCGACGACGACTACACGGCCACGCTGGCGGCGGAGGCCAAGATCCGCTTCCCCGCCCCGGACCGCACGCTGACCGTGCTCCCGTACACCTCGCCCCGCAGCCTCCCGAGCGGCACCGGCCGCCAGGACTACCTGATCCAGCAGTTCAACCTGATGCACGCCAACCTGTGCCAGGCCGCGCCGTCCGTCGTGTACTTCGCCGGCCGCGGCCGCGACCTCGGGGCCTTTGTCCAGAACTGGGTGCAGGGCGCGCCCTGCGGGATCCCGCAGCTGCGCATCCTGGCCGGCGACGACGCGTCGGAGGCCATCCACGACGACGCGGTCCTCAAGGGCGTCGCCTCCGGCCGGGTCACGGTCGCCTACACGGCCCTGGCCAGTCCGGACGAGTGGGGGACCGAATGCCCCGGATCGGACGCCAAGCGCAACTACGACCAGTTCTGGTCGGCGTTCACCGGGCGGCCCGACCCGTGCACGAAGCAGCCGCTGGCCACCACCCAGTCCGGCGCGGCGCCCCTCGCCTTCGACCCCGCGGACCTCGCCAGCGGGCAGGCGATGCTCACGCACGACGCCGCCGTCGCCGCGATCAGCGCGGCCCGGCACGACGAGGCGGGCCTGAAGAACCCGGGGCTGGAGACCGGGATCCTCCACCAGTTCTACTGCGCGCAGATGCTCCCGGGGGCGAGCGGCTGGCTCTCGTTCGGCGCCGACGGCAACCCGGTCGGCAAGCCCGCCCCCATCGTCCAGATCAACCCCGACGGGACGACGAAGACGGTCACCCTCACCTGGCCGAGTTCCGCCCCCAACCTGAGCCTCCCCCAGCGCGGCGGCACGGGCGCCCCGGGCTGCTGACCGGGCCGAGGACCGGGCCGAGGACCGGTCCACTGACAGGAGGTGTCAGTGGACCGGTCCTAGTCTGATGCGCCGCCCCTCCCCGACCTCTCGGCGTACCTGGCATCGGCGCCGCAGCATCTGCGTCTCCAACCGGTCGCCGGACCGTCCTAGTGGCAGAGCCCGGCCACCTGCTCCAGTTCGTCCGCCAGCAGCGCCGGGTTGCGCGGGCCGATGTGCGGGGCGGTCAGGGAGCGTACGCGGAAGCGGTTGTGCGGGGTCAGCTCGTCGGCCTCCCTGATCATCAGGTCCTGGAGCGCCGGCGGGATCGTACGGTCCTCGGTGAACCGCAGGAACGTGCGCGGGATCCGGCCCCACTTCAGCGGCAGGCCCCGGGAGTCGCAGACCCCGATCGCGGCCGACTCGTCGGGTTCGAGGATGTTGAGCAGGGTCCGGACCTCGGTGTCGGAGTAGTCTGCGGCCAGTGCCTCCTTGGCGGCCCGGAAGAACGCCGGGTCGTTGGCCCGCCAGTTGACCCGGGTGACTCCCAGCTCCGGTGGCGTGGGGACAGGGGTCATCTTGAACATGGAGCTCGTGGCCGCCTCCGGGGTGGTCATCAGCTCGATCACCGAGGCCCGTTTCGTGGGGCAGAACGCCGAGATGTACACGAGGTGCGAGATCAGCTCGGGCACCAGGTTCGCCACCGCGTTGAGGGTCGTGCCGCCCAGGCTCTGACCGGCCAGGACGACCGGGCCGTTGCGGTGCGCCCGCCGCACCACCGCGGCCACGTGCTCGGCGGAGTCGGCCAGTGTCATCCCGGCGATGGGGGAGGGCTCCGTACGCAGCCGGTCCAGGTCCTGCGGAGCCTGGTACGAGAGCGGGAGGAACGCGCCGGGGCCGTGCCCGGGCAGGTCGACCGCGACCGCGCGCTGCCCGCGCGGCCCCAGCTCGGTCAGTACGGGGGACCAGGCGTACGAGTTGCTGCCCGACCCGTGGACGAGGACGAAGGTGACCGGCTTGGCGGGGCGGGCGCCGCCTCGGCCGTCGCCGCTCCCGCGCCCACCGCCGCGATCGCCCCGGCGCCGGCCGCTGCCGCCCTCAGGACGGTGCGGCGGGACCGCCCGCCGCTCTCGCCGGTCGTCCGCAGGTGCACCGCCGCCGCCCGGCCCTCCCCCGCATCGGGGACCGGGTGCCCGTCCCCGCCGGTGTCGCCTGTCCACCAGGTGGCGGCCAGGGCGCCCCTTCCGAGTGACACCCCCGTAGGTCGAGCAGGCCTGCGGACGCCGGTGGTCGACGATCGCCTGCGGCCGTACCTGTTCCGGCCGCAGGTCGCCGGGGGCCGGACGCTTGGGAGATCACGTGCACATCCTGCTCGCCGCCAGCGCGTTCAACAGTCTCACTCAGCGTGTACACGCTGAACTGAGGGACCGCGGGCACAGCGTGGCGGTCGAGCTCGCACTGCCCGGCGTCTCCCTCGCCGAGGCCGTCGACCGCCACCGGCCGGACCTCGTGCTCGCGCCCATGCTGAAGACGGCCATCCCCCGGGAGGTCTGGTCCGCCCACACCTGTCTGATCGTCCACCCGGGGCCCGTCGGCGACCGCGGGCCCTCCTCGCTCGACTGGGCCATCACCGAGGGCGCGACCCGCTGGGGCGTCACCGTCCTCCAGGCCGGCGAGGAGATGGACGCGGGCGACGTCTGGGCCACTGCGGACTGCCCGCTGCCACTCGTCGGCAAGAGCGACGCGTACCGCGGCGAGATCTCAGACGCCGCCGTGTCCGCCCTGCTCACGGCCGTCGACCGGTTCGCCTCCGGCACCCACGTCCCGCAGCGGCAGCGATCCGGCCGCGCCCGGCCCTACCTGCGCCAGGAAGTGCGCCGGATCCACTGGACCGCCGACTCCACGGAGAGCGTCCTGCGCGCGCTGCGCGCCGCCGACTCCCAGCCCGGCGTACTCGACGAACTGCTCGGCGGCCAGTGGTACCTGCACGGCGGACACCCCGAGGACCGACTGCGCGGCCGCCCCGGAGAGCTGCTCGCCACCCGGGCGGGCGCCATCTGCCGGGCGACCGCCGACGGAGCCGTCTGGATCCCCGAGCTCCGGGCCCGGCGCACGCCGGGCGAACCGGCCCCCGTCAAACTCCCCGCAACCCTGGCCCTCGGCGACCGGCTGCCGCCGCTCCCCGAGCTCCCGGTACCGCCGCACGCCGACGCGGGCCCGCGCACCTGGTCCGACATCACCTACCGGGAGCAGGGCGGGGCCGGCTTCCTGACGTTCTCCTTCCCCGGCGGCGCGATGAGCACCACCCAGTGCCGGCGCCTGCTCGCCGCCTACCGGGAGGCCTGCTCCCGCCCCGTCTCCGTCCTCGTCCTCGGCGGCGGCCGAGACTTCTTCTCCAACGGCATCCACCTGGGCGTCATCGAGGCGGCCGCCGACCCGGCCGAGGAGTCCTGGGCCAACATCAATGCCATGGACGACCTGGTGGAAGCCATGCTGACCACCACCGACCGGTTCGTCGTGGCCGCCCTCGGCGGCAACGCGGCCGCCGGAGGGGCCATGCTCGCCCTCGCCGCCGACGAGGTCTGGTGCCGTACCGGCGTGGTGCTCAACCCGCACTACCGGCTGATGGGGCTCTACGGATCCGAGTACTGGACGTACACGCTGCCCCGCCGGACCGGGACCGGCGTCGCGGACCGCCTCACCGCCGAGGCCTTGCCGATCAGCGCCGAAGCCGCCCGGCGGCTCGGGCTGGTCGACCGCACGATCGACTGCGGCCCGCAGGACTTCGCGGACGAGACCGCCCGGCTCGCGGTCCGGGTGGCGGACTCGTCCGCCATCCGGTCCCGGATCGCCGGCAAGAAGGCCCGCCGCGACGCGGACGAGGGCGTCAGGCCACTCGCCGCCTACCGGCAGGCGGAGCTGGCGCGGATGCGGGAGACGTTCTTCGACCCGCAGGCGCCGTACCACGCCCTGCGCCGCGCCTTCGTACGCAAGGAGCCCCCGGACCGTACCCCGCCCCACCTGGAGCGGACCGTGCCCGGACGGCACACCGCGCCCTTGCCCTCCCGGCGGCACGGAGTCACTGGACCGGCCGAACAAGACAGGGCACCGGGCCCGGCCGGCTGTTAGCAAGAAGGGTGAGGCCGGCGCGGAGCACCTGCCCGTCCGCCGTCCCCGTCCCCGCCCCCACCCCCACCGCATCCCTCCCCAAGGAGCGATCCTCATGGATGCAGCAATGCCGAGCACGGTAGTAGAGGACCCCCCGATCCACATCCTCTGGATCAACGCCGGACTGAGCTGCGACGGCGACTCGGTGTCCCTGACGGCAGCGATGCAGCCCAGCATCGAAGAGATCGTCACAGGCGTCCTCCCGGGCCTGCCCAAGATCGCCGTGCACTGGCCGCTGATCGACTTCGAGTGCGGACCGGTCGGCGGCGCCGACACGTTCATCGAATGGTTCTTCAAGGGGGAGCGCGGGGAGATCGACCCCTTCGTGCTCGTCGTCGAAGGCTCGATCCCCAACGAGAAGATCAAGCCCGAGGGCTACTGGTGCGGCTTCGGCGACGACCCGGAGACCGGCCAGCCCATCACCACCAGCGAGTGGATCGACCGCCTCGCGCCCAAGGCCCTCGCCGTGGTGGCGATCGGCACCTGCGCCACGTACGGCGGCATCCACGCCATGGAGGGCAACCCCACCGGCGCCATGGGCGTGCCCGACTACCTGGGCTGGGACTGGACCTCGAAGGCCGGCATCCCGATCGTGTGCGTCCCGGGCTGCCCGATCCAGCCGGACAACTTCTCGGAGACCCTCACCTACCTGCTCTACCAGGCGGCCGGCTCCGCCCCGATGATCCCGCTGGACGACAAGCTGCGCCCGACCTGGCTGTTCGGCAACACCGTGCACGAGGGCTGCGACCGGGCCGGCTACTACGAGCAGGGCGAGTTCGCCCAGACCTACGACTCGCCCAAGTGCCTGGTCAAACTCGGCTGCTGGGGCCCCGTCGTCAAGTGCAACGTCCCCAAGCGCGGCTGGATGAACGGCATCGGCGGCTGCCCCAACGTCGGCGGCATCTGCATCGCCTGCACCATGCCGGGCTTCCCCGACAAGTTCATGCCGTTCATGGACCAGCCGCCCGGCGCCACGGTGTCCACCAGCGCCAGCGGGGTCTACGGCGCGGTGATCCGCAAGCTCAGGGCGATCACGGAGCACACCGTGGACCGGGAGCCCAAGTGGCGCCACCCGGGCCGGCAGCTGACCACCGGCTACCGCAAGCCCTGGTGACCCCGCCCGCCGGCCCCCGCACAACCCGCTCCCGTCCCACGGCTCCGCCTCCAAGAACCTCCAGCTCCCGTCTCCAAGAAGGGTCACGGCAGACAAGATGACACCGAAGACGAAGGCGGCCGGTGACGGCAGCGGCCTGGTGGAGATGGCCTGGGATCCGATCACCCGGATCGTGGGCAGTCTCGGCATCCACACGAAGATCGACTTCAAGCAGAAGAAGGTCGCGGAGTGCTACAGCACCTCGTCGGTCTTCCGCGGCTACAGCGTCTTCATGCGCGGCAAGGACCCCCGCGACGCGCACTTCATCACCAGTCGCATCTGCGGGATCTGCGGCGACAACCACGCCACCTGCTCCGTCTACACGCAGAACATGGCGTACGGAGTGAAGCCGCCCCATCTCGCCGAGTGGATCATCAACCTGGGCGAGTCCGCGGAGTACATGTTCGACCACAACATCTTCCAGGAGAACCTGGTCGGGGTCGACTACTGCGAGAAGATGGTCCGCGAGACCAACCCGGGCGTCCTCGAGCTCGCCGAGCGTACCGAGGCCCCGCACGCCGGCGACCACGGCTACCGCACCATCGCCGACATCATGCGCTCGCTCAACCCCATCGAGGGCGAGTTCTACCGCGAGGCCCTCCAGGTCAGCCGCTACACGCGCGAGATGTTCTGCCTGATGGAGGGCCGCCACGTGCACCCCTCCACCCTCTACCCGGGCGGCGTCGGCACCATCGCCTCCGTCCAGCTCTTCACGGACTACATGAGCCGCCTGATGCGGTACGTGGAGTTCATGAAGCGGGTCGTCCCGCTCCACGACGACCTCTTCGACTTCTTCTACGAGGCCCTGCCCGGATACGAGGAGGTCGGCCGCCGGCGCGTCATGCTGGGCTGCTGGGGCGCGCTCAACGACCCCGAGTACTGCGACTTCACGTACGCCAACATGACCGACTGGGGACGGAAGATGTTCGTCACCCCCGGTGTGGTCGTGGACGGCAAACTCGTCACCAACGACCTCACCGAGATCAACCTCGGCATCCGCATCCTGCTCGGCAGCTCGTACTACGACGACTGGGCGGGCCAGGAGAAGTTCGTCACCCACGACCCGCTCGGCAACCCGGTCGACGCCCGCCATCCCTGGAACCAGCACACCATCCCCGCCCCGCAGAAGCGCAACTTCGACGACAAGTACAGCTGGGTGATGTCACCGCGCTGGTTCGACGGCAAGGACCACCTCGCGCTCGACACCGGCGGCGGCCCGCTGGCGCGCCTGTGGTCCACCGCCCTCTCCGGGCTCGTCGACGTCGGCTACGTCAAGGCCACCGGCCACAGCGTGGTCATCAACCTGCCGCGCACGATGACCAAGCCCGAGACGCGCTTCGAGTGGAAGATCCCGCAGTGGAGCAACGCGCTGGAGCGCAACCGCGCCCGCACGTACTTCCAGGCGTACGCGGCCGCCATCGCACTGCACTGCGCCGAGCAGGGGCTCAAGGAGGTCCGCGCCGGACGCACCCAGACCTGGGAGAAGTTCGAGGTCCCGGACGAGTCCATCGGAGTCGGCTTCACCGAGGCCGTCCGGGGCGTGCTCTCGCACCACATGGTGATCCGCGACGGCAAGATCGCCAACTACCACCCGTACCCGCCGACCCCGTGGAACGCCAGTACCCGCGACACGTTCGGCACGCCCGGACCGTACGAGGACGCCGTCCAGAACACCCCCATCTTCGAGGAGAACTCCCCGGAGAACTTCAAGGGCATCGACATCATGCGCGCCGTGCGCAGCTTCGACCCCTGTCTGCCCTGCGGCGTCCACATGTACGTCGGCGGCGGCAAGACGGTGAAGCAGATGCACGTGCCCACCGGCCTGAGCGGACTGGGCGGATGAGCGCCGCGGCAACCGACGCCCGCGACGCGGGCCGGCGGGTGGACGAGGTCCTCGACCGGCTGGCCGCCACCGGCGACCGCGAGGCCTGCGCCGCGGCCGAGGAACTGGTGCGCGTGCTCATGGACTTCTACGGGGCCGGGCTCGCCCGGATCGTGGAACGCCTCGGGGTGGAGCGTCTCGGCGGGCTGCTCGACGACGAGCTCGTCGCGAGCCTGCTGGCCCTGCACGACCTGCACCCCGAGGACGTCCGCACCCGGATCGCCCGCGCCCTGGACACCGTACGGGACCCCGTGGAGCTCGCCGGCTTCGACGAGGCGACCGGCGTCCTTCGGCTGCGGTCCGCGCCGAGCGGCGGCTGCGGCTGCGGTTCCGCCGCCGACGCGGTCCCGCAGAGCGTCGCGGACGCCCTGGCGTGCTTCGCGCCCGAGGTGACCGCGGTGGAGCTGGAACCGGTCGAGGCACCCCTGCCCCTGCTCCAGATCGGCACCCGCCCGCAGGCCCCGGTACGGGCCCGGTGAGCGCGCGCCACCCCTGGGCACCGGCGGAGCCGCGCACCGGCTC
>NZ_JBFAJR010000062.1:0-25828 GCF_040655295.1 Streptomyces sp. NPDC050448 | reverse complement strand
TGTGTGAGCCGCCCCGCAGAGTAGGTCGGAGGAATTCTTTGACCTGGTGTTCTCCGGGAGGTTCCCGGGGAGGGCGTACTTCAAATAAACCCTGCCGGGGAACGTGCGTCACGCCACTCGAATACGTGGCTTGACGCCGAGAAACGACCTTGATATAAGGTCGGCAGGTCCGGGCCAAGCCGAGTTTTTTGCTCCGGTGTGGATCGGCCCGCTCGCGGCGTCATATCCGGGGCCGACAGGGGCACGGGGGCCGCACCAGGCCGAGGGCCTGCGGCGCCTCTCAGCCGCCTCGCGGGCCGGACCGGTGATCCTCGGCCGAGACCGTCCTGCTCTTGTGTCGTGTCGGCCGCGCCAGGATGGCGACGCCCCTGCCGTTGACGACCTTCGTTCTCGAGCGCAGGCCGCCTCCCAGTGCGGCGATGGCCGCGCGGTGCTGCGCCGACCGAGGACGCGACCGGCTGGAACCCCCGATCATGTGTACCCCGGCCACAAGCCGTTCGTGCCCAGAGGCGGCTGACGGCCGTCCTGGAGCGGTTCTTCCTGCGAAGCGATGACAGGGACCTCGTTCTCACGACCGTGGTCCCCGTCATCACGCACATGCGCCTACCCCGGGCGCCGGCGGCCGCAGGCGTGACCCGGTCCGCGTGCGCTCATCCCAGGGTGAAGAGGAAGTTGACGGAGTTGTAGTAGTCGGGCAGGTGCACCATGGGCGAGCCGGGACGCGGGGGGTCGGCCTTCGGCCAGTTCCTCGGGCCCAGCAGATGGGCGGAGTAGTCGCTCTGCGGGACCCGTGGCACGAACCAGAGCCGGAAGGCGCCGGAGGGTGTGACCGGCTGGAACCTCCAGAGCTGCGTTGCGCGGCCCGCTTCGGACTGGCAGGTACGGAGGGTGACGTCGACGAGGTTTCCGCCGGCGGTGGTTCCGTCGAGGCAGGTACCGGTGCCCGTGTTCCGGAGTTGGTAGGTGTCCTGACCGGCCGGCAGGCGCTGCCAGCCCTGGCCGGCGCTTCCGGTGCACTGCTGGAGCTGCAACGGTCCGTCAGAACCGTTGTCGGCGAGGCCGACGCACAGCCCCGAGCCGGTATTGACCAGGGGGAGGCCGGCAGGACCGACCGAGGGCGAGGCCGAGGCCGACGTGGTGGTGACGCGGGCCGGCGTGGGGGTGACGGGGGCCGGCGTGGCGGTGGCGGAAGCCGACGGGGACGCGGCGATGGGCACGAGCGGTGTCACCGAGTCCGCCGGGATCGGGCTCGCGCCTACGGGGGTGGGGGCGGGTGCGGCCTGCCCGGGCCGGCCGTCGCCCGGCAGCAGGACGAACGCGGTCATCGTCGTACCCGCAACGGCCGCCGCCGTCACGGACCATTTCGCGGCTCCGAAGCGCGCCGCAGCCAGCTTGAGTCCCCCCAGCTTGAGCCAGCCCAGCTTGCACGCTGCCAGGTGGGCACTGTGTCCGCCGACGGACGACAGGAAGGTTTCGGGGTTCCACAGCAGGATTCCGGCCGGCAGCAGCGCGCCCAGGCGGCTGTTGACGTCGCGCATGTCGCGCTCGGCCCGGGTGCAGTCGGCGCACGCCTGAAGATGGCGGCCCAGATCCCGGGTGACGCGCTTGCCCGGCCGGCGGAGCGAGGCGGCGAGCTGACCCCCGTAGTGCCGGCACTCCTCGCTCGCGCTCTGGTCCAAGTGGGCGCGCAAGTACGCCTCGCGCAGGCCTTCCCGGGCACGCGCCGCCAGTGAGCCGACGCCCCCCGCCGATATCCCGAGGCGTCGGGCGGTTTCGGTCGGGGGCTCGTGCTCGACGACCGCGTGCCACAGCACCGCCTGCCAGCGCTCCGGCAGCGACCGGTACGCCCGCAGGACCAGCGATCCCTCCTCCGCCGACAGGACGGCACCCTCGACATCCTGGCCGTCGGACAGGTCGCCGGCCCATTGCTCGAAGTCGTCCGACAACTGCGTCCGGGCACCGCGGCGCACCCAGTCGATTGCCACCCGCCGCACGCACGTCAGCAGGTACGGCCGCCACGCGTGCTCGGGTCCGGCCCCCCAGGCGACCGCTCGGTAGGTGCGGGCGAAGGCCTCGGCCGCGAGGTCGTGTGCGGTGGACACGTCCCGGCAGCACGTACGGGCGTAGGCGAGGACGGCGGAATGGTGACGGGCGAACACCTCGCCCATCACGTCGCTGACATCGGGTTCCGACGTCGAGTTGTGCTCGCGCAGCAGTGCACAGAGCTGCGCGTCGCTGAGGCTGTGGAGATCCTGCCGGCGGGCAGTTCCCGATGTGCTCAACCTTACTCCCGTTGGCTTGCTGGTGGCCGGCACGTGAATGCCAGGCAGGTATGCAGTGGGGGTGCGACGCTGCGCCCGGCCGGAATTCGCGCAAGTGTGCACGCTCCCAGGGCCTGCGGGCAAACAGTCCCCTCGGCAACACGTCCGGCTCGCGGTAGCGGTCGGCCGGACCTGACGCGACTTCAGTAAAGGCCTGGCAAACTCGCAGGACCGTGCCGCGGATGCGCGGTCTCCCGGCACACCAACGACAGGCCAGGAGGCGCGAGTGCCGCACACAGGGGACCTCATCCGTTTCGCTCGTCACAGCCGTGGCGAGTGTGTCGACTGCCGCCCGGGCGACGTGGTCTCCCGTACCGGCGGGAGGTGATGCGGGCTACTGATGGACCGTCACCTCCCGGGCCGCGCCGGATGATTTCTCCGCCGTCGGCCGGACTCCGTCCGGGAGTGCGCTTCCCCCCGCCCTTACGCACCGCCGACCGCGGCGCGGTGTGGCGCGGTGCGGTGCGGTGCGCGGTCGGGCTGTGGCTCGCAGGGACGAGAGTGGCTCGACTTGACTGATCCGGTGGTCGGTTGCGCGGTAGTCGCCGTGTGGGGGCGGGGTTCCTGCCAGCATGGCGATCATGACTGAGAGTGCATCTGTACCTATGGTCCGCAAGGTGTTCGACGGCCGGAATGACCCCGACAACCCGGTGTTGGTGCGTGAAGAGGGCGGAGCGCCCCAGGGCGACGCGGCGGTGGACGCTGCCTTCGACGCCCTCGGTGTCGCCTGGGACTTCTTCCGCTCGGTGTACGGCCGCAACTCGATGGACGGCAGAGGAGGTCCGGTGGAGGCGGTCGTCCACACCCGGGACCCGGGCGCGGCCCGGCAAGGGCCGCGCATCCTGCTGGGTGACGGTGACAACGGTGGCTCCGGCCCGGACGGCGCCCTGGCCGTGGAAGTGGTCGCCGCCCGGTTCATGGCCGGTGTCATCCACCACACCGCCGAACTGGAGTCGTACGGTCAACCCGGCGCGCTCGCCATCTCGTTGGGGAACGTCTTCGGTCTCCTGGCCAAGCAGTACAGCCGCAAGGAAACGGTGCAGGAAGCGGACTGGCTGCTCGGCAAGGGCCTCCTGTCCTCCGACGGACCCGCGGGCTCCCTCAAGGACCCCGCCCGGTTCCACCAGTCGTCCCACATGACCGACTACGACGAGGCCTCCGGCGACGACGGAGGCGTCCACACCAACGCAGGGATCCCCAACCACGCGTTCTACCTGGTCGCGACCGAGCTGGGCGGCCACGCCTGGGAGCAGGCCGGTCGCATCTGGTACAAGGCGCTGATGGAATACGCCTCCAGGACCACCAACTTCTCCGCCTTCCGCCACGCAACCATCGGCGCCGCCCGTGACCTGGGCCTGCCGACGGACGTGGTGGCCAAGGCGTGGAGTGCGGTCGGCGTGGAGCGCTGACCGCCCGGTGCCACAGTGTGCGCGCCGCGGCCCCGACCGCTGGGTGCGGCGGCCGGGGCCCCGCCGAGTCCGCTGGTGAGGTGTCCGGCGGTGTCGATGCCGGGAGGTGCGCCGGTGGCGTGCACCTCCCTGGCCGTCCCTCGATGGAGTGGCGGGGTGTGCTGCGCTCTGTGCGCGCAGGGGTGCCGCGGAATGAATCGTCTCGTCCATCAATCGGCGGTGCCCTTGCACCGCACGCACGAGCGGAGTCGGCCGTGGCACCTGTAGTGAACGGCATTTACACCATCAGCAAGCCCCGGGAGCAGCTGCTCACGCTGCAGGAGCCAAAGGATCCCGCGGTCCTGCTTCCGCCCACGAGGTGAAACCCCGGGTCGGTGCCGGCCGGCCCGGGGTCTGCCTCCTGAACGCGACGGGCACGCCCGGTGCGGGGCGCCCTGGTGCCCGTACGCGCGGTGACCGTCGCGCGCACCCCCGCCGGCGGCTGATCCGGACGGGGGTGCGGCGTGCGCGCAGCGGACCGCCGAGCTCAGAGCCCGGCGACCTTGGCGCTCGCCGACAGCTCGTAGACCAGAGTGACCGTGCGGCGGCCGCCGGGCGGGAGCGCGATGTCCCAGCGGGCGATGCCTTCGGCGTCGACCACGTCGGGCGCCGGAGAGCAGGCTTCCTTGCGCAGGCGTACCTCCACCGCCGATACCTCGGAGACCGGGATCCGCTCGCGGAGGACAACCACGCGTTCGTCGTGCTCCCCGGGGGCGGAGAACCGGGAGAGGTGCAGCCGGATCGTGCGGGTGACCACGGTCCGCTGCATGATTCCGGTGGAATCGCGGGACTCCTGGGCCTGCCGGACCACCCGGTGGTCATCGCAGCTGCCGAAGGCGAGCTCGACGGGGGTGCCGGGGGCGGTGAAGTCCAGCGTGCCGCGGCCGCTGAATCCGCTCCCGCGAACCAGGTCCACGGGCCCGGCGAGCAGCACATGGCCGGACAGGTTGTCGAACCGCACCACCTGGGTGACCAGTGGCGACGCCTCGGGCGAGCAGGCGTACTCGCTGGTCGCAGCCGTGGTGAAGACGGAGAGCGGCACCCGGTGGGCGCGGCCGTCTCCCGGCACGGAGACCGGCGCGGGGGAGCTCAGCACCCGCGCCTCGCCGCCGTCGTCCACCCCTGGCAGGCCGAGTACCGGGGCCGGCCCGAGGTTCCCGATCTCCTCCTCGCGCAGCTCGACGTCGACCGTGCGGCGCTCCGCGGCGGTGCGGTCCTTGAGTGTCAGTCGGTCCTCGCCCAGCCACGGTGGATCGGTGGCCAGCGCCGACCGGGCCGTCGACAACGTCAGCCGTACGTCCGACCAGTCCTCGCCGGTGCGCTGCCAGATCATCGCGTCGGTTTCCAGCGTCAGGCAGTCCCCGTCGAGCACGGCCCGGTAGGCGGGCCGCCACAGCGCGCACGGGGTGAGGTGGCTCAGACGCAGCCCGGCCGGCCCGGCGACCGCGGCCTCCACGGTCAGCTCGATGTGGCCGACCAGCTCGGCGGGCTCCTCCTCGGAGAGGGCCATGGCCTGCTGGACCTCCCCGAGTTCGGCATCGAGCGCGGCCAGCCGGGCCTCCGCGGCGCGGAGTTGCTCGCCGTGCGCGTCGCGCTCGGTGTCCACCCGGTCCAGTTCGCGGGACCAGCGGGGCCCTTCGGTCTCCCCGGAGCCGGCACCCTCGCCGATCTCTCGCAGAAGATCGGCGGCGAGGCGGCCGAGCAGGTCCAGGCGGGCGTGCAGCCGATCCCGGTGCTGCTCCAGGGTGAGCCGCTCCGCTTCGAGGGTGTGCACGCGGTGACGCAGCGCGGAGTCGTGGTCGGTGGACGGCAGCGGCCCGCGTGGTGTCCAGGTGCGGACGATCCGCATGTCGAGCACGGTTGCGGGGTGATCGGCGGTCAGCTCGGCATGGAGGGTACGGTCGACTGCCAGTGCGCTGACCGGCCCGAGACGCAGCCGCTGTACTCCGGCCTCGAGGTCGAGCACGACGGCGCGCTCGATGTGGGCGCGATCCTCCAGGCAGGTGACGGCGGTGACGGGGAGGGCGATGGGCTTGGAGGCCGTGGACATGACGTGTCAGCTCCTGCGGTTGCCGCCGACCAGACCCTTGCCGGCCGGTATGCGGATCTCGTAGCCGCCGTCGAGGGCGGCGGTGCTGCCGGCGGGCAGGTCCACCCGCCAGACGCGGGTTCCCGGTGCGTGGTGCTCGGGCCCCGCGCCCTCCTCGGGTGCCGTCCAGTCGGCCCGTTCCTCGATCCGGACGTCCGGTTCGGTGGTGACCGGCACTCGCTCGCGGACCTCGACGGTGACGGGCCTCGCGAGCCGGTTGGCCAGCTCCACGTGGACGCGGTGGTCGAGCACGGTGGTGTTGTTGCGCAGGCCCGAGGTGGACTCGTGCAGGTTCGTACGGCGGGTGACCCGGATGCCCTCGGCCGACCCGAGCCCCACCCGGCGGACACCGCCCGGGGCGAGGGTGGGCAGTGCGGCGGTCAGCAGGAAGTCGCCGTCGACGGTGACCTCCACCGGGCCGGCCAGCAGAGCCTGGTCCGTGGCGTTGGAGAGCACCAGCGTCGCGTACACGGTCTGCTCCACGGACGGCACGCAGAGGTACTCGGTGCGCAGACCGACCGGGATCTCGCCGACGGTGACGGTGTGCCAGGTGCCGTCCGACGGAACGTCGGCGCGGGCGGTGGCGTCGAAGCGGTGGTCGAAGGAGCCCGCCGACTCGCGGGGACGCACCGCGTGTCCGGGCAGCGGCAGCGCGGCCACCGCTTCGGCGCGGAGGCGGTACTGGGCCGCCACCGGGTCGAAGGGAGAGTCGGGAAACAGCCTGCCCCTGCGACCGCCCTGCTCGTCGGGGCCGCACAGGACGAGGGCGGCGTAGTCGAGTTCGGCCCCGCTGGGCTGCGGCGGACCGGCAGCCGGTGCCGGTACCGGTGCTGGAGTCGGAGCCGTCGCGGCCCCGCCAGGAGCCGCGGGCATCATGGCGGCGGCGGGCGTGATGGACCTGCCACCGGCAGGTTGCCTGCCGCCCGGTTGTGGCCGGGCCGGCTGCGCGAAGGCGGGCGGTGCGCCGCCGAAGACATCCGGGGAGGCGCTGACTGCGCCGCTGGGCGCCGGGAGCGCAGCGGGCGGCCCACCGTAGCCCTGCGGTGCCGGCGGCGGCGGTGGCGGCGGAACGGGACCGGGCGCGGAGCCGGCCACGGCCACCGCAGATGTGGCGGTCGTGGCCGGGCGGGGGCCGGCCGCCTGGTACCCGGTGAACAGGTCGGCGAGCCCCGCCGGAGGCTCGCGCCAGCCAGACGGCGCGGGGGCGGGCTGTCGGCGTCCGATCCGGATCGAGCGGAGCCTGGGCAGGTCGGTGCGGCGCCGGAGGTCGGCGGTGGCCAGGGCGATGCGGACGCCGGTCCAGTCCTCCCCGGTGCGCTGGGCGACCGAGGCGCGCAGCACCAGACGGCCGGTGCCGTCGCCCTGACGGTGGGTGAGACGGTAGGCCGGCACCCAGACGGCGCCCGGCACCCCGTACTCCAGCTCCAACTGCAGATCCAGATCCAGATCCAGATCCAGATCCAGATCCAGATCCGGCTCTGCGTCACCGGGGCCGTCGAGGGTCAGGATCGCGGAGACCGTGGTCTCCACGTGCGCTGACGGTGCATCGCTGGAGGCGCGGGCGAGCCTGTCCGCGGCGACGTCGAGCTCGTGCTCGATGCGGAGCACCGCCTCCTCCAGCTCGACGAGGCGGGTGTGCAGTCCCGTCAACCGCTCGTCGACGAATTCGGCGAGCTCCAGCCACGCGTCGACCGGGGTGCGGCGGTGTCGGTCCTCACGCCTGCGCGCCGGCGGCACCGGGTGCAGAACCCTGACCTCCTCGATGAGGCCCCGCTGCCGGTCCCGGCGTCCCTGCGCCGCCGCGTACGCGTCGCGCAGTCGCTCGACCTCGCGCCGCAACTCGTGGGGCGTGCCGGTGCCCAGCGGCTCGGCATCGACCTCCACCCGGGCCTCGGTGACGCGCACCCCGGGGGCGCCCAGGACACGGGCCCGCAGGGAGCCCGGGTCCAACGAGCGGGGCAGTCCCGTCACCCGCAGCCGGCCGTCCGGCGGCATGCTGCCGCGGGCCAGCCGGCGGCAGACCGCGCCCTGCGCGTACACCACGACCGAATCGAGGGTCGATCCCCACCTCTGCGTTGTCCCTGCCGTCATGTGCCCTGCCCCCGCCCCTGCCCGCCGCGTCCGTACTGGGCGAAGCCTACGGCCCTGCCGCTCGGTCACGCAGAGGGCCCGCGTCTCGCCGGGCGGGTCCTCTGTCGCGACGGGGGTTCACGGGCCACACTGAGGGATTCGGGGCAGAACGTCCCCGTCACGAGGAGGTGGTGGGGTGTTGTCGGAGATTCCTGCGGAGCAGCCCGTTCCGGTCGTGCGGCCCGAGGTGTGGGAGACGTACGGGCCGGCCGATCTCAGTGCCGCGCCGGTGTTCGCCGGAGGGTTCATCAACTTCGGCTACTGGCAGGCAGTCGATCTCGAACAGCCTCTGTCGCAGGGTGACCGGATCCGCAGCGAGCAGGACCTCTACCGGCACGTACTCGACGCGGTCCGCCCCGAGGGCGGCCGGGCCGTCGAGATCGGCTGCGGACTCGGCCTCGGGTGCGCCCTCGCCCTCGAGGAGTACGGGCCTGCGGCGATCACCGGGGTGGACATCCACCCCCAGCAGCTCCAGCGGGCCCGTGAAGCGAACTCCCCGCTCCTCGAAGCGCAGCCGCGACGGCTGCGCTTCGTACTCGGGGCGGCGGAGAGCCTGCCACTCGGCGACGCGGAGTTCGACTGCCTGTACAGCGTCGAGGCGGCCCAGCACTTCCCGGACCTGCCCGCGTTCGCTCGCGAGGCGGCGCGGGTCGTGCGCCCTGGCGGGCGAGTGGCGGTCACCAGTTTCTTCAGCGTCGACGGGGCGCCCGCGCCCGCGGAGCGGCTTGCGGGGCTGCTCGACTCGTTCGCCAGCGGCCTGGACATCGCCCGGCCCGTTTCCCGGCTCGACGACGCCCTCGCCGACGCCGGTTTCCGCGACGTCCAGGTCGCCTCGATCGGTCCGCAGGTCTGGCCCGGTTGGGACCGCTGGCTCGCGCGCCTCTGGGAGCCGGGCACCTGGCCCCGGAACTTCCTGACTGCCTGGGAACAGCAGATCTTGGACTACTACCTCGTCACCGCCACCCGCCCGTAGTTCCCTGCGGGGCCCGGCTGCGCGAGCACGGCCCGCAGCCCGCAGCCGGCCGTTGGCGTTGCGCCACGCGTGGGAGCCCCCGCTCCCACTCGGACAGGAGAGGGGCTCCACGGGATCAGAACCGGCTCGGCACTCGCTGGTGAACCGCGTGGTTGCGGGCCGCGGTGTTGGTGTTGGACGTGCAGTGCACGTGGCCAAGCATCGGAAGGCGTTCTTGGTCACGCTCGCGACGGCCCGTTCCTTGTACTCGCTGCCGCTGAGGTGGAAGCAACGGCCGTTGGCCCACACCGCGACCGAATCGGGCCGATGGCCGACCCGGAGCGGCTCGTCCCATCGACGTCACGCTCCAGGAGCAATTTCCCACAGCCGACATCACTCGAACGAATCGTCTACCACCGCGATGCCGAACACTCCTGCTGGGGCGGAACGCGCTTCAGGCGCCGGAGAATGGGCAGTTGATCCCCATGACGCCCTGCTCTACCGCAGTGTGTTCCTCCGCGGGTCGAAGCAGGCGGGAGCGTCCGGTACCGCTCAAACTCACACACCTCACAGGTCACGTGGGTAGAGTCCGCACGCAACACCTTCTAATTCGAGGAGCCCTCATGGCTGCGCAGGAGATTCCCACCCTCAAGTCCCAGTACGCGGAGAAGGTCACCACCGACCTCGAGCTGAACACCGCAGAGCAGGAGCGCATCCGAGAGGAGATCGCCTCCCTGCAGGATCGCCTGACCGGTCTGGAGCAGGACCACGAGCTCCTCATCGGGATGCGGACGGCCCTCGGTGACACCACGACCGCGGTGCCCGGCCCGCGCACCGGCAAGAAGACCGTGACATCTGCGGGGAAGACGGCGGCGACGAGGACCGCGACCACCACCGACGCGAAGAAGAAGACCGCCAGGAAGGCAACTGCCGTGAAGGCCGCGGCGAAGAAGCCGGTGGCGCAGAAGGCCGCCGCGTCCAAGGAGAAGCCGGTCCCGTTGACGGAGCTGATCCACCATCACCTGAGCGGTCAGACGGAGCCGAAGACGGCCCGCGAGATCGCCCGGGCCCTGGCGGCCGTACACCCGGACCGCAACCTCAGCGACAACCTGGTGCGCACGACCACCGAGCGCCTGGTGGCCCGCAGCCTGGCGGAGCGCGCCAAGCAGGGCTCCACCGTCTACTACACGGCAGTCCAGCACAACGACACGGCCGGCGACGCGGCCCCGGCCGCCGCCGACAAGGCACCGGTCCAGACCGAGAGGGAGCCGGCGCCGGCCACCGCCTGACCGGACCTGACCGGGCCGGGCCGGGGGAATGGTCACCACCCGCGACCGCTGACCCTCGTCGACGAGGTCCACGTGTTCGGCTCCTGCGCCCGGGGCGCAGCGGAGCCGCACCACGTGGACGTCGCGGTTCGCCACCGCCGGGACAGGCCAATATTGCGCTTGCCCCTGCCCCCTGTGCCATCAGCAGGAAGCACCGCGCCCATCACCCGGCAGATCCATCACCGCCGCATGGGCCTCCTTCACCCTCGGGGGGTGATGCGGCGAACCAATGACCGCTCGTATGTTCAAAGGGTCAAGGAGCCACCTGACCGTCGGCGCTCTGGCGGTCCTGGCAGCGGTCAGGCCGTGGGCCCGCGTGGGCCCGCGTGCTCGACGCGTCGTGGCTTTCCTGCCTGCTCACCACCGCCGGCATCTCCATCACCCACAGTGGTCGACGCGATGTCAGGACCGCGCAGGCGTTCTCCCGGGAAGGTGGTCCATCATGTGCCGGTGGCTCGCGTATTCGGGCTCCCCTATTGTCATAGAAACGATCCTGTACAAGCCCGCACACTCCCTGATCGATCAGGGCCTCCACTCCCGTCTCGGTGTCGAGACGACCAACGGCGACGGATTCGGCATCGGCTGGTACGCGGAGGGCGTGAGCAACACCACCCCTGCGGTAGTACGCGACGTCGGCCCGGTGTGGAGCAACCGCAACCTGCGGGAGATCGCGCAGCACGTCAGAACCCCGCTGCTCTTCGCCCACATACGCGCCTCGACGGGCACACCGGTGCAGCAGACGAATTGCCACCCCTTCCGCCACGGCCGCTGGATGTGGATGCACAACGGCTCCATCGCCGAGTTCCACACACTGCGAAGGGAGCTCAGCCTGGCCGTGGCCCCCGAGTTCTATGCAGACCTCGAGGGATCCACGGACTCCGAGGTGATGTTCTTCCTCGCACTGACCTTCGGGCTGGCCACCGACCCTCCGGGCGCGGTGGCCCGGATGGCGGGCCTGGTGGAGAGCACGGGCCACGCGCACGGCATCGCTGCGCCCCTGCAGATGACCGTCGCCGTGACCGACGGGTCGGCGGTCTGGGCCTTTCGCTACGCCAGCGAGGGTGTCGCCCGGTCCTTGTACTACAGCACCAGGGTCGACTCGCTGCGCGCGCTGCACCCCGACATTCCCATCCTGCGCGAGGTGTCGGATGAGACCCGCCTCGTCGTATCCGAGCCGTTGGGCGATCTGCCGGGGGCTTGGAACGAGGTACCTGAACACAGCTACGGTGTAGTGAGGGCAGGAGCGGACGAACTTCGCCCGTTCACCCCCATTCCGGTGTGACGCCCCCGCCCTCGGCGGGCAGCAGCAGGGCACGGAGGAGACGGCCCGTCTACCAGGTGCGGCCGGCAATGACATCGATGGCAGGTCGAGGCGCCTTTCCGAGCAGCCGGCGCAGTTCGCTGCCGGTGCGGTCCATGAATCCGGCGGCGATCGAGGAGCACGTGCCGAGGAACATGGGCACCTGGAAGGGTTCGGCACCGGACGCGGTCAGGCGCGCGCGGGCCTGGACCAGGGTCTCGGGCTCGTAGGTGATGTGCGGGCCGTGGGCCTTCGCCAGGTCGGCGCCGCCTATGGCGTGCTCGCCGACGAGTTCGTACGTCCGTCCCACGTGGGCCTGCGCACGGAGGACCACCTCGGCGGCGGCTTCCGCGAGGTCCGCGCGGGCGACGGCGGCCAGGCGGCCGTCCCCCAGAGGAGCGGTCAGCCTGCCGTCCGCAGACGGGGCGGCGAGCGATCCCAGCAGTTCCGCGTACAGGCCATTGCGCAGGATCGTCCAGTCCGCCGTGCTCGCGCGCAGCCGGCGCTCGGTCCAGCGGTGGGCGAGGGCGTAGGGCAGGTGGTCACCGTCTCCGCTCAAGCTCGTGTAGACGATGTGCCGCACACCGGCTTTCTCCGCCGCGTGGATGGCGGCGCCGTGCCGGGCGATGACGGTGTCGTCCTCGCCGTAGCCTGCGGAGATCAGCAGCAGCACGTCCGTGCCCGCGAAGCCCTCGGCGAGGGTGTCCGGGGCGTCGAAGTCGATGTGCCGGACGGGCAGCGGCACTTGAACGCGCTCGGGATCGCGTGTCCCGAGGACCACGTCGGCACGGCCTGCCAGCTGCTCGGCAACGAGGGTGCCCAGGGCGCCGGTGGCGCCGGCGATGAGGATCAACGGTCTCTCCCACAGGGGTAGGTTCTCTTCAGTAACCTGGATCATCCTGCGGTCGGGCGCCGCGGTGCGTAAGGAGGCACTTTCATGTCAGCAGGGCACACGGAGGTAACCACCAGGCCCGTCGTCAGCTGCGGCGGAGAGGAGGGGCACGAGGACTGCGGAATCCGCGACGTTCTCGACCGGATCGGCGACAAGTGGTCCGTTCTCGTCGTCGTCGAGCTGGCGCAGGGCATGCGGCGCTTCCGCCAGTTGCAGCGCGCCGTTCAGGGTATCTCCCAGCGCATGCTGACGCTCACCGTGCGGCGGCTGGAACGCGACGGACTGCTCACCCGAACCGTCCGCCCGACCGTTCCGCCACAGGTCGAGTACGCCCTGACGCCGATGGGCCACAGCCTGACCCACCTCGTGAGGGCCCTCGCCGACTGGTCGGCGCAGCACCGCGACGCCATCGCCCGGGCCCGTCAGGAGTGGGACGAGACGAACCCCGGCTCGGGAATCCACTGACGCGGGCATCCACCGGCCAGGTGATCGGTTACACCAGCACCCCGGAGAAGAACATCGCCCCCAAAAGGGCATACTGGATGAGGCAAAATACCAAAAGCGGTACCTGAATCCATCGGGACATGTTTTTGATCAGTATGAGTCCGGCGAACATCTGTGCATGGTTGCGATACCACGACATCTCCGCGCCGGCGAAGAACGGCAGCAAGAAAATTGCTGCCGTCAAAATCAAGGCGGCCCATTCCTCGGTGTCGAGCCGGTGATTTCGGATCAGCTGAAATGCTGCCGCCGCCACGATGAGCAGTATGAAGGCAATATTCAGCCAGAACTGGGACCTGTGCGCGGCGAGGCTGTGCTCCACCAGCCATGGCAGGTGTCCCTCGGGCCTGTACCAGTCGCTGAACGGGAAATCGTAGGCCTTCCTCATCTCGTCGAAGGGCTGGCGTAGGCCGCCTTGCTTGTAACTCGACTCCTGGATGGTCTCGTACGCGTCCCAGCGGCCCGTCGCCTGCCACATCGTCCATGTGGCCCAGAGCACCCCGCAGCTGGCGATAGCCGCTGACAACCCGGCCTTCGCGAACCGTATCGGCCACGTGTCTCTCTGCCACGCGAAGAACGCGCTCAACAGCAGCATGCCGACAGCGGCCGCGCCGACAAGATGACAGGAGGCCGCCAGGAAGCCACCAGCAGCAGCGATGCCCCAGGAACCGCGCTTCACTCCGACGATGCATACGAGTAACGCCAACGTTCCGATGGCGATCGGGAACATCGCATGGAGGTAGATACCGCCCGGGAAAACCGCGCCGATGGCGAGGGTGAGGCCGGTGCCCCAGGTGAGCCGGGCGCCGAGCAACCACCACAACACCGCGAACATGCCGAACAGGGATGCTTCGGTGACGACAACGGCGGAAATCTCGTAGGAAAGTCCGGTGGCGGAAACCGCCCGCACCGACATGGGGTACCCGGGAAACCAGGCGACATTTCCGCACATGACATCGGGAAAGTTCGCGTAACGATCCCGGCACCAAAACATCTCGTAGCCGGTCTTGGCGATGGAAAGGTAGTGTTCAGAATCCCAGCGGCGACGGCCCGCTGTGGACCAATAGGACACTTTCGATCCGTCGCCGGCAACAGATGCGCTCGCGACCAGCCAGGTGATGAGGTTCGTGATCAGCCATGCGACGGCTGGCGGCAGCAGGCTGTGACGCCCATCGCGGCGCGAGGGGCGGGTAGGTTCCGCCAGTGCTGAGTCAGGAATGATGTCGATCGCCGGCTGACCACCGTCAGCGCTCGGCACGCCGGCCCTTCTGCTCATGCGGGAGCGCACGGACAGGGGGAATTCGATCATCTGCGGCTCCGCGATCGCCTCGTCGGTGAGCTCGATGGACCGCAACATGTGCAGCATCGCCCGGTCCGGTCCGGTCCGGTGCCGTGCCGTACTTCACGATCAGTTTGGCCAATACCTGAATGAGCTGCACCTGGAAGCCTCGTCCGGCGTCTCACGGGTGACGGGGCTGCCGGCCACCGGTCACCCGCCCGGCCGGCCACTGGTCCGCACCCCAGGACACCGGCGCGGCCGGCGGGCGCCGAGACGGCTGCCGCACACGGCGGCGACCGCGAAAAGCGCCCCGATCCTGCGTTGCTTCCCGGGGCGCCAGGCCCTGCTGCTGCCGGCCTGGGGCGCCGAATGGGCCGTCCGGGGCAAGAAGGCGGTCATACGCATGACCTACCCTGGACAGGAAACGGAGATCCGGGGGCCGAGCGCAAAGGAAGAGCGCGTCCATGGGCATCACCACCAATTCCGTACGTCGTCGGCGGGCGGGATCCGCCGTGGCGGCGGCCGTCCTCGGCCTTGTGGCGGCAGCCGCCACACCGGCCCTCGCCGCCACGGACGGCCCGGCGGGCCACTCTCCGGCCACCTCCGGGTCCTCCCGGGGCGGCACCCCGATCCCGCTGGGGATCTCCAGGCTGGCCCAGGGCTCGGGCCACGACATCGCCATCACCATCGACGACGGTCCGGACCCCCGCTGGACTCCAGAGGTCCTGAAGGTGCTGAGGCAGAACCACGTCAAGGCCACCTTCTGCATGATCGGGACCAGCGCGCAGAAGTACCCGGGTCTGGTGCGCGAGGTCGCCGCCGAGGGCCACCAGCTGTGCGACCACTCCGTCGACCACGACGTGACGATGGACCACAAGCCCGTTGCCTACCAGCGGCAGCAGATCGTGGACGCCAAGGCCATGATCGAGAAGGCCGCGCCGGGTGTCGCCGTCAACTACTACCGTGCGCCGGGCGGCGCCTTCACCCCCGACAGCCGTGCGATAGCCACCGCGAGCGGGATGCGGCCTCTCGGCTGGAGCGTGGACCCCAAGGACTGGAGCCGACCGGGCCTGCCGGCGCTCGTCACCGCCTTGGAGGGCAAGCTTCCCCAGCAGCCGACCGTCCTCTTCCATGACGGCGGCGGCGACCGCAGCGAGACGGTCGCGGCGCTCAAGAAGTACCTGCCCTGGCTCACCGCGCAGGGCTACACCTTCACGTTTCCCGTCCGTACCGCCCCGTAAAGCCTCCGCCCCCAGGGAGGCGCAGCGCCCGGCCCCGGGCGGGCCTCGCTCCGGCGACCGCGTGCGCAACGCCCGGCATTCCCTCTGAGCGGGCACCGCCCCGGCTCCGGGTCCGCGGCTGCGCCTTCGGGGCCCGTCTCCTGTGAAGCACCCACCCGAGCGACCCCGGCCGGCTACGGAACGCGCCGGCTCCCCACCCGGCCGACCGGGGCGGCCGCCCACTCGCGGCCGCCGAGTCCGACGCGGGGGCGCCGGGACCGGGTGCTCGTCTCCACCAAGGCCGGCCTGCCCACGAGTGACGGCCCCGGCGACGCGGGCACCTCGCGATCCCGACTGATCACTTCCGTCGACAACGCCCTGCGCCGCCTCGACACCGACTACATCGACCTCTTCCAGCTGCACGCCTTCGACGCCGGCACCCCTGTGGAGGAGGTGCTGTCCACGCTGGACGACCTGGTCAGGGCCGCCGACTACGGTCCGCCGGTGGAGGACGAACACCTCTACCGCGTGGTCGACGTCCTGGACGAGATCGCGCGGGAAACCGGGAGGGCGATCCCGTAGATCGCCCTCCGATGGCTGTTGCAGAGGCCGACCGGGTCCTCCGTCATCGTCGGTGCCCGCAACGAGGAACAGCTGCGCCAGAACCTCGGAGCCGTGGGCTGGACGCTCACCCCCGAGCAGATGGCGAAGCTCGACGAGGCGAGCAGCCGGACGGCCCCCTACCCCTACTTCCCGTACCGGCGGCAGGAGGGCTTCGCCCGTCTCAACCCGCCGGTGGTCTAGCTGTATTGCCTCGGGAGGTTGTGTTGCGGATCAGCGGCCCGGCCGTGGTCTTCCGGGAGAGCGCCTCCTCCTCGGCGCCGTAGCCTCCGGCCACCGCCGAGTGCACCCGGAGCTCCTCCAGCTTCGCGGCGGGGTACCTGACATTCTCCGGCCTCGTGCGGGCGCCTCCCGGCGCGCGTTTCAGATCATGGGTAAGGCGTTCGGCGTACGAACGCCAGTGCACATCCTCGCCCCTCCCAGGAGGACACTTCCATGGTCACCAGACGACGCCTGCTCGTTGGCACCCTGGCCACGACGGGCGCGGGCCTGATCACCGGTGCCGGGCTGCTGCCCATGCTGCACACCGGCACCGCGCAGGCCGCCGACGACGGGGGGCAGGTGGCCGTGCCGCCGCCGTTCACGGTGAAACTGCCACAACTGCCGGTCCTCACCCCGTACTCCACGCAGGGCGGGCGGGACGCCTACCGCATCACCGTCAAGGAGGTCTCCCGGGAGATCCTTCCCGGGGTGCAGACCAAGGTACTGACCTACGACGGCCACTTCCCGGGGCCGGTGCTGCGGGCGCGCAGCGGCCGGCAGGTGACCATCCGGCACCGGAACACCCTGGACATGCCGATCGCCGTGCACCTGCACGGCGGGAGCGTCGCCCCGGAGAACGACGGCGCCCCGATGGACACCGTCGCCCCGGACACGGCGCGCACGTACACCTACCCGAACCAGCAGCCGAATGCCACGCTGTGGTTCCACGACCACGCCCACCACATGGAGGCCGAGCACGTCTACCGGGGCCTGTCGGCGGCGTACATCCTGACCGACGACACCGAGCGCGCCCTACCGCTGCCCTCCGGCCAGTACGAGATACCCATCGCGCTGCGAGACGCCCACTTCGACGGGAACGGACAACTGGTCTACGCGATGGACGACTTCCGGGGCCGCACCACGTTGCTCGCCAACGGCCGCCCGAGCCCGTACCTGGAGGTCGCCGCCCGCAAGTACCGCTTCCGCTTGCTCAACACCTCCAACCTGCGCTTCTTCAAGCTGCGTCTCGCCGACGGCGGGCAGCTGGTGCAGATCGGCTCCGACGGCGGCCTGCTGGAGCGCCCGTTCACCACCGACACGGTCTCGCTGTCCCCGGCGGAACGCGCCGACGTGGTCATCGACTTCTCCCGCTACCCCGTCGGCACGAAGATCGTCCTGGAGAACACGCTGGGCCAGGGCGCTCCCGACCCGGTGGTCAACGTGCTCCGGTTCGACGTGGTCCGCACGGCCCCCGACCCGAGCCGGGTCCCGGACGTACTGCGCACCCTGCCATCGGTGGACGCCCTGCCGAAGCCCGAGGTCGAGCGGCACATCGCCCTCAGCATGGACGAGGACGGGCGCGCTGAGCCGCGCGGGCTGATCGACGGGCGGCAGTGGGATCCGGACCGGATCGACCAGACGGTCACGTTCGGGACCTCGGAGATCTGGACGGTGACCAATGCCAACAAGTTCATCCCGCACAACTTCCACATGCACCTGGTCCAGTTCCGGGTGCTGGAGCGCAACGGCCTCCCGGCCGGACCGGCCGAGGCGGGCCTGAAGGACACGGTCCAGCTCTTCCCCGGCGAGACGGTGAAGCTGCACGCCACCTTCACCGCGTACCGGGGCACGTACGTCTACCACTGCCACCTGCTGGACCACTCGGCGATGGGCATGATGGCCAACTTCGAGGTCCGCTAGACAGGTTGCGGGGCCGGTACCCTCGGCCTTCGCGGGCGGCCGGCTCAGGGAGCACCGCGGGCCGGGTGATCGGGCCGTCGTTGACGCCCAGGTCGGTGCGCATCACCGCGCGGAGCTCCTGCCCGCGGCTCCAGGGTTCCTGTAGCCCGTCGTGTATCTCCTGGAAGGAGCCGCCCGGCACCGGGGGCCTCCATCGCCTGCCGGCCCTCGGCTGTGACCTCTCCCTTGTGCACCAGCCACAGGAAGTTCATCAGCTCGACCCGGTGGCGGCGGTACGCGGCGTTGGCCGCCACGTAACAGTCGCGCCGCCGGTCCTCCTCGGCGACCTGCCGCTGGTGGAGTCGCTCGGCGTGGTCCGGGGGTCAATCCTGGGCGACTGCGGACAGGCGCGGCCCGACGCCGTCGTCGCGGCGACGGAAGGTCGCACGGTAGTCCCTCGGCCGTCGGCCGGTGTGTCTGGCGAAGAGGGCGCTGAACGTGCCGGGGTCGCGGTACCCGACGTCGGCGGCGATGCTCGCGACGGTCCTGTCGGTCGTCTCCAGCAGGTGCCGGGCTCTGCGCACCCGAGCCGATTGCAGGTACGCGAGCGGCGTCTCGCCGGCCTCGTCGCCGAAGCGACGGAGCATGGTCCGCGTGCTCACACCGAAGGCCCGGGCGAGGCCGGGCAGGTCGTAGCGGGCCCCGACGTTCTGGTCCAGCCACCGCTTGACGCCGGCCGAGAAGCCCCTGCCCATCGCGGGCAGCAGCCCCGAGTCGACGTAGGGGGCCTGTGTGGAGCGTGCGTCGTCGACGAGGGCGATCCGCGCGGTGCTGCGGGCGATGTGGGGGCCGTCGTGTTCGCGGACGAGGCGCAGCGCGAAGTCGAACATTGCGGTGAAAGCCGCTGTGGTCGTCACGCCGCGGTCCGTCACGACCAACTCTTGTGAGCGGACACGTACATCGGCGTACCGACGGGCCAACCGGTCGGCGAACAACCAGGACGTCGTCGCTTCGCGCCCCTGGAGCAGGCCGGCTTCGGCGAGGAGGAAGGCGCCGACGCAGATCGACACGACGGCGGTGCCCGAGGCCGCTTGCGCTCGGATCGTTGTCGTCTCCGGCCGCAGGTTCGCGAGCGTCGCATCGAGATCCAGCGTGGGCGAGGATTCGAAGCCCGGAACGATCAGAACGTCCGCCGGGCGAACCGCCGAGACGTCGACGGCCGAGCCGCCGGACGCGATCACCCGCCGCCTGGGAGAGACGATCGACGTCTCGTAGGACGGCTGGGCCGCCCCTTGTGCTGCGGCGACATGGGTGGCCATGGTCAACAGGTCGGGGATTCCGTACACCTCCGACGCGAAGCAGCCGGGGTAGGCCAGCACACTGACCCGCAGCGGATTCATACGGCTCCTCCAACGCCCAACGGGTGGCGCTATCACCGTGATACATGGCGATACCGCCGCTTCTCAGGGGCACAGCCTCTCGTCATCATCTTGGTCATGACAACCATGCGAGGGCAGTGCGACCCCTTGGACGACTTCTCGCGGAGAGCCGTCAGCGTCGATGACGTGAGCAAGACCGTGTACGTCGCCGGGGCAGGGCCGGCCGTCATCCTGATGCCCGAGATGCCGGGCATCAGCCCCGACGTCGCGCGGTTGGCACGGTGGGTACGCGATGCCGGCTTCTGCGTGTACGTGCCTTCGCTCTTCGGCGTCGACGGTGCCTATCCGCTCGCCGAGGCGGCCGAGACCATCGTCCGGCGGGCCTGTGTCAGTGCCGAGTTCCGGGCGTTCGCCGGTGGCGGCACCAGCCCGGTCGTTTCATGGCTGCGAGGCCTCGCCCGCATCGCGCACGCCGAACGGGGCGGGCCCGGCGTCGGCGCCGTGGGGCTGTGCTTCACCGGCAACTTCGCCTTGACCATGGCGCTCGAACCCGCGGTCATCGCACCGGTGGTCAACCATCCCTCGCTTCCCCTCGACGACCCCGGCGGTCTGGAGATCGGCGACGAAGACGCTGCCGCTGTGGCGGAACGCGTCGCGCGAGACGGATTGAAGGTTCTCGCCTACCGCTTCGACAACGACAAGTGGTGCACCGGGCAGCGGTTCGCGGCCTACCGGGCGCTGCTCGGCGATGCATTCGACGGCCGTGTCCTGCCGAGTGGCGTGGCGAACACGAACCCTCCGCCGTTCTTCCGTGACGTCGTCGGGTGCGCCCACAGCGTCGTGACGGCACATCTCGTCGACCAGGAGGGTCACCCGACCGTGCAGGCCCGCGACGAGATCCTCGCCTTCCTGGCCGGGCGGCTCGGGGCGCGACCGGCGTGATGTTCCCGTACCCGGTGTGGCGTGGGGCCGGGCGCACCGGGCGCACATCCTGCCCACGGCGGGGCGCTCGACCGCGTGCCGGAAGGTTTTGGGAGGGCGGCCGCATCAGGCGGAAATGGATCGCCCGGGCGGCCTGTTGTACCGGGACGTGTCTCATGATCTCAAGCGGTCCGACCGGATCCACCCCCTGCTGGCCAGCCGGTTCAGCCCCTACAAGTTCGACCCGTCGGGCCTCGTCGACGACGACGCCCTCCATCTGCTCCTTGAAGCCGCCAGGTGGTCACCGTCGGCCGGGAACTCCCAACCGTGGGGGTTCCTTCCCACCAGGCCGGGCGAGCCGGACCACGAGCGGGTGCTGCGTCATCTCGCGCCCAGCTCCGGCCGGTGGGCGGGAGACGCAGGTCTGCTCATCGTTGCCCTGACCCGCCGCCACGTCGACGACGCCCAGACCGTCTACTCAGAGTTCGCCGACTACGACCTCGGACAGGCTGTGGCCCACCTCAGCATCCAGGCCCAGGCCATGGGACTGGCAACCCACCAGTTTCGGGCCTTCGACCTCGAAGCCCTCACCGAGGAGCTTCGGCCGAACCCCGGATGGTCGATCGTTTCCATGATCGCGGTGGGTGAGGCGGCCGACGAACCCCCGGTGGTGCGGGAGCGGCGCAGCACTGCCGACCTCCGTGCAGCGCCCTGGTCGACGCCGGCGTAGGAGGTGCAGTACCCGAGGGCCCGCTTCGCGGTGGTCTGAGACTAGAAGGCCGAGTGGGTGAACCAGTGGGCGAGCAGGTCCGGGTCACCGAGGAGGCGGAAGGCATCGCTCCGGCGGTCCAGGCGGCCGTAGAGGAGCAGGAGCAGGTCCGAGGCCGTTCCCCGGACCGTGGCGTCCGCCGCACGGGGCTCGGCGCTCGCGGCCACCAGCGCGAAGCCGTCGGGGCGCAGGCCGACCAGCCAGTCGCCGTCGCCGTCCGTGCAGCTGAAGCGAATGGTCCGGTCAGGGGCTCGCAGTTGGGCGGTCAGCGGCGCGAAGGAGGAGGCGAACGGCAGGTTGGTGAGGAACTCGTCGATGCCGTCGACCGCCAGTGCGCGGTCGACGTGCGGTGAGATCCCGAGTGCGAGTTCGGCGTCGGCCCGGTGGACGAGGGTCTCGAAGAGCATGCGCCGGACCCAGAACCGGGCGTGCTGGTCGACTCCCCAGGCCCACATCGGTGCGTCCAGGTCGGTGGCGGCGAACACCTCGGCGGCCTCCGCGGCGCTCGCGGCCAGCCAGTCCGGGAGGCCGTCGGGCTGCTCCGGCAGGCGCAGGTCCACCTCACGGCTGGTCGGCGGCTGCTGGATGCGCCGGCGAAGCAGCTCGGTGAACCAGCGGTGCACGCTGCCGACGTGCTGCGTGAGGTCGGCGAGAGTCCAGCCGGGGCAGGTCGGCACCGGGGTGGAGAGGTCGGCTGCCTTGACCGCGGCGACGAATCCGGTGGCCTCGGCCACGACGGCCGCTCCGTGCTGGGCGGGGTTCATGTCTGTGCCCTTCCTGATGGCGCTGCCCCAGGCGGCGAGCGAGGATGCTTAAGGAAATAGATGATTGAAGTCCTTAAGTAATGGAGAAGGTAATTCGCAAGCGCTGAGGATGTCAACTTCCGGTTCCGCGTCAGCCGGGTGTGACCGGGGCGGCGGGACGCTGCGAGAGAGTCCGCAAAGACCGGCACGGATAATGGCACCACCCCGGGCTGCCCCCCACGAGAACAGCCCTGCACCGATCCGAGAGACGAAGAACCGATGACGCTGAAAGTAGGCCAGCGGGTGAAACTGGCCGCGGACACCAGGCTGACCGATTGGGTCGCGATGACGGGGGACTCCTCAACGTCGCCGGGGGCAGTCGCCGGGTCCCTGTCCCTGGCGGCAGGCACCGAGGGCACCGTCGAGCGGGTGGACGAACACGAGCATCAGAGCCAAGAGGCTCGCGAGTACGAGCGGCTCAAGTCGCTTCTCGACACCTTCGGCCATGAGATGCCCACGGAGAGCAGGAGGCAGCTCGAAGAGAAGGTCGGCTCCCTGGAACCCGAGTGGATCGCCTACCGGGAGCAGCGGCTCCGTGTAACGGTCCGCGTCCGCCTCGACCTCGGGTTCATCCTCGACGACACACAAGAAGACGTCTTCGCGCCCGCCTGACCAGCCCCGCCCGCGCACCGGCCGAGGGACCTCGGCGCGGGACCGGCGGCGGCTCACCCGCCGCTGCCGTCGGCGAAGATCTCGCCCGACGGACCGGTCAGGCCATGCGGCCGCCGAGGGCCGTTACGGCGGCCACCATCCGGTCCCAGAACAGGCCGGTCTCCAGTGTGAGCGCAACCTGTGCGTTCACCGGTCGGTCCACGTACCGGTGCAGATCCACGACGGTGGCGCCCCGCGTGTACCGGCCCTGCAGCTCGATGACGACATTCGCGTCCACGCAGTGCACGATGTTCGGGTCGATCACCCGGGCGACCGCGACCGGATCGTGCAGCGGCGGGTCCTGGAACCCCCACAGCGTGCGATAGGAGGACGCGAAGAAGGTCAGCAGCTCGGCGCAGACATGTCCCAGGTCGGTGCCCAGGTGCTCGAAGCGGGCGACGATCTCGGGAGTGGCTAGCGCTTGGTGTGTGACGTTCAGGCCGCACATGGTGAGCGGAACACCACTGCGGAAGACGATGTCCGCGGCTTCCGGGTCGGCTTGGATGTTGAACTCTGCGGCCGGGGTCCGGTTGCCCCGTTCCGTCGAGCCGCCCATGAGGACGATCTCCCGGATGCGGGTGGCGACACCGGGATGGCGGGTCAGCAGCAGCGCGATGTTGGTCAGCGGCGCCGTGGGGACGAGGGTCACCGGCTCCGGGTGTTCCGTCAGGATCCGGTACATGAGGTCCACCGCGTGCTCGGCGACCACGTCCACCGTGGGTTCCGGGAACCGTGGCCCGTCGAGGCCGGATACGCCGTGCACGTCGTCCGCCACGTTCAGCGACTGGACCAGCGGTCGCGCGCAGCCGGCTGCGATGGGCACATCGGTGATGCCCGCGACCGTACAGACCCGGCGCGCGTTCAGCGTGGTCTTCGCGAGCGTCTGATTGCCCGCGACGGTGGTGATGGCCAGCAGGTCGACCGCGGGGTCACCCGCCGCAAGCATGATCGCGAGGGCGTCGTCGTGCCCGGGGTCGCAGTCGATGATGATCGGTACGGGCACGCACTCTCCTGCCGGGTCGCTGATCTTGCCATTGTGTCGCTCCGGCACCCGCGTGGCCAGCAGACTTTCGGACCACGTGGGGGAACTCCCGGGCAGCGCATCCGGTTGACCCCACTGCGCAACGCGGGCCCCGTACCGGTAGCTTGGTGATCATGGTGGACTGGGGCATTCGGCCGGCGTCGGCGTCGGACGTCGAGGCCGTGGCAGAGCTGCGTGCCGTGGTGCTGCGGGCGGATCTCGAGCGCCTCGGGCGGTACGACGAGCGGCGGGTGCGGCAGCGGCTGCGGGACGGATTCGACCCGGAGCACACCTGGGTGATCGAGGTGGACGGTGCGTTCGCCGGCTGCGTGGCGTTGCGACCGGCCGAGGACGCCCAGTGGCTGGAGCACTTCTACCTGGCCCCGCGTCTTCAACGCAGCGGCATCGGTTCGGACGTGCTGCGCGGGCTGCTGGAGCGGTGCGATGGCAGCGGTGTCCCCGTCCGGTTGAACGTCCTGCAGGGCAGCCCGGCCCGCCGGCTGTACGAGCGGCACGGGTTCACAGCGGAGACCCAGGACCCCGTGGACGTGTTCATGGTGCGCTACCCGGCCCGGGAAGTCGTCTCGCTCACGGCTGTCCCACCGCCCGGCTCTCGGCGCATCGGCGAGTCCGCTCCCCGCGCCGGCGGGCATGAATCCGGCCCTCCGTCATAGGGCCATGGGGCTGTGTGCGGGCCACGCTGCGGCGGGGGTGGTGTGAACACGAAGCGCCGGACCCGCGGGAAGAGCCCGGCGCGGCCGGACCACGCTCGGCGGACCGGGTCGTCCGTCACGGGGTGTCCGGGCCGTCGGAGTCGAGCAGTGCGTGCCGGTGGGCGAGGTAGCCGAGCTGGAAGCGGCTCGTAGCCCCCAGCCGGCGCATGATGTCGGAGACGTGGCGCTGGCACGTGCGCACCGAGATGCCGAGGGCCCGGGCCGTGGCGCGATCGTCGTCGCCCTGGACCAGGTGCAGGAGTATGGATCGTTTCGTCTGGTCCGCGATGTCCTGGACGAACGCCTTCTCGCGCGGTTTGTTCATACGGTCGCCCGTGGCCCACAGGGAATCGAACATCTCGGCGGCGAAGGCGACCACGTCCGGACTCCGCACGAGCAGCGCTCCGCCCGCCGCGTCCTGGAGCGGCAGGACGAGGAGGACCCGGTCGAAGAGGATGCAACTGGTCAGGTCGCCGGTGACCGTTCGGGTCTCGGCTCCCAGCTCCGCCAGCTCCGTCGCATGCCGTACGGTCGCCGGGTCGAAGCGGGCCGAGTGCTGGTACAGCGTGCGCAGTTGGACGCCGCGTGTCAGCAGATCCTGGTTCCGGTCGCGGGCTCGGCCCAGTTCGGCGGCAGGCTGGGGGCCGCCCGGCTGGGCGCTGATCACCTCCTGGGTGCATTCGATGGCCTGCTGGTCGAGCATCTGGTGCACCTCGTCGGCCGACTCGATCCGCTCCAGCGGCGGCCCCTGGAGGGTGCGCTGCCGGGCCGCGTGGACGAGCGCGAGCTCCGCCAGTTGTCCGCGCATGCGCAACAGGTCGAGCTGGGCGCCCTGGACCCGGTCTTCCCAGCGTTTGAGCAACTGTCCCGATACGTCAGTGGGGTTGGCGGCTGCGAAGCGGTCGACACCGACCTGCTGGACGAGACCGGTGGCGAGCAGGGTGTCAAGGGTCCGGACGGTCGCGCCGGAGTCGGCGCGGTCCAGTAACTGGCCCCAGTGCAGCGGCCCCTGCTCAGCGAATTCGCGATAAAGGTCGATCTCTGCGGAGGTGAGCTCCCCGGGCTGGTCACGGTTCTGCGGGCGTCGCAGTTCGTCTAGGTCCATGTCGATGCCTTCTCGTTCGCGTCCGTCGCGATCGCGATCGTAGAGGGCTCGGTGCGGCTGCACCCCGGTCGACAACGTGTATCGGACATGTTTTACCTGTGTGGGAGGCCACCCGGCGTCCGGGCCATATCCGCATGACGTGAGGGGATTTGAGAGTAAGAGTGGGGCATTTCGTCAGATGTGGTGCACGTTCAGGTTGGCCGGGAAGTCCGACGTGAGCGGCTGGAAATTGCTGAAAGAACTTGCTGTCGTCTTCCGGACAGTCGAGAACACGACGGTCCGGTCCCCTTGGCGGGTGGCCGCGGCCACTCGATCCTGGAGGGGAGGCACGCTCCGCTTCGTGGACGCCTGCCGTGCAAGAAGGGCGCTCAGACGTGAACACCAGACCACCGGCGGGCCTTGTGGTGGCCGTTTCGGTCAGTCGTCTGCCGGGTGTACCACTTCGACGCCGTGGTCGCGTAGTTCTTTGACTGTGGGGGAGTTGTCGGGTGCGTCGGTGACGAT
>NZ_JBFAJR010000061.1:0-26566 GCF_040655295.1 Streptomyces sp. NPDC050448 | reverse complement strand
CAAGCACCGGGCCAGGCACCACAACGTCGGCAAGACAGTCAAACGTGCCGAGTCGATCAAGGAACACCAAGCCCAGCAACGTTAAACGTCAAGCTGAGAGAGCGGGGAGGTCCGACTGCCCGGGAATCTCGGCGCCGGCCACGGTTCCATCGATCGACTCTCTGATCTCGATCCCGCTAGTTTGGCGGCATGCTTGAACTGCGTACCGACCGCCTGCTGCTCCGCCGGTGGCGGGAATCGGACCTCGAACCGTGGGCGGCGATGAACGCCGATCCCGAGGTCCGGGAGTACCTGGGGGACTTGCTGACGCCGAAGCAGAGCGATGCCTCGGTGGCGCTCATGCAGGCCGAGTTCGACGAGCGGGGTTACGGGTGGTGGGCGGTGGAGACGCTGGAGTCCGGCGCGTTCATCGGCCGCGTCGGCTTGGACGAGGTGGATGGGAGCCTGCCGTTCACGGGGGTGGATGTCGGCTGGCGGCTGGCCCGCTCGGCGTGGGGACACGGGTACGCCACCGAGGCCGCCCAGGCGGGCTTGGCCTTCGGTTTCGAGGCCCTCGGGCTGCCCGAAATCGTTGCGTCGACGACCGTCACCAACATTCGTTCCCAGGCGGTGATGCGCCGACTCGGCATGACCCGTGATCCTTCTGACGACTTCGACGACCCGAGCGTGCCCGAAGGGCCATTGCGCCGGTGTGTGCTGTACCGGATCCGCCCGTGATCGGTTGGTGCTCGGGCGTCATCCACGTTCGCCGTGCTGGTCGGAGTGGAGCCGTTGCCACGCGCTACGACAAGCGGGCGCCCGGCGGCGCGGGCTGACCGAACCGTACCGAGGCGTTCCACGGCTTCGCTGCGCATCTGGTGACCGGCGGACGGCTGATCGGCCACAACGAACCGGACTACACCCCGCCCAAGGACGTCGTCGCCAGGCTGGACCTGTCCCCGGAGCGCTGTTTCCCACCGCGCCGGTGTGACGCCCCGGCGGCCTAGGCTGAACGCATGACTGATGCGGCGGGACGGGTCGAGCCGTCCGGGGTGTGGGCCACAGCCGTGGGCGTGGCCCGGGTGAGGGCGATGGAGACGGCACGCGAGCAGCCGCTGTTCCGCGACCCGCTGGCGCTGGCCTTCGCCACGGCCGGCGGGAGAGGCCCCGGGGCGCCGCCGCCCCCGCGCGCGGACGAGGCGGCGCGGCGCCGCTGGCTCGGTGTGGCCTTCTCGATCGTCATCCGGACGAAGTTCCTGGACGACCTGCTGGACCGGGCGGTCGCGTCCGGCGTCCGGCAGGTCGTGCTGCTCGGAGCCGGGATGGACAGCAGGGCCTTCCGGATGGACTGGCCTGCGGGGACCCGGCTGTTCGAGGTCGACACGGCCGAACCGCTGGGCTTCAAGGCCTCGGTGCTGCGTCAGGAGCGGGCCGTTGCGCGCTGCGAGCGGATCACCGTCCCGGTCGACCTGCGCGAGGACTGGCCCGGCGCCCTGGCCGCGGCCGGGCACGATCCGGCGCAGCCGACGGTGTGGATCGCCGAGGGACTGCTGATCTATCTGCCCGAGGACGCGGTGCAGTCGCTGCTCGAACGGGTAGGCGCGCTGTCCGCTGCAGGCAGCAGGATGGGCCTGACACTGGGCGCGCGCGGTGTGGTCGAACGCTTCCGCGGGGACGCCGCTCCGGGATCGCCAGCGTCGATGTGGGTCTCGGAGATGCCGGAGGACCCGGTCGGCTGGCTGGACGGCCTCGGCTGGGAGGCGGAGACCTTCACCCTGCGTGAGCGCGCCGAGGCCTACGGCCGTCCGGTGCTCACCCCGTCGCAGCAGGACGAGGGCACCGGCGGACTGGTCTCGGCGGTGCGCGCGGCGCACTGAGCACGACGAAGGCCGGCCCCCGCGCTTGTCGAGGGCCGGCCTTCGACACCGGGTACCAGCGCCGGACCCACCGTCCCGGCGAGGCCCGACGGCTCGCTGACGCCATCGCTCGACTATCCGAGGTCCCGCGCCGACTCGATCCCGGGTCGGGTCGCCATCACCGTGGAGAAGACCGGGCTGTCACCCCACCGCGCCGGGGAGGCATGCCGCTGCGGGCACTCGATCAGCCGGCGTTGCTGGTGTCCGGGGAGAACGGGCCCACGCAGACGGTGCCGAGCGTCGCTTCCTTGACGCACACCGTGACGTTCACCCTGCCGTCGAAGCCGGCCCCAGCGGTCTGACCGGGGTAGAAGAGGCCGGTCTGCGCGTTGCCGCTGGAGGGGATGATCGTCCACCGGTAGTCGGTGTAGTGGCTGGAGGACAGAGTGACCGAGGCGTAGGTGTCGCCCACATACCGGTACCAGGTGGCGGTGGCGCAGACGGAGAAGTTGCCGTTGCTGTTGCAGTGCTGCGTCGCCGCGTGCGCGGAGGTGGTGACGCCCAGCGTGGCCGCGACGACGGCAGCAGAGGTCAGTGCTGCCTTCACGAGCTTCATGTGACTCCCTCGTAGGTAGTGGGACATGGAATGCCGGTGCGGGGCGCCCGTTCATCAACCGGTGGATCCAGGCTGAACTCGGGCCGGCCCGCCCGTGGCGTCAGGCACGGGATCCAGGGAACTCCGATGACACGTCCGCCGTCGAATGATTCGATTTCTTTCGAAGACAATCTCGATGCGGGGGCGGCTCGTGATCCGGATCAACCTCGGCAAGCAGGGGCTGGGCAGGGTCAGGTTCGCCATGACCCCGCTCGACATCGCCAAAGACCTGCTGTTCTCCCTTGCGCGCTCGCCCCATCAACTCGGCCCCGTGTGGCAGGCCGCGGCCATGCAGGCCCTGTCAGCGCGGCGGTTAGGGTTGCTCGCCGTCGTCGCGGGCGGGGGCCCACGCGGTTACGCTCCCGACTTCCTTCGGCCGGAACCGTCCAGCTTCCAGATGCCCCTGGACGACGCCCTGCATCACGTCGCCACCACGCCCCAGGAGCGGATCCGCTACGAGCTCACCGCAGCCATCGGCGGCCACTCATGGGGGCAGACCGCAGCCGACAGGCCGCCCCGGCTGCTCCTCGATGCCATGGAACGGGGCGAGGAATACGTGGCACAGCGCGTTGCGGTGGAGCTGGAGCAGTTCTGGCATACCGCCCTCGCGCCTCACTGGCCCGGCATACGGGCACGATTGGAAGGTGACGTCGCCGCCCGCGCCACCGTGATCGCCCAGCAAGGCATCGCAGAAGCCGTCAACCAACTAGCACCCGATCTGGAGTGGGACGACGGGGCTCTGGAAGTCCGCCTGGCGACCCCCGGTCTGCCCGCGCTGAATCTCGACGCCGATGCCGCGATCCTCGTACCGAGCGTCTTCGCGGGACGGGCGACCTTCTGCGGTGCCGAGCCCCCGGGCGCGCCGGCCCCCCGCCTGCCGTTGATCGTTTACCCAGTCGGGCCAAACGACTGTCTCCCAACCGCGCGCGGCGAGGAACTGATCGGTCCAACGCGCACGAGGCTACTGGCCGAACTTGCCCAACCCCGCACGACCGGAGAGCTCGCCCAGCGCGTTCGCCTCAGTCCTGCGACCGTCTCCTACCATCTACAGATCCTCCACCGGACCGGACTCGTACAACGCACCCGTCGATCCCGCACCGTCCTCTACCAGAGAGTCATGACATCGCCTGGCTACGCCCCCTGACCGCGCCCCGATCGGGGCCGGTCCTGGTGCGGTAGACGGGAAGATGGATCACTCCGCGGCATCCAACTGCCGGGGATACGTCCGTGTACCCACTCGCGCTCGTACGGCGCTGCCCGAGCAGTCGCGCGCGGCGGGAGCTTCTTCCTCGGCTCCGGCCAGACCGAGCGTGCGATTTCCCGCAGCTTCATGCCGTCGCGGTGGTCGCGCCCGATCGCGGCGTACAGCTCGACCTTCGGCATCTGCGGCATGACCAGTGCCTTTCACCATGAGCACTCCCGATGCTGACCTGGCACGTACCCGGTGACGTCGAAACTCGGTTCTGGCACAGATCTTGGGGGATCAGGCGGTGGTGGCATCCCGTGCATGGACCCGTGCTGGGTCAAGATGGAGTTCGTAAGCGGTGTTGCACTCGCTGATCTCGGTTCCCACCGCAGCGCCGCATGGGCACAGTCGATTCAGTCCGCCCCGGCCATGCAACCCGCAGCAGCCTGGGTGGTCCCCTTCAAGGTCGGGCAACAGGCCTGGGGCGTCGTCGGGATGGAGAACGATCGTGTCTCGGGGGCCTGCGGAAGTGAGGAACCCGTCTCCGTCGGGATCGCCAACAGCCGGCCCCCCGGGAAACACTGCGACGCATTCGTCCGTGGGCAGAAATGGGGCGCCCCATGGCTCGGGCTCCAGGGCGTAAAACCCCTCATTCATGGTGGCCGGGGCCCGGCGATACCCGTCGGGTCCGATCCGCCCGTCGAACTCGGGCCTGACCAGTGTCTCGGAGACCTGCACAGCCCTGGTCAGAGGTTGGGCACAGGCGGCGCACACAAAATTGATCACACGACGTTCTAGCCCGCCGAACCCGCATCAGCAAGGGAGTATTGCGGGGCTACTGGAGCATGATCATCTTCCGGAGCAGGTGGAAGCCAGCCCGGCCGTAGAGCTGTCTCTTGATCTTCTTGATGCGGTTGACGGCGCCCTCGATGCTGCCGGAGCTCCAGTCCAGGGTGAGCCCGGCTGTCACGGCGTCGAGGTCCCGGAGCAGGTGGAGTGCGAAGCCGGTGAGACCGGGCAGTTGGCTGGCGTCGACTGCGTCGATCCAGGCAGGGAGCGTGCTGCCGATGCGGCCGCTGAGTATCTCGCCGAAGTCGCGGACGTGTCCGGCAGCCGTTTCCAGTTCGGGGCAGCGGGTCAGAACGTCTTTCAGGCTGGCGCGGTCCTCCTCGGTCAGGGCGGTGGGATGACGGGTGAGCCAGCCGGTCACCTGCCGCACCGTCGGCGGCCGCGGCAGCCCGGCGGACGGAGCCCCGCGCAGGGTGGCGACATGGGCTCGGGCCATGGCGTAGGTGACGGGAGCGTGCTCGGCAACCAGCAGCGAAGATCGCGTCATGGACGACGTCCTGGACCAGGGCGAGCAGGTCGCTCTGAGCTGCCCCATGGCTCAAAGCGCTGAAAGCTCGCTCAGTAGGTCGTCCAGGCCCAGCGAGCCCTGTGACAGGGCGGCCATGTGCCAGGCCTTGAGGTCGAAGTCCGCGCCGTGCCGGGCCCGGGCCGCCTCGCGGCCCGTGAGCCAGACCCGCTCGCCGAGCTTGTAGCCGACGGCCTGGCCCGCCATGCCCAGATAGCGGATGACCTCGCTCTCGACGTAGTCGGCCGGGCGGCTGGTGTGGCGGGCGAGGAACTCCTGAGCCAGCCCCGGCGTCCAGCGCTCTCCCGGGTGGAAGGGGGAGTCCTTCGGGATCTCCAGCTCCAGGTGCATCCCGATGTCGATGACGACGCGGATGGCCCGCATCATCTGCGCGTCCAGATAGCCCAGCCGCCGCTCGGCGTTGGTGAGGAAGCCCAGCTCGTCCATCAGACGCTCGGCGTACAGCGCCCAGCCCTCGGCGTTGGCGTTCACGAGGCCCACGGTGGTCTGGTAGCGGGAGAGGTCGTCGGCGACGTGCGCCCACTGGGCCAGCTGGAGATGATGGCCGGGTACGCCCTCGTGGTACCAGGTGGTGACCAGGTCGTAGACCGGGAAGCGGGTCTCTCCCATCGTCGGCAGCCAGGTGCGTCCGGGCCGGGAGAAGTCCAGCGACGGCTCGGTGTAGTAGGGGGCGGCTGCACTGCCTCGCGGGGCGATGCGCGACTCGACCCGGCGTACCCGCTCGGCCAGTTCGAAGTGGGTGCCGTCCAGCGTGTCGATGGTTTCGTCCATCAGTGACTGAAGCCACTGCCGGGTCTCCTCGACCCCCTCGACGGCCTCGCCGTGCCGGTCGCACCAAGCCAGCGCATCCCAGGGGGTACCGGCGCCCGGCAAGACCCTTTCGGCCTCGGTGCGCATCTCGGCGAGCAGCCGGTGGAACTCGGCCCAGCCGTACGCATAGGCCTCGTCCAGGTCGAGATCGGCGCCGTTGTGGTGACGGGCGAGACGGACGTAGCGCTCCCGGCCGACGACGTCGGGTGCGCCCTCGACGGCCGGGGCATAGGTGCCACGGAGCCAGTCGCGCAGTTCCGCCAGGCCGCCGGTGGCCACTGTGGCGGCCGTGGTGAGCTCGCCCCGCAGCCGCTCGGGACCGGAGTCGGTGAACTCCGCGAACCAGCTCCGGTCCGTACCGATCCACTCGGTCAACTGGCCGACGACGGCTGAGACCTGCCGCGGCCCTGCGGGCAGCCCGCGTGCGAGGCCGGCGTTCAGAGAGGCACGGTAGCCCGCCAGGGCGTCCGGCACGGCGCGCAGCCGTTGCGCGATCGCCGCCCAGTCCTCGTCCGTGTCCGCGGGGGTGAGCGTGAGGACATCGCGGACCTGGTGGAGAGGTGAGTCGAGGTTGCTGACCGTACGCAGGCCCTCGCCTGCCTCGTGCACCGCGAGTTCGGCGGTGAGCCGCTCACGCAGCAGCCGGGCGCAGCGACGCTCGGCTATGTCGTCCGCACCGGGAGCGGCCTCTGCCGCAGTGAGCTGCCGCAGGGTCGTACGGGCCAGCTGGGCGACCGCTTCCCGGCCCTCCGGCGAGAAGTCGGGGAGCCGGCCGGAACTCTTGGCGACGCCGAGGAAGGTGCCGGCGATCGGGTCGAGTTCGACGAGGCCGTCGACATGGGTGTCGGCCACCTGACGGGGCAGCCGGCCGCCCCTGGGAATACTGGAGTTGGGCATGCGAGCCGTCCTTGTGCCGATGCGTCTGCAGTTTCCGTGCCGCCGTGCCGGATATCCGGTCGTTCCTGGTCGAGGACGGCCGGTGGCATACCCGGCGGGCGCGTTACGGACATTAGCAGTCGGTGTTTGCACTGCACCAGATTCACCATGCATGCGTCGCCATGCATTCTGCATGGCGACAGGCTGCACTTGGCCTTCGGAATCCGACCCTCTTCGGATCAGATCCATTCCATATTCCGGGCCAGGCGTAACGCATCAATACGATTGCGTGCACCCATGTTCACCACGATGGATGAAATGTAGTTGCGCACCGTCCCTTCGGACAGCGACAGCCGTACGGCGATCTCCTCCATCGTGGCACCGCTGTCGAGATGCTCGAGCACGGACAACTGCCGGGGTGTCAGCAGGCAGTCCCCCTTGGCCACGGCCGCGACCGCGAGCTCGGCGTCGAAAGCCCGCTCCCCCTGGTGCACCAGGTGGATGGCCTCGAAAAGGCGCTGCGGCGGGACACTGCGCCGCACCATTCCGCCGATTTCCCCGGCGAAGGCCCTGCGCAGGACCGATCGGACACAAGCGGTGGCAACCAACAGCGTGCGGACCTTCGGGAGGATGGCGATCTTCTCGGCGATGTCGACCGTTTCCTCGTCCCTGCCTTCGAAGCTGATGACGACGACATCGGGTCGATTCAGTTCGGCACATTCGAGTGCGGCATATCTGTCGTCCACCGCTCCCACGACTCTGATCTCCGGATGCTGTTCCAGCAGGGCCGTGAGCGCATATCGCGACAGAGCAAGATCATCGTAAACCATCACATCGACACCCATTTGATTCCCCCTGTCAATTGAGACGATGCAGCGACAGCGTGTGGTACGAAACGTTCGTGTGCCGCCGTGCAGGGTGACGGAACTGCGGTGCGCTGGTACCAGCTCGGTGTCCAGCGGCGGGATCGCAGCAAGGGCCTGCCCGGTGACGGCACGGACGGCTACGGAGGGCCCTGCACGGTCAGCAGGTAGTGGGCTCCGCACTTGTGCAGGCGGCAGGCGCCGGGCTTCGCGCCGGTTCCCCGTGAGGCGGGGGTGATCCGGTTGCCGTGGCGGACCGCGGACGGCGTGGGAGGCCGGCCGCGGGACGGGCGCGGCCCGGGAGTCGTGGGCATACCGGACACCCTTGCATGCGACGCTCTTCGGGCGTCGAACACTGCGCTGCCTCTGTCAGGTAGCGCACGCCGCACCGGGACACCGGTGAGCGGCGCCGGTCACCGCAGCGGCGTCAAAGGGAGCGCAAGGAGGTCCACACCGTGCGGTGGCCCCGTGAGTTCGCCGACCTTCGTCCAGCCCCACCGCCGGTACAGCTCGCGCGCCGACGCCCTGCTCGACGCGGCGAGTACGGCGAACGGCTCGGTGCGGTCGGCCAGCAGCAGGTCCAGCAGCTCCCGCCCGTGCCCGCGGCCGCGCGACTCGCTGACGACCGCGAGCTCGTAGACATAGAACAGCGGCCGCCGCAGCCACCGCGGCGCGGGCGTGGCGGCGCGCGGATGCCACCATCCCTCCTCGCGGTGCACGCCGTAGGCGAAACCGCTGAGCACGCCGCCGTCGAGGACGGTGGTCACGGAGAAGCCGGGCAGCGCCGCGTGGCCGGCCAGCTGTCGGGCGAAGCCGTCTGCGGCCGCCGCGTCCTCGTGGTAAGGCGGCTCGTGGTAGACCCGGTGGTAGACGTCGCGGAACTCCTCCGGGCGGCGGATCTCGGCCCCGCGCTCAGCCACGGACGGTTTCCCGCTGGACGTGTGCGGGCAGCACGCGGTGGAGTCGGTGCAGCACCACGACCGCCGCGAGGCAGCAGAGGCAGAGCGCGAGCCACGGCAGGCCCGCTCCCCGTGTCAGCAGCCAGGTGAACACGATCGGCGCCAGCACCCGGGCCAGGCCCCACATCAGCTCCTCCAGCCCCAGGTACCGGCCGCGAAGATGCTCTGCGGCGATCGCCACGGTCAGCGCACTGCTGGTCGGGGCCTGGAGCAGTTCCGCGACCGTGAAGACGACCATGCCCAGGACGAGCCCGCCGAAGGCCAGCCCGACGTGCTCGCCGGGCACCACGGCGAACAGCGCGAAGGACACCATCCACAGGACGGACGCCACCTGCAGCACTCTGGGCCGTCGGTACCGCTCGACCGCCCGGGCCACTGCGGTCTGCGCCAGCATCACCATGACGGTGTTGATCGCGAACAGCATCCCCGGCTGCCACGCCGGCAACCCGCGCGCCTCGATCACGTAGGCGCTCAGCAGCACGGTCAGCGCGAGGTCGCACAGCGCGAACACGCAGACGGTGGCCAGGACGCCGAGAAACGCCCGGTCGGCGAGTACCTCCCGGTACCCGCCGCGCCGCCGCCCCGGAGCGTCCCCGGCCGGGACCGGGCCGCTGCCGGCGGGAGGCAGCACGGCGGTCCGGCGCCAGGTCGCGACCAGCCCGGCCGCGGTGAGGAACGACACGGCGTTCAGCGCGACCACGGCGGTGTAGCCCGAGGTGCCGCCCCAGCCGACGAGCGTGCTGCCCGCCAGTCCGCCGGCGCCGATCCCGACGTTGCGCAGGGACCGGTCCATCGCGTACCAGCGCGCCCGCTGCCCCTCGTCGGCCACCTGCGCCACCAGCGCGGAGACCGCGGGCCGGAACAGGCTGTCGCCCCACAGGGTGACCGTGACCAGCCCGACCAGCTGCCAGGGGGTGTCGGTGAACACGTAGGCGGTGAAGGTCAGTACACGGATCAGATTGCTCGCGACCAGCACGCGCCGCGGCCCGAACCGGTCGATCAGCGGGCCCGCCAGCGGGCCCGCGGGCAGCGAGAGCAGCGCGCCGACGGACAGCATCAGGCCGACCGTGGTCAGTGTGATGCCCTTGGCGGCGTGGAAGTACACGACGGCGAACGGGAGGAAGAGCCCGGTGCCCAGAGCATCGACGACCTGCGCGACGATCAGAGGCTTGCGACCCGTGGTGTTCGGCAGGCCGAGTGTGTCGATGACAGCCATCGGTATCCCTCACGCATGGGGTAGTGGAAAGACGTTGAACTCCTCCTCGGCCAACGGGTGCGACCGCCAGCCGAGCCGGACGCCCGCGCGGCCGATCCTGCCGTCGCCCCACATCGGCATGCCGGCGGGGAAGTTCGACACGAGGCCGGGCACGATCGTTTGGGCGGCGGTGAACCCGGCCGCTTCGGCGTCGCAGGTCGTCAGGTCGACACTGATCACTTCAAAGCCACGGGCCTCGACCCGTTCGCGGTACGCCTCGAGGCTCCGCTGCGCGAGCGCGGGCAGTCCGTCCCAGGGGCGGGTGGGCAGGTCCTGGACCCAGGGTGCGACCCGCTCCCCCGCCCGCGGGTCGAGGTGGACCTGCTGCTGGCACAACAGGTCCCGGACGTCGGTGAAGTCCGGGCGGTAGGAGTCGAGATAGCGCCGGTCGGCGCGGTACGGCTTGAGGTTGCCCAGGTGCGGCAGGTCCGCCAGGCCGTCCGCCAGCGCTTTGTCGTTGTCGAGGTAGTGGCAGGTGTGGTGCAGGGTGAACCCCTCGGCGAGCGCCTTCATCGCCGCTTCCTGCGGGTCGGGCCGGGTGGCGAAGCCGATGGTCAGCCACCGGGTGGCGCGGTCGCGCACGACCGCAGCGAGCACCGGGACGCCGAACTCGTTGTCCAGAGGGATCAGGGTGATGTCGTAGGCGTCCAGGCTGTCCGCGACCTGCTCGCGGATCAGGTCGGGCATCGGCAGCCGGGGAAGGCGGGCGGCGTTGGCCCACCACAGCATGGTGGTGTCGCGCTCGATCACCTCTTCGAGCCCCGAGGTGACGGCGTGCTCCTCGCTCACGCCGCAGGCCACGCCGGCCACCAGCGGATCGGAGTAGGCCACCGGGTCGTGCTCTCCGTGGGCGACCAGGAAGGCGGGCACCCACACCGGCTCGCCGGTCGTCCACGAGCGGCCCTCGACCCAGGCGCACTCCGCGTCCGCGGTCAGCGGCGCGAAGGGGAAGCCCTCGCTGCGGTACTGCCGCTGCGAATACAGGTGCAGCCGGCGCGGGTCGAGCGCGGGCACCCCGGCCCTGCGCAGCCGGGCGTGGCTGCCGTAGCGGAGCCGGTCCTGGGGCAGCCGGCTGGCGCAGTAGCGTTCGACCGCCTCGCCGACGGCGCTGCGGCGGGCGGCGTCGAAATCGGACCAGGACGTGCCGAACGCCTGCCGGTCGTTGGGCCAGTCCGCGACGCGCCGCATGTCGGCGACGTCCACCGCGCACACCCGCAGCCGCGCCGGCATGCCCGGCAAGGGGGCCAGCTCCTGAACGCCGGTCACCACGCCGACCTGGTCGTCGACGAGCAGGTCCGCCTCGGCGTCGCCGCGCACCACGGGCCGCGGCCGCGTCGGAACCGGCAGTACGGTGCGCTCGGTCCGGCCGAGCCGGCGCGGATCGAGCTCGACCTCGCCGACGGTGGCCTCGCCCGTGACCCAGCGCTCCAGGTACGTGCCGAGCTGTGCGGATGTCCAGCGGACGTCGCCGTCGCGGAGCCGGTGGCCGTCCGGCTGCGGCGCAGCCCGCATGGCCTCGACGACCCGCGGGTCGTGTGCCGCGCAGAGCCGGCGGTCCAGCACGTCCGCGAAGTCCGCCGTGGTACCGGGGGTGATGGCAGGACCGAGGATGGCCCGGCCGCGTTCGTGGCGCAGCGGCAGCCAGCGCAGGCCGGACCGGGCACACAGCTCGTCGATACGGCTCAGTTCCCGGTGGGCGGAGTACGAGAAGGCGGCGACGAGCACGGTGTCGCGGACATCGACGACGGACAGGTCCTCGGGGGCCGGCCCGACATGCGCGTAGCCGGTGGTGCCGAGCGCGTGGGCGAGTGGGGCGGTGAGCTCCGGCGCGCCGGTGATGAGGACCGTGGTGCGCGCCACTCGCGCCGCCCGCTCGGGGTCGGGGGTGGCCCCGGCCGGACGCAGGCAGCCGTCGTGCCGCAGGACGTCGACCACCTCGGCGTATTCGGAGGCCATTCCCGCCAGCAGTTCGCTGCGGGACCTGGTTCCGTCGCAGCGCGCCAGCCATGCACGGAACTCGGATGTGGGGGCGGAAATATAGAACTGCCCACCGTTCGGAGTCGCGAGAAAGCACAGGTCCTGCTCGAGGTCGTATATCTCAACGTCCACGATTTCCAAAGCGGTGTCGTCCGCCGACATATCAGCCCCCATAGAAACTGACTCCTGCTGCAAAGTGCCACGGTCCCGGGAGAACCCCGGGACCGTGGTCGAAGGACCTCAGAAGGTCAGCTTCACTTGGCAACCGAACGGTTGTGGACGACCGCACGGTTGTGCACGACGGCACGGTTGTGGACGACGGCGCGGTTGTGCACGACGGCGCAGATGACGTTGGTCTTGACGGTCGAGATCATGGAATTACCTCCCACTTCGCTGCCAGTTACGAGAAATACGTTACGGGCATTCAGTACCGCCACCCAGATGCATTCCTCACGAATCCTCATGGAAAGCTCACGGGTCACCCGGAACTCCCGATCCGGGAATACGGCAGCAGGGATACGGCGTTTGCCGGACTCGTTCGTTCTCGCGTCGAGGAGTTCGAGGTGGTCAGCGATCGGTGCGGCAGGCAGTCCCGACGGTTCGACCACGTTCGGGATGGTGCGCGCGCCGGTGGCGGGGCGACGGGCGCCCCGCCACCGGCGGCTGTGCCGTGCCCTAGGAGACGGCCAGGGCCTCCAGGGCGGGGACCGTTTCGGCCGGGGTCGGCAGGGCGGCGTTCTCCTCCCGGAGGCGGGCGGCGGCCTCGCGCAGCGCCGGGTCGGTGATGAGGCGGGTGAGGAGCGGGGCGTCGACGTCACCGGAGGCGGAGCGCAGGGCGGCGCCGGTCGCGGTGAGGGCGTCGGCGTTGGTGAAGTGGTCGGCGCCCTGGGGAAGCAGGAGCTGGGGCAGCCCGGCCTGCAGGGCGGTGAGCAGGGTGCCGGAACCGCCGTGGTGGATCAGCGCGTCGGAGGCGGTCAGCAGCTCGGCAAGCGGGACCCAGGGCAGCGGGCGGACGTTGTCCGGGAGGGTGCCGAGCGGGGTGAGGTCGGTGTCGCCGACGGCGAGCAGGAACTCGGCGTCCACCGAGGCGGCGGCCTCGATCAGGCGGACGATGGCGCGGACGCCGTCCACCTCCGTGAGCACGGTGCCCAGGGTGACGGCGACGCGCGGGCGGGTGCCGCGGCGGAGCAGCGCGGCGGGGACGGTGCCGCCGCCGTTGTAGGGGAGGTAGCGCATCCGCAGGCCGCCCGGGTCGCCGCCGAGCGAGGCGGGGACGATGTTCAGCGCGGTGGGCTCGGCGGGGCCGGCCACCCCGTACGCCTCGTACGCCTCGGTGAAGTTGGCGGCGAGCCGGCCGACCATGTCGAGGCCGGAGGAGACGCCGAAGTTCTGGAGCACCGACGGGATCTTGAGCTTGGCCGCGACCAGCGGGGCCGAGGCCTGGAAGGAGTCGTAGACCAGCAGGCCGGCGCCCCAGTTGTCGGCGGCCTCCAGCAGGCCGTCCACGGTGGGGCGGGAGACGAGCGCGAAGCCGCGGGCCGCCCTGTCGAGAATCTGGTCTTGGGTCATGTCGGGGGCGACGTAGCGCACCTCCTCGCCGGAGGACTGCTCGAACACGTCCCGGATGGTGCGGCCGTCGCCGATCTCGACGATCGGAAAACCGGCCTCGCGGAGCCGGTCCAGCGGCTGCGAGCTCGCGAACAGCACCTCGTGGCCGGCGGCGCGCAGGGCCTGCGCGGTCGGGATCATCGGGAAGAGGTGGCCGGCCGCGGCCGGTCCGGTGAAGAGTATGCGCACGGTCTCTCCTTGCCAAAGGTCTTCCGGTCGAGGTCGAGTCGTGCAGGCTCGCCCCGGTTCCGTTCGATGAACTGACGGGAGGGCAGGTTGTGTTCCCCGAGGGGGATCGATATTCGGACGTTCCGGTGCGGGCCTGCTGGGCGGAACCAGTGGCGTCGTTCGCTCGTCCTGCAGCCCGGGCGGGTCTGCCTGCCTGCTCCCTCGCTGACGCAAGAGGTGGAGGTGGCGTCCTGCTCATTCCCCGCCAAGCACGGGAGAGCGCCGTGTTCGCCGGCGCCACTGTCCCGGCAGGGGCCACCGTCTTCTGCATGATCGGCGCGGCCAACCGCGACCCCGACGCCTTCACCGCCCCGGACGCCTTCGACATCCACCGCCCGGACCTGGGCACCGCCCGCTCCTTCACGGCAGCGGCCCAGCACCTGTCCTTCGGTAGCGGACTCCACCAGTGCGTCGGCGCGGCTTTCGCGCGCGCCGAGATCGAGACCGTCGCCGCGATGCTCCTGCCCCTGCTCGACCAGGTCCGCTACAGCCCCGGCTTCCGCTACCGGGAGGCCGGCCTGTACACCCGAGGCCCTGTCTCGCTGTCGCTGGACTTCACCCCCGTCCGCTGAGGCGGCGCCGGCCGTGACCGACGGCCGTCTCTCCCCCGGCCTCTGCCAAGCTCTGTCCTCCGCGGCTCCAGGAGCCCGGACCTGCGTATACCCCTACTCTCCTCAGGCGCAGACGAAGATGACACCGACCGACATCACCCGAGCCATCGACGACCTGCTGTTCAACCCGGGGCCCCGGCCTCGCCGAAGCCCTCGACCGGCACTTCACCCCCGACTACCGCCAGCGCGTGGAACCTGCCCCGGCCGGCCCCGCGCCTCTCACCCGCCGGCACGCCCGGCACCTCCGTTAGGATCTCCGACGGAGTAGCGGCCCCGGGGGCGGAAACCGGCCTCCGAAGTGCCGGATGCGACACCGACAAGGGGGACGGGAGCCGCCATGGTGTCCGTGGGGGAAAGACTGAGCAGAGCGCGGGTACGGGCCTTCATCGGCCGGGACGAGGAACTCGGGTACTTCGGGGAGGCTTTGGCCGGCGATCCGCAGGCGCCGTTCGCGTTCTACGCGTACGGGCCGGGCGGCATCGGGAAGTCGACCCTGCTGCGGCGCCTGGCGGACCACGCCCGTGCGGCCGACCGGCCGCTCGTCGAACTCGACGGCCGGTTCGTCAGCCGGGACCCGGCCGATTTCGAGCACGCTGCCCGCCCCTTCCTGGATGTTCCGGGCACGGTCCTGTTCGTGGACTCCTTCGAGCACTGCCAGTGGCTGGAGAGCTGGCTGTGGCACCACTTCCTGCCCCGCGCCGCAGACGACACCCTGGTCGTCCTGGCCGGCCGGCGCGCTCCGCAGCCGCAGTGGACCGCCGACCCCGCCTGGTCCCGGCTCCTGCACGTGAGCGAACTGGAGCCGTTCTCCGAGGAGCAGGCCCGGAGCCTGCTGGTGGCGGCGCAGATCCGGCCCGAACTACGGGACCGGGTGCTCCGCTTCGCCGGAGGCAACCCGTTGGCCCTGTCCCTCGCGGCCGCGGCGGGGTCGACGGTCTGCGGCAGGCAGGAAATCTGGGCTCCCACGGCGGACGTCCTGCGCACCCTGTTGGCGGGGCTGATCGGGGAGGTGCCCACGGCGGCCCACCGCCGCGCCCTGGAGGTGGCGGCACAGGCTCACTCGACGTCCGAGGAGCTGCTCGCCGCGGTACTGCCCGCGGAGGATGCCCATCTGCTCTTCTCCTGGCTGAGGGACCTGCCCTTCATGGAGTCCACGCACCGGGGGCTCCACCCGCACGACGCCGCACGCGAGACGCTGGCCGCCGACCTGCGCTGGCGGGCACCCAACGCCTTCGAGGCGATGCGCCGGCGCCTGGCGGACGAATACCTGCGCATACTGCGCGAGGCGCCCGAGGAGCGGGTGTGGACCGTCACCGACGAGCTCTTCTACCTCTTCCGGGAGGGCGAGACCCTGGCCCGACTGTGCTCCTGGTCCCGCGAGGACGAGGTGCACGACCGTCCTCTGCACCCGGATGACATCGATGCCGTGCTGCGCATGGCCGAGGAGACCGAGGGGGCCGCCTCCGCGGAACTGGTCCGCTACTGGGCGCAGCGCCAGCCGCAGGCCTTCAGCGTCTACCGTCTCGTGAGCACGGGCCGGATCGTGGCGTTCACGGCCCGGCTGGCTCTGCCGGCCCCTCCCGACCCCCAGGACCTGGCCACCGATCCCGTCGTTGCCGCCGCGTGGCAGTACACCGATGCCACCGCGCCGGTGAGCCCCGGCGAGCACATCGGCGTAAGCCGATTCTCGGTCTACCCCGAGCGGTACCAGGTTCCCTCGCGCGTCACCGACCTGAGCAGTTCCCGGGCCCAGGCGGAGGCAGCCCGCGCCCGCGGTCGCGCCTACGGCTTCGCCGTGTACCGGGACGCCGAGACCTGGGCCGAGCGCGTCAAGGGCACCCTCACCGACACCGGGGCGCGCCCGCGAGTCGGTGAGCACACCTACGGGCTGTTCGGCGTCGACTGGCGTCACCTGCCCGTGGAGACATGGCTTCTCCACTTCATATCGGCCACCGACGTGCCGGTCCGGTCCGGACCGTCGCCCGTGTCGCGTACCACGTTCGACCAGGCGGTGCGTGAAGCGTTGGCGCACTGGCGCGACGCGGACGCCTTCGCCGCCTGTGCCCTGATGCGCACCCGTCTCGCGGCTGACTTCGGTGATCCCGTCGGGGAGTTGCGCGCCCTGCTGCGCCAGGCCGTCGACGACCTCGCCCGTGACCCGCGCGGAGTGCGCGCCCGCGAGGCCCTGACGGCGGGCTACTTCTCCGGTGCGCCCACCCAGGAAGCCGCCGCCCGGCGCCTCGGCCTTCCGTACGGCACCTACCGTCGCCACCTGCGTCAGGGCCTGGACCTGCTCTGCGAAGCCCTGTGGCAGCAGGAGCTGCACGGCACCCGGTAGCGGCGGCGGACGCACGCCTTCGACAGAACCGGGTGGACGGGCGCGGACAGGAATGGACAGTGCCCGTCCCTGTCGGGCCTCGATAGTGGACACCGTCCGCGTCGAGTCTGTGCGCCATGAACGTTGCACTCACGCAGACGGACCGGACGACACGCCGGGCCCCCGGGCCGGGAGCCGTGCTCGCTGCGCTCGCCGCGGCCCAGTTCACCGTCATGCTCGCCACCTCGATCGTCAATGTGGCGCTCCCGCAGATCCGTGCCGGGACCGGCCTCTCGGACAGCGGAACCACCTGGGTGGTCAACGCCTACGGTCTGGCGTTCGGGGCGCTGCTCCTGGCGGGCGGACGGGTTGCCGACCTCTTCGGCCGCCGCCGGGTGCTGATCGCCGGGCTCGCCCTGTTCGCGCTGGCTTCGTCGGCAGCGGGGCTGGCCACCTCCTCCGGCGTACTGATCGCGGCCCGGACCGTTCAGGGCCTCGGCGCCGCCGCCATCGCCCCGGCCGCGCTCGCCCTGGCGGTGGACCGGTTCCCGTCCGGCCCCGGGCGCGGCAGGGCACTGGGCGTGTGGGGAGCGGTCTCCGGCGCGGGAGCGGCGGGTGGCGTCCTGCTGGGCGGTGCGCTCACCCAGGCATGGGGCTGGCCCTGGATCTTCCACTCGGTCGCGCTCGGAGCGGCGCTGGTCCTGGCCGCCGTGGCGGCGCTCGTGCCACGGGATGCCGGACGGAAGGCCGGGCGGTTCGACCTGCTGGGCACCGCCACCGTCACCCTCGCCCTGACCTGCCTGGTCTGGGGCCTGACCACCGCGCGCGGCAGCGGCTGGACCGACGCCCGGGTGCTGGGCGCCCTCGGCGCCGCCGCCGTGCTGCTCGCGGCCTTCTGCGTGATCGAGCGCCGCCGGCCGAACGCGCTGATGCCGCTGCGGCTGCTCACCACCGGCCGTGTGGCCGCAGGCAACCTGCTGATGGCCCTGCTGGGGTCCGTATGGATCGCCTTGTTCTTCTTCCTGCCGCTCTACCAGCAGCAGGTCCTCGGATCGGGCCCCCTGGCCACCGGTGCGGGACAACTCCCCCTCGCAGTGGCCCATATGCTCGGCGCCGGCCTCGCCCCGCGCATCTCCCGGCGCATCGGTGCCACCGCGACCCTAACCGCGGCCCTGCTGACCGAAGCCGCCGGACTGCTGTGGCTGTCACGGATCAGCGCCGGCGGAAGCTACCTCACCGACGTCCTGGGCCCGAGCATCCTGGTCGGCCTGGGCCTCAGCGTCGCCTTCGTCCAGCTCACCACGCTCGCTGTGGACGGCGTCCCCCGGGAGGACGCGGGTCTTGCCGGCGGGCTGGTGAACACCACCCGGCAGGTCGGCGGGGCGATCGGCCTCGCCGCCCTGGCCACCCTGGCCGGCTCCGTCACCGCCCACGCATCGACCCGTCAGCCCCCTCTGGAAGCCCTCACCGCCGGCTACCGGGCCGCCTTCACGGTCTCCGCGGCGGTCCTGGCCGCCACGGCCCTCCTCGCGCTGTTCCTCACCCGCCGCACCGGGGCGCGGATTCCCGACACCGCCTCCACCCACCCGGCCTCCGACCCGGCCTCCGATCCGCGGACCTCGCGGCTCTCCCCGATCCGGCTGGACCGATAGAGCAGCCGCACCACCGGCACATCCCACCCAGACAGGACACGGCGGCCACACCACCGTCCGCACCGAGGGGTCCTGGGGCGGGCGCCCCGGTCGAGGCTGCGGCCGGCGACCTCGGCAAGGCCCTCCACGACTCCCTGGAGAACTGGCTTTCCCACCTCAAGGCCCGTGCCGAACACGCTGCCTGACCGAGCATCACATCCACGAAGGAGATTGCCGCCATGACGACCGCGAAGCCGTACCTGACCGGCCACTACACCCCCGTCGCCGAGGAGATCACCGCCACCGGGCTGACCGTCGAGGGCTCCTTGCCCCCCGAGCTGACCGGCCGGCTGCTCCGCAACGGACACAACCCCAAGCCCGGCGTCACCCCCACCCACTGGTTCAAGGGCAGCGGCATGGTCCACGGCATCCGCCTGCGGGAAGGCCGCGCCGAGTGGTACCGCAACCGCTGGGTGCACACCCCCGCTCTCGACGGCGCCCCGTACATGACCGAACACGGGCCCGACCTGACCGCCAGCGCCGCCGGCACCCACGTCATCGAACACGCCGGACGCCTCCTGGCCCTGTGCGAGGCCAACCTCCCCTTCGAGCTCACCCCTGAGCTGGAAACGGTCGGCGCCCACGACTTCGACGGCAAGCTGCGCAGCGCGATGACCGCGCACCCCAAGGAGGACCCGGTGACCGGGGAGCTCCACTTCTTCGGGTCCTCGCCCTTCCCGCGGTTCCTGACGTACTACGTCGCCGACGCCAAGGGCGGGATCGTCCACAGCGCCGAGGTCCCGGGAGCGACCGCCTCGCTCAAGCACGACTTCGCCCTCACCCGCCGCCACGTGGTCTTCGTCGAGGGCAACGTCACCTTCGACCCGGCTGAACACTCCGGCATCCCCTACAGCTGGAGTGACCGGCATCCCGCCCGCATCGGTGTCATGCCGCGCGGAAGCGACGGCGCCCGGGACATGCGATGGTTCTCCATCGAACCGGGCAACATGCTCCACGTCTCCAACGCCTACGAGGACGGCCAGGGCCGCATCGTCGTGGAAGGCCCCACCGTGGACCGCGAGGGCTTCCGGCTCTCCTGGAACTGGTGGGTCGGCGCTCCCGGGCGCGGCAGCGAGCCCGTCTCCCGCTCCTACACCCGCCGCTGGGTGGTCGACATGGCCGCCGGTACCGTCGACGAGCAGATCATCGACGACCTTGCGGTGGAGTTCCCGACCCTCAACGAGGACTATCTGGGCGCCGAGAACCGCTACCAGTACGCCATCTCGTTCCCCGACGAGAAGGGCTTCGGCGGCTACGGCGTCGTCAAGTACGACCGCACCACCGGCGCCCGCCGCATCCACCAGGTCGGCGACGCCCGCATGCCCGGCGAAGCGGTCTTCGTCCCCGCGGCCCGTGCCACGTGCGAGGACGACGGCTATCTGCTGACCGTCGTCTCCGACCTCAAGCAGGACGCCTCGCAGCTGCTGGTCCTCGACGCCTCCGGCCTCAACCGCATCGCCACCGTCCACCTGCCCCATCGGGTGAGCGCCGGACTCCACGGCTCCTGGATCCCCGACAGCGCCCTGGACGGCGCCGCGGGCTGACCGACCCCCGGGAACGGGGCGGGCCCGGTGGTCTGGGACCACCGGGCCGGCATTCTGTTCGGCTGAACGGGAGTCAGCCGACGTACTCGTGCTCGCGGTCCTGGTAAGGGGCGTGCGAAGCGGCGGCGGACAGGTGCTTGTTGAGCTTTTCGCCTTCGACGTCGACGTTGGGGAGCAGCTTGTCGAGCCACTTCGGGAGCCACCAGGCGGACTTGCCGAGGAGGGCGAAAAGGGCGGGGACTATGGCCATGCGGACCACGAAGGCGTCGAAGAGAACGGCGGTGGCGAGGGCGAAGCCGATCATCTTCACGAGGACGTTGTCCTCCAGGATGAAGCCGGAGAAGACGCTCGTCATGATGATCGCCGCGGCGGAGACGACGCGGCCGCCGTACTTGAAGCCGGTGACCACGGACTCGCCGGGGGTGGCTCCGTGGGCGTACGCCTCGCGCATCCGCGAGACCAGGAAGACTTCGTAGTCCATCGCCAGGCCGAAGACCACGCCGATCATGAAGATCGGCATCGTGCTCATGATCGGGCCGGGCTGGTCGACGTGGAAGACGCTCTGCAGCCAGCCCCACTGGAAGATCGCGACGACCGCGCCGAGGGCGGCGCTGACGGAGAGCAGGAAGCCGAGGGCTGCCTTGAGCGGGACCAGGATGGAGCGGAAGACCAGGATCAGGAGGAGGAAGGCGAGGCCGACGACGAGGGCCAGGTAGGGCAGCATTGCGTCGTCGAGGGTCTTGGAGAAGTCGATGAACATGGCCGTCTGGCCGGTCACGAGGATCTCCGTGGCGCCCGTCTTGGCCGCTTCACCGGAGGCGAGGCCGCGCAGTTCGTGGACGAGGTCCTCGGTCTTGGCGTCGGTGGGACCGGTCTTCGGCACGACGTTGATGATGGCGGTGTCGTTGGCCTGGTTGGGGCTGGCCGGGGAGACGGATTCGACGCCGTTCTGCTGGGCGAGGTCGGCGGCGAGCGTGGTGGCGGCGGCCTTGGCGTCCTTGCCGGAGACGGTGATCATCAGGGGGCCGTTGAAGCCGGGGCCGAAGGACTCCGACAGCATGTCGTAGGCCTTGCGCTGGGTGGTCTCCGGGGCCATGGTGCCCTCGCCCGGCAGGCCGAGCTCCAGGCTGGCGGCGGGGACGGCGATGGCGCCGAGGCCGACGACGCCGACCAGGAGGACGGCGACGGGGTGGCGCAGGACGTAACCGGCCCAGCGGGAACCGAGGTTGGGCTTGGTGCGGGCGGCGAGCTTGGCGGCCTTGCGCTCCTCGCGGGCGGAGAGCGGCTTGCCGGTGTACTGCTTGCGGTCGCGGCGGCGCAGCACGCGGATCGGGGCCCAGCCGAGGAGGGCGGGGACGAGGGTGACGGCGAGCAGGACGGCGATGGCGACCGTTCCGGCGGCGGACAGGCCCATCTTCGTCAGCATGGGGATGTTGATGACCGAGAGTCCGGCCAGGGCGATGATCACGGTCAGGCCCGCGAAGACGACGGCGGATCCGGCGGTGCCGACGGCGCGTCCGGCGGCCTCGGTGCGCTCGCGGCCTTCGGCGATCTCGGAGCGGTAGCGCGAGATGATGAAGAGGGCGTAGTCGATGCCGACGGCGAGGCCGATCATCATCGCCAGGGTCGAGGTGGTGGTGGAGAGCCCGAGGGTGGAGCCCAGGGCGGTGATGGCGGAGATGCCGACGCCGACGCCGATGAGCGCGGTGAGCAGGGGCATGCCGGCGGCGATGAGCGAGCCGAAGGTGAGCAGGAGGACGAGCGCGGAGATCAGGATGCCGATCTGCTCGCCGCCGCCCATGGCGGCTTCGATCTTGACGGCATCGCCGCCCGCTTCGACGGTGAGGCCGCTGCCGCGGCCCTTGTCGAGGGCAGCGTCGAGGCCGTCGTGCTCCTCGTCGGCGAGCTTGGGCGCCGCGTCCTTGTAGGTGACGACCGCGTAGGCGGTGGTGTCGTCCTTGCTGAGGGCGTTGGCCTGGTAGGGGTCCGTGGCGCTGATGACGCCGGGCGCCTTCTTGAGGTCGGCGACGAGGGCGTCGACCTTGGCCTTGGCCTCGGGGCCGGAGATCTTCTGGCCCTGGGGTGCACGGATGACGACGCGGGCGCTGGCGCCTTCGGCGCTGGCGGCGGGGAACTTGTCCCGAAGGAGGTCGAACGCCTTCTGGGATTCGGTACCGGGCATGGAGAAGGTGTCTGCCGGCGGGGGGGCTGCGGTGGAGGCGGCGAAGCCGACTCCGACGAAGGCCAGCACCCAGAGGAGGGTCATCAACCCCCGCCGTCGGAAGGCGAAGCAGCCCAGTTTGTAGAGGAACGTAGTCACGGCGAAGGGACTCCCGTCGGGGTCGGCAGGACGAGCAGGTCGCCAGCACTATAACAAACCGCACGGACGGTTTCTTAGCTAAATCCAGCCGTACGATGTGCGTTCGACGAACAGCGCATTTCATGGCGAACGGTGTGCGCAAGCGCGTACAGCGTCCGGAAGAACGTGGGGCCGCCCGACGGGCACGCGGTCGAGCCGGGCTGCCGCGCCGTCGAGCATCCGCTCCAAGCCGTAGGTGAAGGTGTTTGCCGGTCGGCCCCTTGGCCGCACCGCCGTTGCGCGCGGCCGCATAACAGGGGCGGTCAGGCCGTGGATCCCGCCCATCCACTGCGCGTGACGCTCGTGTCCGAGCGCGGGTGCCGGGTCCTGCAGGTGGAACGGAGCCGCCGGACCCCATTGATCCGGCCGTGTCGGCGTCGGTCACCACCCCGGATCCTCACGTCAAAATCCCTGCGGGGCAAGGGGTTTCGTGACGTTCACGCCGTGCCTCCACCGGCGCTCCGGTGGAAGTGGACGGATCCTGGATTTCCGAGGGGCGGCGGGGGCGGGAACCCGCCGGCCCCCGGCAGCAGAAGGTCCCCGCGGTGCGCCGGTCGTACGTGACGGCGACACCGCGGGGTGGGGGCCGCTGGAGGCCGGCAGTGCGGTGAGGTGTCGCGGCCGGCGGCGCGCACGAGTGGCCGCGCCACGGTCCCGCGCCCGGCGCAGGCCTCACCGCAGCGAGGGCTCCATCCGCGGTCCGACCGCGGCTCAGGCAGTGCTGTCCGAGGGCGTTTCGGGCTTCGTGTGGAGGACGTCACGGGCCTGGTCCGCGGCGCGGGTGATGCTCTCGGAGACGAAGTCGAGGAAGCGGGCGATGTTCTCGAGGCGGTTGGCGGCCGGGGTGTCGGAGCCGAGGACGCCGACGCCCTGCCGTGCGGTTTCGGCGAGTTGGGCGGTGCCGCGGGCACTCGCCATCATCGACTGGTACCAGACGTCATTGTCGACGACGTAGCGCTCGCGGCGGCGTTCGTCGCGTTCCCGGCGGATGAGGTCCTGGCTCTCGAGGAACGTGATCGCCTTGGAGATGGACGCCGGGCTGACCTGGAGGCGCTGGACGAGTTCGGACGCGGTGAGGCTGCCCGTGTCGCTGGTGATGAGACAGGCCAGGACCTGGGCCATCATCTTGGGCGTGCCCGATTGCACGAGGACGGTGGTGAACGTCTCCTCGTACTCGCGCACCGCCTCGGCGTCGCGCCCGTGGGCCTGCGGGGACGTCCCCGGGCCCCGGGGCGCGGACGGCCTGCGGCGGCGGGCGCGCTGTTCGGTGGCCCGGTGGGCGAGGTCGGCGCGGTAGGCGGCGGGGCCGCCGTTGCGCATCACCTCGCGGGTGATCGTCGACGTGGGACGGTCGAGGCCTCTGGCGATCTCCGCGTAGGCGAGGCCGTCGGCCAGTCCCAGCGCGATCCGCTGGCGTTCCTGCTGGGTGAGCCTGCCTCCCGGCATCGCGGTCTCCCTTCGTGGTGCATGGTGTCTCCCACTATAGCGTTCACTCTCAATCCATTGCAACGCACAGGGCGGGGTTGTTGCATTAGACGCCAGACCATTGCAACGATTTCAGGGCTTTCACCTGCGATGATGGCAATTGTGCGCAACGATCCTGTTGCCGGATCCATGAATGCAACGTAGCGTTTCCATCATCGAAAACAACGGTTCGAAGGAGAGCACGATGCAGAAGTTCGACACCCCCGCCCCGATCTCGGTCGTCCTCGACGTCCCCGCGGGACACATCCGGTTCATCGCCGCCGACCGGGCCGCCACCACGGTCGAGATCCTCCCCGCGAACGCCTCGAAGAGCCGCGACGTGAAGGCGGCCGAGCAGACCACCGTCGCATACGGCGACGGCGTCCTGCGGATCGAAACCGCACCCGCGAAGAACCGGATCCTCGGCAGCTCCGGGTCCCTCGAGGTGACCGTCCAGCTGCCCGCCGGCTCCCGCGTCGAGGCGAAGACCGCCAGCGCCGAGTTCCGCGGCGTCGGACGGCTCGGCGACGTCACCTTCGAAGGCGCCCAGGGCACGGTCAAGATCGACGAGACCGCGAACGCCCGCCTCACCCTCCTCGCCGGCGACATCTCGGTCGGCCGCCTGGGCGGCCCCGCCGAGATCAGCATCCAGAAGGGCGACATCCGGATCGCCGAGGCCATGCGCGGCACCGTCGAACTGCGCACCGAGGCCGGCGAGATCCAGGTCGGCGCCGCCCGCGGAGTCTCCGCCTCCCTGGACGCCGGCACCGCCTACGGCCGGATCCAGAACGCACTGCGGAACACCGACGGCGCCGCCGCCGGCCTGAACATCCGCGCGACCACCTCCTACGGCGACATCACCGCCCGCAGCCTCTAAAGGAGCACCTCTCATGACCAACCTGGCCATCGCGGCGAACGGGCTGCGCAAGTCCTACGGCGACAAGGTCGTGCTCGACGGCGTCGACGTGAACGTGCCCGAAGGAACGATCTTCTCCCTGCTCGGCCCGAACGGCGCCGGCAAGACCACCGCCGTCAAGATCCTCTCCACCCTCATCTCCGCCGACCCCGGCACCGGTGAGATCCGCGTCGGCGGCCACGACCTCGCCGCCGACCCGCAGGCGGTGCGTGCCGCGATCGGCGTCACCGGACAGTTCTCCGCCGTCGACGGGTTGATCACGGGCGAGGAGAACATGCTCCTCATGGCGGACCTGCACCACCTGTCCAAGAGCGAGGGACGGCGGGTCGCCGCCGAGCTGCTGGAGCGGTTCGACCTGGTCGAGGCGGCGAAGAAGCCCGCCTCCACCTACTCCGGCGGCATGAAGCGCCGCCTCGACATCGCCATGACCCTGGTCGGCAACCCGCGGATCATCTTCCTCGACGAGCCGACCACCGGCCTCGACCCGCGCAGCCGCCACAACATGTGGCAGATCATCCGCGAACTCGTCACGGGCGGCGTCACCGTCTTCCTCACCACCCAGTACCTGGAGGAGGCCGACGAGCTCGCCGACCGCATCGCCGTGCTCAACAACGGCAAGATCGCCGCCCAGGGCACCGCCGAGGAGCTCAAGCGGCTGATCCCCGGCGGACACGTCCGGCTCCGCTTCACCGACCCGACCGGCTACCGGTCCGCAGCCTCGGCCCTGAGCGACGCCTCCCGCGACGACGAGGCCCTCTCCCTGCAGATCCCCAGCGACGGCAGCCAGCGTGACCTGCGCACCATCCTCGACCGACTCGATGCCGTCCGCATCGAAGCCGACGAACTCACCGTCCACACGCCCGACCTGGACGACGTGTTCTTCGCCCTGACCGGCAGCACCGTCCCCGCCCAGAAGAACCAGTCCGAGGAGACCGTCCGATGAGTTCCTTCTCCCTTGCCGTACGCGACTCCTCCACCATGCTGCGCCGCAACCTCCTGCACGCGCGCCGCTACCCGTCGCTCACCCTGAACCTGCTGCTCACCCCGGTCATGCTGCTGCTGCTCTTCGTCTACATCTTCGGCGGCGCGATGAGCGGAGGCCTCGGCGGCGGCGGAGACCGCTCCGCATACATCGCCTACGTCGTCCCGGGCATCCTGCTGATGACCGTCGGCTCCACCGTCATCGGGGCCGCGGTGTCCGTCTCCACCGACATGTCCGAAGGCATCATCGCCCGCTTCCGCACCATGAACATCCACCGCGGGTCCGTCCTCATCGGGCACGTCGTCGGCAGCGTGATGCAGTCGATCGCCAGCGTCGTACTCGTCGGCGCCGTCGCCGTGGCCATCGGCTTCCGGTCCAAGGACGCCGGCGTCCTGGAATGGCTCGCCGCGTTCGGTCTGATCGCGCTCTTCGCCCTGGCGCTCACCTGGATCGCGGTCGGGATGGGCATGGCCAGCCCCAACGCCGAGGCCGCCAGCAACAGCGCCATGCCGCTGATCCTCCTGCCCCTCATCTCCAGCGCGTTCACCCCGATCGACTCGATGCCCGGCTGGTTCCAGCCCATCGCCGAGTACCAGCCGTTCACGCCGGCCATCGAGACCCTCCGCGGACTGCTGCTCGGCACCGAGATCGGCAACAACGGCTGGCTCGCCCTCGGCTGGTCCATCGCCCTCATCGCACTCGGCTACCGCTGGTCGACGGCACAGTTCAAGCGCGACCCGAAGTAGGCGGCATGAGCGCGCGGACTGCCTCGCGCAGCCCGACCCGCCCCGAGGGCGGCGTACCCCGACACTGCGTCGGCGTACGCCGCCCCACTCGTGTCCGCAGCCGCCGGGCCCTGACCGCGGCCATGAGCGCGGCCATGAGCGCGGCCATGAGCGCGGCGAGGGCCGGCGTCAGCCGACGACGGTCCAGGTGTCGCCCCCGGCCAGCATCTCGGCCAGGTCGCCCTTGCCCTTGTTGTCGACGGCGGTGTCGAGCTGGTCGGCCATCAGGGTGTCGTAGACGGGCCGCTCCACGCTGCGGAACACCCCGAT
>NZ_JBFAJR010000060.1:0-26591 GCF_040655295.1 Streptomyces sp. NPDC050448 | reverse complement strand
ACGACAACGCGGCAAGGCGCGGTGCCTGGGGGTCCCCCCGGACGGAGTCTGGGGGAGGCCCGGGCCCGGCCATGATCCGCCGGACACCCCCTAGCAGGCAGCGTTCCGCGCCCGGGGCGTGAGCGGCGGCGGTCAGCGGACCTGGGAGAGCCAGTGGAGGGTGCGGCGGACCTCCGCCGAGAAGGGGTGCGTCGGGCCGTGGACGCGGTCCGCGTCGAACAGGAGGCGGGCCAGGGTGTCGTGGGCCGCCGGGCGGTCGCCCAGGGAGAGCAGCAGGTGGGCTATCCGGCGGCGGACCTCCAGCGGGAGGCCGGGGTCCGGGTTGGCGTAGTGGTTCTCGAAGAGCGGGAGCAGGGAGCGGTATTCGGCCAGGGCCGCCCCGGGTGCGTCGAGCTGCTCCAAGCACTGGGCCGCGTCGTAGCGGAAGCGCAGGGCCTGGGGGTCGCCGGCCGGGAACTCGTCGGCGAGGCGGCGCAGTTCGGGCAGGGCGCGGCGGTACTGGCCGTCGTCCATCAGCGTGGCGGCGTACTGCTTGCGCAGGGAGCGGACCACCGGCGAGTGCTCGCCGTGCTCGGCCGCCGCGGCCGGGAGGATCCCGCCGAGGATGTCCACGGCCTGGGTGAGGCGGCCCTGGTCCAGGAGGCTGCGGGCCTCGTCCACCGCGGCCGGGATGTCCGGCCGGGGCGGCGTCGGCGGAGCGGTCGGCTGCGGCGGGATGGTGGCGGTGCGGTCCGGCCAGGGGGCCTGCGGGCGCAGGAAGGGGCGGGTCGGGTCGAGCGCGCCCGCCGGGGTGCCCTGCTTGGGCAGCAGCGGTGCGAGGGCCTCGTACACCCGCTGCGCGGAGGCGGGCCGGTCCTGCGGGTCCTTCGCCAGGAGGTGGAGCAGGATCGCCTCGAGCTCGTGCGGGATCTCCGGGCGCAGCCGGCGCACCGGGACCGGCGGCTCGTACAGGTGGCGGTGCAGCACGCCGAGCGCGGTGGACCCGGCGAACGGGACGTTGCCGGTGAGGAGTTCGTAGAGCAGGACGCCGAGGGCGTAGAGGTCGGTGTAGGGGCCCACCGCGCCGCTCATCGCCTGCTCGGGCGCCATGTACGCCGGGCTGCCGATCGGTGTGCCGGTGCTGGTGAGGCGGGTGGTGTCGGTGTCCATCACCGAGGCGACACCGAGGTCCAGGACCAGCACGGTGCCGTCCGGGCGGACCATCACATTGCGCGGCTTCAGGTCGCGGTGCACGATCGGCACCGCGTGCACGGCCGACAGCACCCCGCACAGCTGCGCGACCACGGCGACCGCCCACGGCCAGGGGTACGGGTCGTGCTGCGCGAGGTGGTCGGCGAGGTCGGTGCCCTCGACGTAGCCCATCACGAGGAACAGCTCGTCGCCGTCGCTGCCCGCGTCGTGGACCGTGACCAGGCCCGGGTGGTCCACCTGCGCCGTGACCCGGCATTCGCGCACGAAGCGGCGGCGCAGCTCGTCCGCGACGGAGCCGGGGCCCGCCACCTTGTCGGGGCGCAGCATCTTGACGGCGACGCGGCGGTCCAGCCGCTGGTCGTACGCCGTCCAGACCTGGCCCATGCCGCCCTGCCCCAGGACGGAGGCCAGCCGGTAGCGCTCGCCGATGATCCGGTCGTCGGTCACCGGGCCGGTCCCTCACCCTCGCGGCCGGGCGTGTTCGGGTTCGGGTGCGCGGGCGGGTTCGCGGGCGGGTTCCCGTGCGGGTTCGGCGTCTGCTTGCGCAGCAGCTCGCTCAGCTCGTCGAGCTCGGCGCGGACCTGCCCGATCCGCGGCGGGGTGGCCGGGCCGGGGCCCGGAGCCGGGACCGGGGTCGGGGTCGGCGTCTGCTGCTGGACCGGCGGGTACCCGTACGCCGGCCGGGCCTGCTGCTGCGGCGGCACGTACGGCGAGGGCTGCGCCGGGTACCAGGGGGCGGTCCGGGCCGCTGCCTGGGCCGCTCCGTGGTGGCGTATGTCGGCGACGAGGAAGTACACGCAGGTCAGGAAGCCGGTGATGATGATGCCGAAGGCGCCGGTATTGCCCTGCCAGCCATCGGTGTTGGGCGTCGGGTCGGCGCCGATCAGCGCTATCCAGAAGACGCTGAGCCCGCAGTTGGCGGCCAGCAGCCACCAGTCCCGGGGCTTGCGGGTGACGACCGCGAGCCGCAGCATCGTGCCCCAGCCCAGGAAGCCGCAGCTCAGGACGGGCAGCAGGGCGAACAGCACGCGCAGTGCCACGACTCCCCCGGCACTGGGCTGGGGGCCTTGCTGCGGCGGGAGGCCGGGGCCGTGCATCGCTGCTCCTGACGGACCGTGTCGACGAAGTTTCGGGTCTGAGCGTATACAGCGTTTCCGGCCGCGAGTGAGGGGATGCGCGCAACCGTTGCAGGGTCGCCGCACACCCCGGCCGACGGGGCCGTGCGGCCCCGGCGGAAATCGTCGACGCCCCCTGACCGGCGGCGACTACCCTCGGCATTCGAGTTGCTGTTCCAAGGGGGAATCCACATGCGGAGCCGGACCATCGGCGTGTCGGTGCTGACCACGACGGCCCTGTTCGGGCTGACGACGGCATGCCTGCCCGGGGGCGGGGGCAAGGCCGCCGACGTCGGCAGGGCGGCCCGCGCGCAGGCCTCGGGCGGGGCCACGCCGTCGCCCACGGCCAAGGGCCGGGAAAAGGACAAGGGCACCGGCGTGCTCGCGGACCTGTCGGGCACCGAGATCCTGAGCCAGTCGTACGAGGCCATGCGCAAGGTCGAGTCGGCCCATGTCGTCGCGAAGGTGCGCGAGGAGGGCAAGCCGATGGAGTTCGAGCTGTCCCTCGACAAGAAGGGCAGCTGCAACGGCGTGATCCGGTACGACGGAATGGGCAAGCTGAACATCATCAAGTCCGCCGACCTCATCCACTTCAAGGGCGACGAGGACTACTGGCGGGGCGCGGCCGCACAGAAGCACACCCCGAAGAAGCAGGTGGACGCGATGGTCACGATGCTCGCCGACCGGTGGCTGAAGGTGCCGCTCTCCGACTCCCGCGCCGCCTCGATGACCCATGTCTGCGACCTGGACAAGCTGACGGGCGGCAGCACCAGGGCCAACCCGCTGGCCCGCAAGGGCGAGACGGTCACCATCGACGGCAAGCAGGCGCTGGCGATCACCACGGCGGCCAAGCAGGGCACGGAGACCGACTACATAGCCACCCAGGGCACTCCGTACCTGCTCAAGTCCACCATCTCGGGGGACGAGACCGGGGAGGTCCTCTTCTCCGCCTTCGGCACGCCGGTCGACGTGGCCCTGCCGGCCGACGCGGACGTCCTGGACCTGTCGAAGCTGGGCGGCGGCGTCCCCGGCGAATCGGTCTGAGCCCCCGGCCGGCCCGCACCGCGGCCGGCCCGCACCCGGGCAGCCCGCACCCGGCCGGCCCGCACCCGGCCGGCCCGCACCGCGGCCGGGGACCCGCGGGTCCCCGGCCGCGCGCGTGTCACGACCCGAGGATCGTGGTGAGGAACTCCCCGGTCCAGGCCAGCAGTTCCCGCCCGACCAGCGGCTTCCCGCCGACCCGGGCCGTCTTCGGCCGCGGGATCAGCACCTGCGAGGTGGCCGGCTTGAGCACCGAGCCCGGGTAGAGCCGCTTGAGGCGCAGCTCCTGCGATTCCCGCAACTCCACCGGCCCGAAGCGGATGTTGACGCCCTGGAGGGTGATGTCGCCGACTCCGCAGGCCCGCGCCAGCATCCGCAGCCCCGCCACCAGCAGCAGGTTCTCCACCGGCTCCGGCAGCTTGCCGTAGCGGTCGTGGAGCTCCTCCCGTACGGCCTTGACGTCCGCCTCGGAGTTCGCCGACGCGATGGACCGGTACGCCTGCAGGCGCAGCCGCTCGCCCGGCGCGTAGTCGTGCGGGACGTGCGCGTCGACCGGCAGCTCGATCTTGACCTCGAGCGGCGGCTCCTCCTCCACCCCGCCCTCGACGGCGGCCCGGTAGTCGGCGACGGCCTCGCCGACCATGCGGATGTACAGGTCGAAGCCGACGCCCGCGATGTGGCCGGACTGCTCGCCGCCGAGCAGGTTGCCCGCGCCGCGGATCTCCAGGTCCTTCATCGCCACGTACATGCCCGCGCCCATCTCGGTGTGCTGGGCGATCGTCGCGAGCCGCTCGTGCGCGGTCTCGGTCAGCGGCTTCTCCGGCGGGTACAGGAAGTAGGCGTACCCGCGCTCGCGGCTGCGGCCGACACGGCCGCGCAGCTGGTGGAGCTGGGACAGGCCGAAGTTGTCGCCGCGCTCCACGATGAGGGTGTTGGCATTGGAGATGTCGATGCCGGACTCGACGATCGTCGTCGAGACGAGCACGTCGAACTTCTTCTCCCAGAAGTCCACCACGACCTGTTCCAGGGCCTGTTCGGACATCTGCCCGTGCGCCGTCGCGATCCGCGCCTCGGGCACGATCTCGCGCAGCTTGGCGGCCGCCCGGTCGATGGACTCGACCCGGTTGTGGATGTAGAAGCACTGGCCCTCGCGCAGCAGTTCGCGCCGGACGGCCGCGCCGATCTGCTTCTCCTCGTACGGGCCGACGAAGGTGAGCACCGGGTGGCGCTCCTCCGGCGGGGTGGTGATGGTCGACATCTCGCGGATGCCGGTCACCGCCATCTCCAGGGTGCGCGGGATCGGGGTCGCGGACATGGTGAGCACGTCCACGTTGGCGCGCAGCTTCTTCAGCTGCTCCTTGTGCTCGACGCCGAAGCGCTGCTCCTCGTCGACGATGACCAGGCCCAGGTCCTTGAACTTCGTCTCCTGCGAGAACAGCCGGTGCGTGCCGATGACCACGTCCACCGAGCCCTCCCTCAGGCCCTCCATGGTGGCCTTGGACTCGGTGTCGCTCTGGAAGCGGGACAGCGCCTTCACGTTGACCGGGAACTGGCTGTAGCGCTCGGAGAAGGTCCCGAAGTGCTGCTGCACCAGCAGGGTGGTGGGGACGAGGACGGCGACCTGCTTGCCGTCCTGGACCGCCTTGAAGGCCGCCCGGACCGCGATCTCGGTTTTACCGTAGCCGACGTCGCCGCAGATCAGCCGGTCCATGGGGACGGACTTCTCCATGTCCTCCTTGACCTCGGCGATGGTGGTGAGCTGGTCGGGCGTCTCCGCGTACGGGAAGGCGTCCTCCAGCTCGCGCTGCCAGGGGGTGTCCGGGCCGAAGACGTGGCCGGGGGCCGCCATGCGCGCGCTGTACAGCTTGATGAGGTCGGCGGCGATCTCCTTGACCGCCTTCTTGGCGCGCGCCTTGGTCTTGGTCCAGTCGGCGCCGCCGAGCCGGTGCAGGGTCGGGGCCTCGCCGCCGACGTACTTGGTGACCTGCTCCAGCTGGTCGGTGGGGATGTAGAGGCGGTCGCCGGGCTGGCCGCGCTTGGCGGGGGCGTACTCGACGAGCAGGTACTCGCGGGTGGCGCCCTGCACCGTGCGCTGCACCATCTCGATGTAGCGGCCGACGCCGTGCTGCTCGTGGACGATGTAGTCGCCGACCTCCAGGGTGAGGGGGTCGATGGTCTTGCGGCGCCGGGTCGGCATCCGGCCCAGGTCCTTGGTCGCGGTGCGCTGGCCCGTCAGGTCGGTCTCGGTGAGGACCGCGAGGCGCAGGACCGGGTCGACGAAGCCGTTGTCGAGGGAGCCGCAGGCGACGTGGACGAGGCTGGGCTCCAGGGTGCGCAGGTCGGCCTCGAGCCGGGCCGCGATGCCCTCGCCGCCGAGCACCTCGACGGTGCGGGCGGCCGGGCCGTGGCCCTCGGTGAGGTAGACGGTGTGCCAGCCGTCGGCGATCCAGCCCTTGGTGTCGGCGAGGGCCCGGGCGGTGTCGCCGCGGTAGGCCTCGGGGGCGTGCATGCCGAGCTTGAGAACCGCCGGCTCGCCGGCTGATGCCACCGCGGCGCCCACCACCTCGTCGGCGGCGAAGGGGGACACCGACCACCACATCATGCCCAGCTCGCGCGCGTGCTCCCGGACGTCCGCGATCCCGCGCAGCGAGGCCGCGCCGACGTCGATCGGGGCCTCGCCGCCGCCGGCGGTGGCGGCCCAGGAGGCCATCAGGAACTCCTGCGAGGTCGCCACCAGGTCCGCGGCCCGGGTGCGCACCCGCTCCGGGTCGCACACCACGGCCATGGACCCGGCCGGCAGGACGTCGATCAGCAGTTCCATGTCGTCGACCAGGACCGGGGCGAGGGACTCCATGCCCTCCACCGCGATCCCCTCGGCGATCTTGTTCAGCAGTTCGCCGAGCTCGGGGTGCTCCTCGGCGAGGGCCGCGGCCCGCTCCCGCACCTCGTCGGTCAGCAGCAGCTCCCGGCAGGGCGGGGCCCACAGCCCGTGCTCGGCGACCTCGAGGGAGCGCTGGTCGGCGACCTTGAAGTAGCGGATCTCCTCGACCTCGTCGCCCCAGAACTCCACGCGCAGCGGGTGCTCCTCGGTGGGCGGGAACACGTCCAGGATGCCGCCGCGCACGGCGAACTCCCCGCGCTTCTCGACGAGCTCGACGCGGGCGTACGCGGCTGCGGCCAGCGCCTCGGTGATCTCCCCCAGATCGGCGCTCCCGCCCTGGCGCAGACTCACCGGGACCAGTTCTCCGAGTCCCTTGACCTGCGGCTGGAGCACGGACCGGATGGGCGCGACGACGACGGAGACGGGCCCTGCGGCCGGGTCGTCCTTGCTCGGGTGCACGAGCCGGCGCAGTACGGCGAGCCGTCGGCCCACGGTGTCGCTGCGCGGCGAGAGCCGCTCGTGCGGAAGGGTCTCCCAGGACGGGTACTCGGCCACCTCGTCGGGCGGCAGGAAGGACCGCAGCGCGGCGGCCAGGTCCTCGGCCTCCCGCCCGGTGGCGGTGACCGCGAGCACGGTCCGCTCGGTCCGGGCGGCCAGCGCGGCGATGGCGAAGGGCCGTGCGGCCGGGGGTCCGACGAGGTCCACGTGCATGCGGTTGCCGTCCCCGGCCGCGGTGACCGCCTCGGCGAGGGCCGGGTCCCGGGTGACGGCGTCGAGCAGTCCGTGCAGGCTCATGAAAGGAGGCTTCCGTCCGGTGAAGGGGCAACGCGAAGGGCCCGACACGTCTCACGGGCCGGGGCTTCCACCCTACGACGCCGGTCCGTCACCCGCGCGAGGGATTGCGGTCACTGCGGGGAGTGACGAAGCCGGCCCCGGTCCGCCCGTGAGGGCTGACCGGGGCCGGCGTTCCCCCCGTACGACCGCGCAGCTACTCGCTCGCGATCGCGTTCAGTACGTTCATCCGCCCTGCCCGGAAGGCCGGGACCAGTGCGGCGAACAGGCCCACGAAGGCCGACCCGGCGAAGACGCCGATGATCGTCGGCCAGGGGATCTCCAGCACCTTCAGGCCCTGGAGGGCGAGCAGCTGCTGCGCGGTGGCTCCCCAGCCCATGCCCAGGCCGAGGCCCAGGAGGGCACCGAAGAGGGCGATGACCACCGACTCCAGGCGGATCATGCGGCGCAGCTGGCGGCGGGAGAGGCCGATGGCGCGCATCAGGCCGATCTCGCGGGTCCGCTCGACCACCGAGAGGGCGAGGGTGTTCACGACGCCCAGGACCGCCACGATGATCGCGAGGGCGAGCAGCCCGTAGACCATGTTCAGCAGCTGGCCGACCTGGTCCTGGAGGGCCTTCTTGTAGTCGGTCTGGTTGCGCACGTCGTACTGCGGGTACTGCGCCAGCGCGGCCTTGACGGCCGCGTACGCGGAGTCGGCCTTCCCGTCGGCGGCCTTGGCCAGCAGCATGAAGGGCAGGGGCATCCGGTCGGCCGGGATGTACTGCGCCGCGGTCGCGGTGCTGATGTACATCGCGCCCTTGTCGATGTTGCCCTCGTCGGAGGTGATCGCGGCGACCTTCAGCTTGGCGGTCTGGCCGTCGGGGAAGGCGACCGTCATCTCGTCGCCGGTCTTGACGTGGTGCTCGTTCGCGTAGATCGAGCCGACCGACATCGCACCCTTGCCGTACGCCGCCGCGTGCTCGCCGGCCACCATCTTGCGCCGGACGTCCTGGACGTAGGTCGGGTCGGTGACGTTCAGGAAGCCGTCCTCGGCGGAGCCGCCGGGGGCGGTGATCTTCGCCTTCACCTCCCGGTACGCGGTGACGTGGTCGAGGCCCTTGGTGGCGCGCAGCGCCTGCTCCGCCTGGGGCACGACCGGCTGGCGGGCCTGGGACTGGACGATGTAGTCCGCGCCGACCGACTTGTCGAGCTCGTCGGTGGCGGAGGCCACCATCGAGGAGCCGACCACCGACAGGCAGGCGACCAGGGCCAGTCCGATCATCAGTGCGGCGGCGGTGGCGCCGGTGCGGCGCGGGTTGCGCAGCGCGTTGCGCTCGGCGAGCCGGCCGACGGACCCGAAGGGCCGCAGCACCACGCCGGAGAGCAGCCGGACCACGATACCGGCGAGCAGCGGGCCGATCACGATGAAGCCGATGAGGGTGAACAGCACGCCCATGGCCAGCCAGAGCGACCCGGGCGCGGCCTTGTCGGCGCCCGCGGCGAGGAACAGGCCCGCGCCGCCGATGCCGGTGAGGACCAGGCCCACGATCGCCCGGATGCGGCCGGCCTTCTTGTCGCCGGGGGTGCCGGCCTCGCGCAGGGCGGCCATCGGGGAGACCTTGCCGGCCCGGCGGGCCGGGATGAAGGCCGAGACGACGGTGACGATGATGCCGAGCACCAGGCCGACGACCGGGGTCGTCCAGGCGATGGTCAGGTCGTCGGTGGACAGGTGCATGCCCATCTGGCCCATGAGCTTCATCAGGCCGATGGCCAGGCCCACACCGGCGCCGACCCCGAGGAGCGAGCCGACGAGGCCGAGCAGGAAGGACTCGACGATCACGGACTTGAGGATCTGCCCGCTGTCGGCGCCGATGGCACGCATCAGGCCGATCTCGCGGGTGCGCTGGGCGACCAGCATCGAGAAGGTGTTGAAGATCAGGAAGATGCCGACGAGGAAGGCGATCCCGGCGAAGCCGAGCATCACGTACTTCATGACGTTGAGGAAGGAGCCGACGTTCTTGCGGTTGGCGTCCGCGGCCTCCTTCGCGGTCTGCAGCTTGTACGTGTCCGCGCCGACGGCGGCGGCGACGTTCTGCTTGAGCTGCTCGTCGCTGACCCCGTCCTTGGCGGTGACGTTGACGTGCGTGAAGAGGCCGGGGCCGCCGAGCAGCTTCTCCTGCGCGGTGGCGGTGTCGAAGTAGACGATCGCGGCACCCGGGTTGGTCACGGTGAAGGTGGCGATACCGCTGATCCGGGCGCGGATGTCGCCGGTTACGGCGATGGTGCGCAGCTCGTCGCCCAGCTTGAGGTGGTGCTTCTCGGCGGTGTCGGCGTCGACCATCATCTCGGCCGGGCCGCGCGGGGCCTGGCCGGAGGTGATCTTCATCGACTTGAGCTCGTTGTCGTTCCAGCTGCCCGCGATGGTCGGGGCGCCGGTGGTCGAGCCCATGTTCTCGTTCTTGGCGTTGACCACCGTGACGGACATCGAGACGACGCCGCCCTCGGCGCCCTTGACGCCCTCGGCCTTCTTGACCTGCTCGACGACCGAGGCGGGCAGCACCTCGGGCTTGCCGCGGTCCGGGGTGTCCTCGCTGTCCTTGGCCGCCTTCGGAGAGACCGTGACGTTCGAGTTGGTGACGGCGAACAGCTTGTCGAAGGTGGTGTTCATGGTGTCGGTGAACACCAGGGTGCCGCAGACGAAGGCGACGGAGAGCAGGACGGCGACGGCGGAGAGCGCCATCCGCCCCTTGTGCGCGACGAAGTTGCGCCGCGACGTCTTCAGTACGGTGCCCGCGCTCACGAGGTCCGCCCGCGCGCGTCGAAGTCCTTCATGCGGTCCAGCACCTGGTCGGCGGTGGGCCCGTACATCTCGTCCACGATCCGGCCGTCGGCCAGGAAGATCACGCGGTCCGCGTACGAGGCGGCCACCGGGTCGTGCGTGACCATCACGATGGTCTGGCCGAGCTCGTCCACCGAGCGGCGCAGGAAGCCGAGGACCTCGGCGCCGGCCCGGGAGTCCAGGTTTCCGGTGGGCTCGTCGCCGAAGATGATCTGCGGGCGGGCCGCGAGGGCACGGGCGACGGCCACGCGCTGCTGCTGGCCGCCGGAGAGCTCGGTCGGACGGTGCTTGAGGCGGCCCGCGAGGCCGACGGTCTCCACGACCCGGTTCAGCCACTCCGCGTCGGGCTTGCGGCCGGCTATGTCCATGGGGAGCGTGATGTTCTCCAGGGCGTTGAGCGTCGGCAGCAGGTTGAAGGCCTGGAAGATGAAGCCGATCCGGTCGCGGCGCAGCTGCGTGAGCTTCTTGTCCTTCAGACCGGTGATCTCGGTGTCGTCCAGGTGGATCTGCCCGCTGGTCACCGTGTCGAGACCGGCGAGGCAGTGCATCAGCGTGGACTTGCCGGAGCCGGAAGGGCCCATGATCGCCGTGAACTGGCCGCGCTTGATGTCCACGTCCACCTCGTCGAGGGCGACCACGCGGGTCTCCCCGGCGCCGTAGGCCTTGACGACCTTGCGCGCCCGGGCCGCGACGGCTTCATGCCCTCCAGTACCCCCGTGCCTGGTTTCGGTCATAGCCGTTGTCACGGTGCTTCCCCTCGTTCGTTGCGTTGCTGCTCGTGTGGCCGGGTTCCGGCGTGTGGCCGGTTCGGCGTGTGATGACCTCGTGAAGTCTGCGGGGCGGGGGCGGCCGGCGCGCTGGTGCCCATCGCCGTATCCACCGGGGGGTTAACCCCACCCCGCTCGTATGAACCAGTTAAGGACCTTTCCGAGCCGTCCTCCTCCTCCGCCGGGACGAATAGGCCCTGGACCCTTGTGAGGAGCAACCCCTAGGGGTTCTCCACCCTTTGGGGGATCGTCTCTGGGGGATACCGCCGGATACACCGTGATGAGAGGGTGTTCCCCGCAGGTACGTGCACGGTGAAAGGATCTTGGTGGGCGCGGAGGAGAGCACGGGAGAGCGCACCGGGGACGCCGCCGGGGAGAGCGGCGACGCCGTCGCCGGGCGTGCGGTTTCCGCCAAGACGGGCGAAGCCGGCGCCGGGCCGGGAGCCGGGGCCGGAGCCGGGGCGGGGGGAGGAGCCGAGGCCTCGGCGGCTCCCGGGAGCGGCAGCCGGCCACCGCGCACCGCGCTGGTCACCGCCCTCATGCTGAGCATGGCCCTCGCCGCCCTCGACAGCTCCATCGTCTCCACCGCCGTCCCCCAGATCGTCGGCGACCTCGGCGGGTTCTCCGTGTTCTCCTGGCTCTTCGCCGGCTACCTGCTCGCCGTCACCGTCACCCTCCCCGTCTACGGGAAGCTCTCCGACACCCTCGGCCGGGGGCCCGTCCTGCTCTTCGGCATAGCCCTGTTCATCGTCGGCTCACTGCTGTGCGCCCTGGCCTGGAACATGGCCGCCCTCATCGCCTTCCGCCTCGTCCAGGGGCTGGGCGGCGGCGCCCTCCAGGGCACCGTGCAGACCCTGGCCGCCGACCTGTACCCGCTCAAGGACCGCCCCAGGATCCAGGCCAGGATGTCCTCCGTCTGGGCCGCCTCCGCCGTGGCCGGCCCCGCGCTCGGCGGACTCATCGCCTCGTACGCGGACTGGCGCTGGATCTTCCTCATCAACCTGCCGCTGGGCGGCCTGGCCCTGTGGATGCTGGCCCGCCACCTCGTCGAGCCCGTACGGTCCCCCGGGCGCCGCGGCCCGATCGACTGGGCCGGCGCGCTCGGCGTCTTCGCCTGCGGCGGACTGCTGCTCTTCGCTCTGGTGCAGGGCGGGGTCGCCTGGCCGTGGCTGTCCGCGCCCTCGCTCGCGCTGCTGGGCGCGAGCGCGGTGCTGGCGGCCGTGGTCGTCCGGATCGAACGCCGAGCCGAGGAACCGATTCTCCCCGGGTGGGTCTGGCGCCGGCGCACCATCGCCGCCGTGAACCTGGCACTCGGCGCGCTCGGCCTGCTCATGGTCGCCCCGCTGGTCTTCATCCCGACGTACGCACAGTCGGTCCTCGGCCTCGGACCCGTCAGCGCCGGGCTCGTCATGTCCGCGATGACCCTCAGCTGGCCCGTGTCCGCCGCCTTCAGCCAGCACGTCTACCGGCGCATCGGATTCCGCAACTCCGCCGTCGTCGGGATCTCGCTGGCCGCCGTGATCCTGTTCTCGTTCACGCTGCTCCCGTACCCCGCCCGGCCCTGGCAGCCCACGCTGATCATGCTGCTGCTGGGCGCCGCCCTCGGCCTCTTCCAGCTGCCGCTGATCGTCGGGGTCCAGTCCACCGTGGGCTGGTCCGAGCGGGGGACGACGACGGCCTCGGTGCTGTTCTGCCGCCAGGTCGGCCAGAGTCTCGGGGCCGCCCTGCTCGGGGCCGTCGCCAACGCGACCGTCGCCGCCCGGCTGGCCCACGCCCCGATGACCGGGCTGCCGGACCGCCTCGACGACGTCTCCAAGGCCCTCGACCGGCCCGGGCTGCTCCCGCAGGCCGCCGCCGACTACCTGCGCGCGTCGGTGGCCGCCGCCGTGGACCACATCTTCCTCGGCGCGACCGCCGCGGCCGTGGCGGCCCTGCTGGTCCTGCTCCTGGTGGCTCCGCGGCGGTTCCCGATACTGGAGGAGCATCAGGAGAAGTAGGGGCGCACCGGCTCCCGCTTGTCATGACCCCAGCCAAAGGAGTACACCTCGGAGTCCTGAATCCGAGACCGTTCCGGGGGGACGACATGGCTTCCGCACTCTTCGCACTGGCCTTACTGGCCGCCGTGGCCGGGCCGATCGGCCTGCGGCTGCGCCGCCATCCGGGCTTCATCACCGGCCGCGACGGCCGGCTCTCCACCTCCACCACCCTGGCACTGGCCTGGACGGTGATCCTGGTCTGGCTCCTGCTCACGATCCTCGCGTACGGGCTCACCGTCGGCGGCGGCGCCGCCTGGTTCGCCGGGGAGCACGGCCCGCTGTCCTCCCTGACCGCCGTGTACCTGCCGCTGCTCGGGGGCCCGTACGTGGCCCTGATCGCGGCGAAGACGGTCGTCGGCATCCGCCTCGAGAACGGCAGCATGGCCAAGCCCGCACCCAAGCCGACGGACTCCGGGCAGCGGCCGCTGCGCGAGCTGATCGCGAACGACAGCGGGCGCACCGACCTGGTCGACCTCCAGTACGTCGCGCTCAGCGCGGTCACGATGCTGTACGTGGTGCTGTTCTTCCTCTCCGACGTGGGCGCCGGGCTCCCCCGCCTCCCCGCCGAGATCTGGGCGCTGACGGGCGCACCGGCCGGGGCGTACCTGGTGAACAAGATGGCCACGCGCGCGAATCCGGTGATCACGCACGTGACGGTGAAGGACGCCGCCCTGCTGGTGGAGGGCGGCGGCTTCGGCCCGGAGGCCCGGGTCGAGGTCGAGTCCGCCGCCCTGCCGACCGAGTACGACCCGGCCACGGGCACCCTGACCGCGCAACTGCCGGCCGCCGCACCCGCCGCCTTCACGGTGGTGGTCACCGCCCGCGGCCTGCGCAGCGACCCGTACCGCCACGCACCGGCGGCAGCGGCACCGGCACCGGCACCGGCGGCGACACCCGCACCCCCGGCCCAGCAGCCGGCGGGCTGACCCGGCGGAACCGGGGGCGGGTCACGGGAGCTTCGCGAGGAACTCCCCGGTCAGCGGGGCGGTCTCCCCGAGGCGGGTCTCCGGCGCGAAGCGCCCCGCCCCCTCGAACACGTGCACCTCGGCGTCCGGCACATCGCGCAGGTACGCCTTCGCCCCTGCCGGGGTGAAGAACGGGTCCCCCGCGCCCCGCACGACCAGGACGGGCACCCGGGCGGCGCGCAGCCAGGCCTGCCTGGCGGGGACGCGCTCGCCTGGACCCCGGAAACCGGCCTGACGGCGACCCCGCACCGCACGAACACCCCGGCCCGGCGGCTCGCCGCGGAACTGGCGGACGCGGCGGCGGACCTGCTGACGGACCCCCGGTGCGGGACGTACGGGAGTGCGAGGGCGCGGACTGCGTCCTGCTGTTCCTGCCGGCACACCCGAGGCGGCGCTGCTGCGTGGCCTCGGCCTGCGGCAACCGGGCGAGGGCCGCCCGCTACTACGCCCGCCACAGACCCTGACCGGCCGCCGGGTCAGCCCTCCGCCGGAGCCCGGCCCGTCAGCGCCGCCAGACTGGAGCGCACATGGCTCATGTGCGCCCGCATCTCGTCCTGCGCCTCCTCGTGCTCCCGCAGGATCCGGTCCGTCTCACGGCCGATGCGCTCCTCCTGGACCCGCGCCTGCGCAAGGAGCTCCGCGGCACGCGCCTCGGCATCCTCCTGCCCGTGCCGCGCCGACTCCTCCGCCTCCGCGTAACCGCGCCGCGCCTGCGCCAGCCGGCCCTGCGCACACTGCTCCAGCTCCGCGTGGCGGGCCTCCAGATCGGCCTCCCGGGCCGCCAGCTCCCGCTGCGCCGCGTCCCACCGCTCCACGTGATCCTGCTCGCCGTCCGCCAGCAGCGCGTCCGAGCGGCGCCCCATCTCCGCCAGCGCCGCCTGCGCCTGCGCCCGCCACTCCACCGCGTCGTCCCTGGCCTCCGACCGGATCGAGTCGGCCTCCCGCTCCGCCCGCAGCAGCCCCTGCCGCGCCCGGACCTCCGTCTGCTCGCGCACCGCCTCCGCGTCCTGCCGCGCCAGCTCCGCCACCCGGTCCGCGTACGCCTCGGCCGCAGCCGTCGCGTCCGCCGCGTCCGCCCGCGCGTCCCCGCGCACGGCGGCCGCCTCCTCCTCCACCAGCAGCAGGATCCGGCGGGCGCGCTCGCTCAGCTCGTCGTAGGTCTGCGGAGCCAGCGCGGCCACCGCCTCGCGCAGCCGCCCCGCCTCCGCCTCCATCCGCTTCGCCAGGACCGTCAGCCGCGCCGCCCGCTCCCACGCCTCGTCCCGGCTGCCGGACAGCCGGGCGAGATACCGGTCGACCTCTTCCGTGCGGTAGCCGCGACCTCGCACGGTCGCGAAACCCGGTCCGTGAGGTGACATGGGTGCAGTCATCCTGGAAGCGCCTCTCTCGGGGTGATTCCTGTCAAGGATGCGCCATTTGCTCGCAGAAGCCGGAATAGCCGGGCCGGGACCCTCGTACGGGGTCCCGGCCCGGCCATTCAACTGATCATCCGGTCAGAGCAATCCGTCCCACATCTGCTCCAGGAGCACCGACCACCAGCTCTCCGGCGACGCCAGCGCAGCGCTGTCGAGCCCCGCCAGATTCGTCTGGAAATCGACGGTCCAGCGCCCCGCCTGCTCCGGCGTCAGATGCTGGCGCAGACGCCACATGTGACCCAGCATCGCCAGCGACCGGGCGAACTGCGGCAGGCTCGAATTCACGAACTGCGGCGGCACCGGCGCACCGCCCGGACCGGCCTCCACCGGAACCGCCACTATGTGCGCCGTCCCGTACTGCACACACAGCGCCTTGCCGAAGTCACTGCCCACGACCAGGTACGAACCGGCATCGGACGCCGGCTGCACCTGCCGCTGCGCGGCCAGCTCCGCCAGCGTCGGCACCGGCTGCCCCGGCACCGCCTGCGCCCAGAAGAACGGCCCGAAGTCCGTCGGCAGACCCGCCCACACCAGGGTCTGCGCCACGATCTCCGGCACGCCCTGACGGGACACCGCCCGCTGGTCGAAGCGGAACACGCCCTGCGGGCCGAACGCCCCGGCCAGCTCGGCGCCGATGGCGTCCAGCGGAATCGCCGGCTGGAGCGGCACCTGCGGCAGGGGCGCCCGTACCGGCGCGGGGCGCGCCGGGCCGTCCGCCACCTGGTGCAGCTCACCCTGATGGGTCAGCAGATGCCGCATGCCCTGCTGACGGCCCGCGTGGTCCTTGCCGTACGGAGCCACGCTCGTGATCCGGACCTGCGGCCAGGTCTCCCGGATCATCCGCGCGCAGTAACCGCCGGGCAGCTCGCACGACTCCAGCTCGGTGTGCAGTTCCAGCACCTGCTGCGGCGGCACGTTCATCGCGCGCAGCTCGTGCAGGATCTGCCATTCGGGGTGCGGGGTACCGGGCGCGGAACGCCGGATGAGCTGCTGCTCGGAGCCGTCGGGCGCACGGTAGCGGAGGACGGCCTGATAGCCCGGGCCGACCGTGGGCACACCGGTGGGCGCCGGGGGCTGCGCCGCGGGACCGGCCTGCGGCTGCCCGGGCGGGCCGGGAGGCGCCGGCGGGCGGCCCGTCACGGCCGGACCGGCCAGCATCGTCGCGGCATGGTCGAGCCCGCCCCCGGGCGCGCCGGGAGCACCGGGAGCCCCCGGCGGACCGGGAGGCTGGGGTACGCCGGGACCCGCGAGCATGGTGGCGGCCTGATGGCCCGATCCGCCGGGGGCGCCGGGCGGGCCGGGAGGCGCGGGCGGCTGACCGGCACCGGGAGCACCGGGGGGGCCGGGAGGCGCGGGCGGCCGACCCGTCACGGCCGGACCCGCCAGCATCGTCGCCGCATGATCCAGCCCACGCCCCAGCGAACCCGGAGCACCCGGCGGACCGGGAGGCGCCGGCGGCTGACCCGCACCCGGAGCACCGGGGGGACCGGGAGGCGCGGGCGGCCGACCCGTCACGGCCGGACCCGCCAGCATCGTCGCCGCATAATCCAGCCCACGCCCCAGCGAACCCGGAGCACCCGGCGGACCGGGAGGCGCCGGCGGCTGACCCGCACCCGGAGCACCCGGAGCACTGGGAGCGCCCGGAGCACCGGGCGGACCCGGAGGCGCGGGCGGCTGACCCGTCACGGCCGGACCCGCCAGCATCGTCGCCGCATAATCCAGCCCGCCTCCGGGGGCACCGGGAGCACTACCGGGCGCACCGGGAGCTCCGGGCGGCGTCACCGGCGGCGTGCCCGGCCGCGAGACGTGGGCCCGGCTCGTCGGCGCATCGGCGATGGCACCCGGGCCCGCATCGGCCCCGAGGCGCACCGCCGGCGCGATCGCCGTCTTCGGCAGCTGGCTGCCCCCGGCCATCAGCGTGGTCTTGGCCTCCGAGGAAGCCCCCGACGACGGCGCCGTGTCCTCCAGGTCCGACCCGGACAGCGGCGGCGCGAACACCGTCGCGGGCAGCGGTACGGAAGCGTCGTCCGCACCGGGGTTCACATCGGTCCCCGCCCACGGCGTGGCCCCGACCGGCACCCCGTCGTTGGCGGTCGGCTCGTACGGCACCTCGCGGCGCAGCGGCACCGCCTCGACCGGCTCGGCCGCGGACGCCTGAACGGGCTCCGGAGCCGGGACCGGAGCCGCCGGAACCACAGGCGGCGCGGGCGCAGCCGCGGCAGGGGCCGGCGCCGCCGGAATCCCCGCCCGGTCCGCCGCTTCCTGCAGCCACTCCGGCGGACTCAGCATGAACGAGGTCTGCTCCGAGTCGATCCGCGGCGTCGGCACCGAAGCCTCCGCCACCGGCGCGGCCGCAGCCCCGTACTCCTCCTCGTACCGGCGGATCACCTCACCCACCGGCAGCCCGGGCCACAGCGTCACCTCGCCGCTGTCCCGCGCGATGACCAGCCGCTGCCGGCCGCCACCGGACACCGGACCCGCCGCGCGGTCCTCCGCCCACACCACGAACCCGAGCCCGAACTCCCGTACGCGCACCTCCCGGTGCTGGTACGCGGGCACGTCTCCGTTGATCCACTCCTCGGCGCGCTCCTGCGCCTGCGCAAACGTCACCATCGCGCCGTCACCCCTCCACCGGTGCCGCACCCGGCCCCGGAACCGACCCGGACACGGGAACCGAGCGCGCGAATCCGCCGTCCACCATCAGACCGGCCACCGTCTCCAACTCCGGCGGGTTCCCCGCCAACCTCTCGAGGAAGGCATCGAAATCGGCACCGCACGGCAGCAACAACCGCTCCACGCGCTCCTGCACCGACCAGCCGTCCCGGTCGCGTGCGTCGTCGTACGGGGAGAACCACACCGAGCCGATCGCCTCGCCCTTCACCTTCACCGCGAGCAGACCCCCCTGGGCGAAGGCCACACACAGGTAGTCCTTCGTCAGGTGGTCCCGCAGACACTTGTTGACGTACACGAGGTCGTTGACCGCCGCCTCCTCACGCACCGTGAAGAAGGGCTGGTCCACCAGCAGACCGAGGTCCACGTCGAGCCCCGCGCCCACCGGCGCGCAACCACCCGCCGCCTTCAGGAACGCGCGGTACGCCTCCGGCAGCCGGTAGCCGAGGTCCTCCTCGACACCCTGCACCGCCTCCTCGGAGACCGACACCACCGACTTCGGCAGCCCCAGGTGCACCGGACGCATCTCCTGCAACGGCCGCGTCCCGCGCTTCTCGTGGTCGACCGGCGCCGTCGCCAGCCCCGCGTGATGCCGCAGCAGCGCCTTCACCTCGACCGGGACCAGCTCCATCCGCCGCGTCTTCGCCACGTGGTGCCAGGTCCAGCCGTGCGGGGTCGCCACCGGTCCGACGGTGTCCCACAGCGCATGGCCGGCAGCCTGCATCGCCGCGTTCGCGGACACGTAGTCCGTCAGCCGCAGCTCGTCCACACCGAAGCCCTCCGGCGGCTCGGCGATCTCCACCGCCGCGCGCGCGTACGAGGAGAGGTCGGGATGTCCGTCCCCGTCCATCCGTACCCCGTGGGGATGCCGAGCGGCCCGGACCGGGTCCGGGAAATGCACGACCTGCCCGGAGTACGCGGCGTTGGGTGGCGCGGCCTGCTGCCCGAGCCGACCTGTCGTCATGGCGGTAGCCCCCTGCTGGATCTGGCTGGTTCACCACAGCCTATGTGCTCCGGCAAGACCGTCACCCGCCCGCGACCCCCGCACCCGCGCGAGGGCCAGGAACATCCGAATTGATACGAATATTCGACCCCGCTTCCACACGACAGGGGACATTTGACAGGCTGTCCCCTCAGCACGGGGGCGTGCGCGACAGCGGCCACCACCGCCGCCACGGGAGGGAAGACGCGACCATGCAGAACACCGCCACACGCACAGACACGGCCGACGGCGCCTCAGGAACGGCCGGACAGCCAAGCGGACCGACGAGCGGCCCGGCGGGCGGCCCGGCCGGAGACCCGCGCCTGCGCTGGAGCAGCACCGACGGCCGACCCGCCGTCCCCGTCCTGCGCTTCCGCCGCGACGGGATCCTCCCCACCGTCGCCGCCGCCCTCTCCGTACGCGGCGAAACCCTCACCGGCACCGCAGGCAAGGCCGACCAGCCGCCCGCCCTGCACCACCTCGTCCAGGACTTCCTCGACACCCTCACCAGCGGCCAGCGCGAACGCTTCACCGGCCGGTGTCCCGAAGCGATCCTGCTCTCCCGCCACCTCACCGCCGCCGAAGGCGCCCGCAGCCGCCGCGCCTCCCGCAAACCCCTCACCGCGAACGAAGCCCGCCGCTCCCTGAAACACGCCAAGATCACCGCCCGCCGGATCCGCGAGGACGGCGACCCCCTCCACGGCAGCTACGCACCCCCCTGCCGCTCCTGCGAGGCCCTCCTCGCACACTTCGGCGTACGCGCCGTCGACCTCACCCCCGCGTCAGAGAAGGCCTGACTCCCGCCACCATGACCACCTCCTCAGCCTCCTACGACCGCTCCTCGGCCACCCGCTTCCCCACCGCCGTGGACACCGCCTTGCGCACCGCCGGCTGGGAGCCCGGCCGCTGGGACATCAAGCAGGCCGAGTTCTGGGCCGACGCCCTCCGGGACCACACCACCCCCGCCGGACACCGGCACACCGTCTTCCCCGCCGCCGTCGAGGCCTGGGCCGAATTCGGCGGGCTCACCGTCACCGCCCCCGGACAGGGCCGCCAGATAGCGCCCGTCCCCGTGCGCCTGGACCCCCTCACCGGCCTCCACCTGGCACGCACCTTCGCCGATCTCGGCCGCGCCCTCTCCACCGAGCTCTGCCCGCTCGGCGTCGACTCCGACGGCGGCTCGCACCTCGCCATCGACCGCGAAGGCCGCGTGTACGGCATCGACCACACCGGCGACTGGTACCTCGGCGGGGGCGTCGACGAGGCCCTGACCCTCCTCCTGACCGGCCTCCAGCCGACCCGCCTCACCACCGCCCCGTAGGCGCGGCAGACCCGGGCACCGACCGGGAGCCACACCCGCCGGTCACGCCGCAACGCCGCCGCACGGCAACCCGGCGGGCACCGCACCGGTCGGCCGGGCTGCCGGCCCGGCCACGCGGCCGGCGGCGGCCGGCGGCAGCCGACGGGCAACGCCGTGGGCGGCCCCGCCCACCGCCCGCGCCCGGACGCCCGGCCCGCCCGGACGCCCGGGGGCCCGGCCCGGCCTGGGGCCCGGCCCGGCCGGACGCCTGGGCACGGCCGGGGGCCCGGCACAGCACGGCACGGCCCGGCCACAAGCCGCGACGAGGACGCCGGCCGGGGCGACGCCGGGCACACCTCGCCGCCATCGCCTGCCGCAGCCTTCCCCGGGAGGGGCCCCGGGACCCGGAACCCGGGGACCCGTTCCCTACGCCTGCCGCAGGCCGCCCGGCAGGACCGCCGACACCTTGAAACCGCCCTCGTCCGTCGGCCCGGACACGAACACCCCGCCCAACCCGAGCACCCGCTCACGCATCCCGACCAGCCCGTTCCCGCCGCTCGGCAGCCCCGGCTGCACCACATCCGCCCCACACGGCCCGTTCTCCACCTGCATGGCCACCTCACCGTCCCGGTGAGCCAGCCGCACCACGACCCTCGCGCCCGGCGCATGCTTGTGGCAGTTGGTCAGCGCCTCCTGCACCACCCGGTACGCCGTCTGCTCCACCTCCGCCGGATACCCCTCCCCCGCACCCCGGACATCCAGCTCCACGGCCATCCCGGCCGCCTGCGACTGCCCGACCAGCGCCTCCAGCTCACCGAGCGAGGGCCCGTCCTCGAAACTCCCCACCAGGGCCACCGGCACCACCGCAGGAGCCCGCTTCGGCGACTCGGGCGCCCGCAGCACCCCCAGCATCTCCCTCAGCTCCGTCAACGCCTGCCGCCCCATGTCCCCCACGAGCGCCGCGTTCCTCGCCGCCCGCGCCGGATCCTTGGCCGCCACCGCCTCCAGCGCCGCCGCGTGCACCACCATCAGCGACACCCGGTGCGCCACCACGTCGTGCATCTCCCGCGCGATCCGCGTCCGCTCCTCCGTACGGGCCCACTCGGCCCGCTCCTCCGCCCGGTCCGCGAGCAGCGACAGCTCCCGCTCCAGCGAGTCCGCCCGCTCGTGCAGGCTCTCCATCAGCCGGCGCCGCGCCCCTATGTACAGGCCGAGCAGCACCGGCGGCACGGTCAGCGCCACCGCCACGAACACGGACAGCACGATGACGAGCGAGCGCGAGGCCCCCTGGTCCCCACTGGTCCGCATGTACATCACCACGAAGGTCGCGGCCAGCGACATCGACGCCAGCGTCGCCGTGATCCGCCGGGGCACCTCGCAGGCGGCGAGCGTGTACAGCCCGACCACCCCGAGCAGGAACCCCATCGCAGCCGGCGCCACGGCGATCCCGACCAGCACCACGGCGATCGGCCAGCGCCGCCGCAGTACGAGCGTGGACCCCACCACGACGCCGAACAGCACCCCGACCGCCACCGGCACCCCGGCCTCGCGCGCGAAGGACACCCCCTCGACGGCGCACTCGACGGCGGACACCGCCGCAAGCCCCACATCGAGCACGGCCGCCCGCCGCCGCTCCCACCACAACGGCCCGTCCCGCCCGGCCCCGCCCCGCTCTTCCCCCGTACTGGTCATGCCGTCCAGCGTACGCAGCGCCCCCAGCACGCAGGCGAACGAAATTCCGGCAAACCGAAGGCAATCGCACGTACGACTGAATCGCCCACGGACCGAGACCTGAATCCCGCATTCCGGGCGACATTGGCGACATGACCGAAATCCGACGTCGCCCCGGCGACGGCACCGGAGGCCTGCGAACCGGGGCGACCTTCGAGGACCTGCGCGAGCTTCCTGAACCGGCTCCTGGGGGGCGAGCCCGCACCGGAACGGACCAACCGCCCCAACCCCAAGGGCGACCTCCGCGACCGCTCCCGCGAGCTGCGCCTCCAGGGCCTCACCTACGACCGGATCCAGGTCGAGCCGGGCTGCTCGAAGAGCTCGATCCCCCCTGGGTGCGCGACCTCCCGAAGCCGGAGCCGCAACGCACCACGGAAGAGGCTTCGGCCATTGCGCGGCGCGGACACGAGTGGATTGCTCAAGACAACCTTGGAGCGGCACAACCCCAAGACCACGCGGAAGAACACCGGCGAGGGCCATTACGGGTGCCTGGCGGTTCGCGTTCTCCAAAGCGCCGATCTTTACCGTCGCATCGAAGGCTGGTGGTGCGGCATAGTAGGGGCTGCATCCGAGTCCGATCAACGAAATCGGACATGGCAGGCGAACCATCCCGGATCGTCTAAGGGCAGGACAAATGGTTTTGGTCCATTGAATGAGGGTTCGAATCCTTCTCCGGGAGCTCACAGCACACAGATGCTCGCCTTCGGGTCCTGACCTGCGGTCGGGACCCGCGCTCGTTGCCGCGCCTTAACGCCCCGGTATCCTTCACGGGTCCACCACCCGAAGCCGAAGGGCATCCCCGTGAGCGCCAACCGCCCGGCAGCCGTCGTCGTACTCGCAGCGGGTGAAGGCACCCGCATGAAGTCGGCCACTCCCAAGGTTCTGCACGAGATCTGCGGGCGCTCGCTCGTGGGCCACGTCGTCGCCGCCTCGCGCGAGCTGGACCCCGCACACCTCGTGGTCGTCGTCGGCCACGCCCGCGAGCAGGTCACCGCGCACCTCGCCGAGATCGACGCCGACGTCCGCACCGCCGTCCAGTACGAGCAGAACGGCACCGGACACGCCGTCCGCATGGCCCTCGAGGAGCTCGGCGGCCAGCCGTCCGGCACCGTGGTCGTCGTCTGCGGCGACACCCCGCTGCTGACCGGCGAGACCCTCGGCGCCCTCGTCGCCACGCACGACGCCGACGGCAACGCCGTCACCGTGCTCACCGCCGAGGTCCCGGACTCCACCGGCTACGGGCGCATCGTCCGCGACGAGGCGACCGGCGCGGTCACGGCCATCGTCGAGCACAAGGACGCCACCGACGCGCAGCGTGCGATCCGGGAGATCAACTCCGGGGTCTTCGCCTTCGACGGCGCCCTCCTCGCGGATGCGCTCGGCAAGGTGCGGACGGACAACAGCCAGGGCGAGGAGTACCTCACCGACGTGCTCGGCATCCTGCGCGAGGCCGGCCACCGCGTCGGCGCGGCCGTCGGCGCCGACCACCGTCAGATCCTCGGGATCAACAACCGCGTTCAGCTCGCCGAGGCCCGCGCGCTGCTCAACGCGCGCCTGCTGGAGCGGGCGATGCTCGCCGGCGTGACGGTCGTCGACCCGGCCAGCGTGTTCGTGGACGTGACGGTGACCTTCGGGCAGGACGCGGTCGTCCACCCGGGTACGCAGCTGCTGGGCACGACGCACATCGCCGAGGGGGCCGAGGTCGGTCCGAACACCCGGCTCAAGGACACGCAGGTGGGTCCGCGGGCGCGGGTGGACAACACGGTGGCGGACACGGCCGTCATCGGCGAGTCCGCGTCCGTCGGCCCGTACGCGTACCTGCGTCCCGGCACGAACCTCGGTCCGAAGGCGAAGGCCGGCACGTACGTCGAGATGAAGAACGCGACGATCGGTGAGGGCACGAAGGTGCCGCACCTGTCGTACGTGGGTGACGCGACGATCGGCGAGTACAGCAACATCGGCGCGGCCAGCGTGTTCGTGAACTACGACGGTGAGCACAAGCACCACACCACGGTCGGCTCACACTGCAAGACGGGCTCGGACAACATGTTTGTGGCGCCCGTCACGATCGGGGACGGCGCGTACACGGCTGCCGGGTCCGTGATCACGAAGGATGTGCCGCCCGGTGCGCTGGCCGTGGCCCGCGGCCAGCAGCGGAATATCGAGGGCTGGGTGGCTCGCAAGCGTCCGGGAAGTGCCTCGGCGACGGCGGCTCAGTCGGCGGTCCAGGAGGACTCGGACCCCCGTTGAGGCCTCGTTGAGGTGAACTGACCGGAAACAGGTACGCCTGGGACGGCGTACCGTGATAGGTGCACGCAATTCGGCTGGCTCACCGTGTGCGGGACGGACGCACACGGGGGCGAGCAGCTTTCAACACGTCTGAGGAGACTGTGCTGTGACCGGGATCAAGACGACCGGCGAGAAGAAGCTGATGCTCTTCTCCGGCCGCGCCCACCCCGAGCTGGCCGAGGAGGTTGCGCACCAGTTGGGCGTCGGCCTCGTGCCGACCAAGGCTTTCGACTTCGCGAACGGTGAGATCTACGTCCGTTTCCAGGAGTCGGCTCGTGGCGCGGACTGCTTCCTGATCCAGAGCCACACGGCTCCGATCAACAAGTGGATCATGGAGCAGCTGATCATGATCGACGCGCTGAAGCGCGCGTCGGCACGCTCCATCACCGTGATCATCCCGTCCTACGGGTACGCCCGTCAGGACAAGAAGCACAAGGGCCGCGAGCCGATCTCGGCCCGCCTGGTCGCCGATCTGCTGAAGACCGCGGGTGCGGACCGCATCCTGACGGTCGACCTGCACACGGACCAGATCCAGGGCTTCTTCGACGGCCCGGTGGACCACCTTTCGGCCCTGCCGGTCCTGGCGGACTACGTGGGCGCGAAGGTGGACCGCACCAAGCTGACGATCGTGTCCCCGGACGCCGGTCGTGTGCGGGTGGCGGACCGCTGGTGCGACCGTCTGGACGCTCCGCTGGCGATCGTGCACAAGCGCCGCGACAAGGACGTCGCCAACCAGGTGACCGTCCACGAGGTCGTCGGTGAGGTCCGGGGCCGCGTCTGCGTTCTGGTCGACGACATGATCGACACGGGTGGCACCATCTGCGCCGCCGCCGACGCGCTGTTCGCGCACGGCGCGGAGGACGTCATCGTGACGGCCACGCACGGCATCCTGTCGGGGCCGGCGGCGGACCGTCTGAAGAACTCGAAGGTCAGCGAGTTCATCTTCACGAACACCCTGCCGGACCCGTCCGACCTGGAGCTCGACAAGATCACGGTCCTGTCGATCGCCCCGATGGTCGCCCGCGCGGTGCGCGAGGTCTTCGAGGACGGCTCGGTCACCAGCCTGTTCGAAGAGCAGCAGTAACCGGTAGCGCGAAGATCCTTTTGGGTGCGGCCTCCGCGCCGGGTAGACTCTACGAGTTGCTCGGCGAGGGAGGCCGCACCTTTTGGTGCCGGCGCTCCGTTATCGACGCGCTCTTCGTAGCAGGCCGTTCAGGCCGGGTGACTTGGTCCATTTCCGTCACCCCACGAGGAGTGAGCATGTCCGAGGTCAAGCTTTCCGCTGCCAGCCGCACCAACTTCGGCAAGGGCGCTGCCCGTCAGGCCCGTCGCGACGGTCTGGTTCCCGGTGTCATCTACGGTCACGGCACCGACCCGAAGCACGTCGACGTCGAGGGCCACGGCCTGATGATGGCGCTGAAGACCCCGAACGTCCTGCTCTCCCTGGACATCGCGGGCGACGGCACCGAGCTGGTCATCCCGAAGGCCGTTCAGCGTCACCCGGTCAAGCGCACGCTGACCCACGTCGACTTCCTGATCGTCAAGAAGGGCGAGAAGGTCACCGTCGAGGTCGCCGTCGTCACCGAGGGCGACCTGGCCGCCGGCAACAACATGCTGGAGACCCTCCTCACCACCATCACGGTCGAGGCCGAGGCCACCCACATCCCGACCGAGGTCACCGTCTCCATCGCGGGCCTCGAGGCCGGTGCCACCATCCACGCGTCGGACCTGGTCCTGCCGGCCGGCACCACCCTGGCCGTCGACGGCGAGACCGCCGTTCTGCAGGTCGTCGCCCCGCAGGCCGAGGAGCCGACCGCCGAGGCCGCCGAGGGCGAAGAGGCCTGAGCCTCGCCTTCCCACCTCAGCACTTGCTGAACGACCGCCGTCCGGCTCCACTGGGAGCGGGACGGCGGTCGTCCTCGTTAAGGAGCACGAATGTCGGACGACGCGGCGCCCTGGCTGATCGTCGGCCTGGGCAACCCCGGGGCGGAGTACGCGGGCAACCGCCACAACATCGGGTTCATGGTGGTCGATCTGCTGGCCGAGCGGATGCGCGGGAAGTTCAAGGCGCACAAGGCGCGGGCGCAGGTGGTCGAGGGCCGGATGGGTCCTCCGGGTCCGGCGAACCGCCGGGTGGTGCTGGCGAAGCCCATGTCGTTCATGAATCTGTCGGGTGGCCCGGTGACGGCGCTGCGCGACTTCTACAAGGTGCCGCTCGATCGGATCGTGGCGGTCCACGACGAGCTGGACATCGACTATCCGACGCTGCGTCTGAAGCTGGGCGGCGGGGACAACGGGCACAACGGTCTGAAGTCGATGACGAAGTCGATGGGCGGCGACTACCACCGGGTGCGCTGCGGTATCGGCCGTCCGCCGGGCCGTATGCAGGTCGCGGACTTCGTGCTGAAGGACTTCTCGTCCACGGAGCGCAAGGAGCTGGACTGGTTCGTGGACCGGGCGGCGGACTCCGTGGAGTGCCTGATCGCGGAGGGTCTGGAGCGCGCCCAGTCGACGTACAACTCCTGACGCGCGTGACGGCCGTCCCGACGTACGGCAAAGCCCCCGCCCTCCGGATCGGATCCGGAGGGCGGGGGC